>JADGQA010000256.1 GCA_017882185.1 Bacteroidota bacterium
GCAAGAAATTCGGACGGACATCCCGCCTCATGTTGCGTGAATCTTCTCCGTGTGTTCATTCTTGCGGCGTCTGTTATGTTTCTCCCTTGGACATTCAGCCTTGCGCAAAACAGTCCAAAGTCGATCGTTGAAAACTATGAATGGGGATCCGTGACGACTCAAAATGATGGGAAGGGGCTGACGCTCTCGCTTACCATCAATTCTACTTTGAAGAAGGGAGGGCTGACTTCGGCAACGCAAGCTGCCGCAGCGACATTGGCCAATGGCGCCCGGGTGATACAAACGAAACCGGTCTTTCCCCAGTATGGATTCTGTCTTGCAGTCCCGCCGAATGCAACACTTCGTGTCGGAACGATTAACGTTCGGACGACAGCCGCTAATCCGAATGATCCGGTCGTTGTCACAGGTTATCAATCGGCGAACGATTCGTCAAGCATGGCACCGGTATATCGCACGCTCGCCCAGGTCGGTCTGTTGCCGACGGATCCCGTTCTGCGGGTGACAGGCTATGAGTGGTACCGGGGATACAAACTTGCCCGCCTGATTGTGAATCCGTATCAACAACAAGCCTCCGGGTATCGGTTCACCGGCACTGTCGACGCCCGCCTGGAATTCCAAAGCGGTGTTGGATCCTCCGGGGCAGTATCAAAATCGGCTGATCCGCAATTTGACGCGGTATTGAAGCGTCTTGTGGCAAACGCCGGAGATCTTTCTGTGATCGGACAAACAAAGTTAGCACAAAACGATTCAACAGGAAACTGGATACCATGGGGAAGCCCTGCGATTAAACTCGGCATTGCACAAGATGGCGTATATCGGGTAACGTTCCAGAATGTACAGGCTCTTGTTAGCACTGCGGGCCAGATCGATCCGACGACGTTTCGCCTATTTAATCGGGGGATCGAGATTCCGTTTTATATTGCAGGGGAACAGAACGGATTATTCTCGCAAGGCGACTATATTGAGTTTCCAGCGTTGAGGAACTACGGCACAAAAGACTACCGGTCGATTCCTTCGAGCAACGACGAGTATCCTGAGTACCTCAACCGCTACACGGACACCTCCGCGTACTGGCTGACGTGGGGGGGAGGAATCAAGGGTCTGAGAATGGATTCCAGCGGTATTGTCCCCGCTTCGACGGACTCCCTCTCCTGGTACACAGAACTCGCGCATATTGAAGAGAACCACGAGCTTCAGTTTGCGGACGGGAGTAATCAGGTGGTTCGCCAGGATCCTCGATGGACTTCCGGTGATATTTGGGGATGGGGATGGTTGTATTCAGGAGGCGTTTTCGATGTACGCGTACCAGTAACCAATCTTTCCAATGCCTACCCTTCGGCCAGGGTTTATGCCCGTTGTGCGAGCACGACGTGGCCCTTTGGAATCCCGAGCTACAAGATGCGGATGAGCATCAATGCATCCGATACGCTGCAAAAAGTCGATGATTCCGGTTTAACACCGCAAATTTTGCTCCAGGCAGATGCGCCGATTGCAGTGTTGTCGAATGGGACGAACGTGGTTCATGTATACTCGCTTCCGACTCCATCCTCGGTTAATGCGACATGGTTCGACTGGGCGGAAGTAGAATACCCAAGAAATCTAGTCGCATCGGGAGATACGCTTAATTTCGGATTTCCTTGGTTGACCACTTCTTCTATAAGGACAGTAGTCGTAACCGGGCTTGGGAACCAGGATATTGTGGTCTATAAGTATTTCCCCGGTTTGAAACGGATCACGAATGCTTCCCCATCAGGCGCGCCTCCGTACATCCTCAGTTTCACCGACACCGTATCGCCCGGGGACCGGTATATGCTCTGGGAGGTCGCGAAGGTCAAATCGCCTCAGACGATGGCGGTCAAGAATTTTCCGAACCTGCGGAACCCATCGAGGGGTGCAGACTACATCCTCGTGACGTCGAAGCAGTTCGAGTCGACCGCGAATTCCTATGCTGCATTCATCGGATCAACGTACAACCTGCGCACAACCATTGTCGATGTCGATGACATCTTCAATGAGTTCGGCTTTGGATATCCAACGGGTGAATCGATACGCGAATTCCTCAAATCAACTACGGCGTGGCAAGCGCCGATGCCTTCCTACGTTTTTCTGGTGGGAGACGGGACCTACGATTACAAGTCCTATGTTGCGAGTCCCAATCCCCAGAATCGTCCTGTCAACTCCGTGCCGACGTACGGGGAGCCCGTGAGCGATCCCTGGCTGGCGGTGCTGGATGATTCCTCCATCATCCCTCAGATGTACATAGGCAGAATTCCGGTCAATACGAATGCAGAGTTCACGCGGTATTACCAACGGGTACAATCCTACATTGCCGGAAGGAACGACGATTGGAACAAACGTTACATTTTTTTTGCGGGGGGGGATCCGGGTATTCCGGGTCAAGTCGAATCATTCAAACAGACAAATGAGAGCATCATCACCTCGATGGTGAATCCGGCTCCCATCGGAGGGATTGCGTCGGATTTTTACAAGACGTCGAACCCCCAGACCGACTTTGGACCTTATTCAGCCGATCAATTTCAGAAGGCCATCGACAACGGCGCAGTCTTCATCAGCTATATTGGACACAGCGGGACGCAAACCTGGGATAACAGCATAGGGAGTGTTACCCAGCTGCAGAATACGAGAAACCGTTTTCCGCTCATATCAGACTTCGGCTGTTCCACAGCTAAGTTTGCAGAGCCTGATATCAAATGTTTTGGCGAACTTTTCACCCTCGACCCTGAAGGCTCGGCCATCGCGTACATCGGAAATACCGCGCTAGGATTCGTTTCCATTGCCCTGACGCTCCCCCCATTGTTTTATAAACAATTCCTGCAGAATCAGGTGTACCAGATCGGAAAGGCACATCTTCTTGGCAAGATTGAGGAAATGAGTCAAACGGGGGGGCCGGACAACCTGTTGAGCCGCGTTATGATGTTGACGAATTCTCTCCTCGGTGATCCGGCAATCCAACTGGCAATTCCTCAGAAAGCGAACCTCGCGATCAATGCCAGCACCGTTTCGACATCGCCATCGCTTCCCTCGGACGATCAGGATTCTCTCAGGCTTATTGTCCCTTATATGAATACGGGCCGGGTGACCCCGGACACTCTGAAAGCCGACATTCGGCATACATACAACGGTGTAACATCGGACACGACACTCGTTCGTGCGCTTCCCCTTTTTCTTGATACCCTTGAAATTGCGTACCTCGCGAAAGATCGTGCGGGCGACCACACTTTCAGCATACAACTTAATCCGGATGGACGAGTCCCCGAAATCCAATCAGACGACAATGCTGGATCGTATTCCGTTGCCGTGCTTTCAAGTTCTCTCAAGATAGTAAGGCCATTGCCCGGATACGAAACCCCGCCTAGTGATCTTGTGTTCCTTAATCCGGTCAAGAAGGTGTCTCAAGGCAACCCATCGTTGACTGTTGAAATCGATACAACGCAGGCCTTTTCAACATCCTTCAGTGTCACCGAGCCGTTCGGTTTTGTGTCCACGAGAATCCCGCTTCCATCGCTTGTTTCTTCAAAGGTTTACTTCTGGCGGGCGGGAATATCGAATTCGACCACGCCTAAAGTTTTGGGAAGCTTTGTCTTCAACGGCGTAGGTGTAACACGTTGGCATCCGGGCGATTCGACCGCTTGGAACCAGCACACGTTTGCGGGAGCGAAGTACGTTTACAATCAGGGTGTAACAATTGCTGATAGGAAAATAGACTTCCAGGTAATTTCGTCCGGCTTCGATGATGGTACATTTGGTGCGGTCAATATAAATGGCATAAACGTACTTCCCAATACATTTAGTCGAGGACACAGCGTCGTCGTGTTCGATACGACAGACATTTCAGTCAAGGATATCCGTGTGTTCGATAACTTCGGTTCCAGTGCACAGGCGGAATCTTTGCAGACTTATCTGACGGCGCTCCCATTTGGAACAATGGTGGTTGACCTGATTATCGACGAAGGATCAGCCAATCTGACCCCTCCTGTCCTCGCAGCGATACATTCGATCGGAAGTCTTTTTATCGATAGCATTGGTTATCGCGACAGTTGGGCCATCATTGGCAGAAAGGGAGCTATTCCAGGAACAGTTCCGGAACAATGGAAACGGAGATACTCGGGGAAAGTCGAACTCGACACCTTGTATACGCGGAAAGTGAGCGTTGGAACGGTAACATCGCCGAAAATAGGACCCGTAGGGTCTTGGAAATCTGCCTCATTCTCCAGTGTAACCCCGCCAGGGACAGCATTGACGCTGGGTGTGTTGGGGATCCGGACATCCGGCAATGTTGACACGCTGCTCAGGGGCCAAACAGGTCCAACCGTCAGCCTCGCGTCATACTCACCCAGGCTCTATCCGGAATTGAGGATCTTGGGCACTTTGACGACAAACGCAGGAGGGCCGTCTCCTATACTTACAGACTGGAGCGTCAATGTCGATCTACCAGCGGAGCTTGCCGTCAATTATCAATCCGTCACCATTTCAGCTGACACGGTACTGGAAGGGGCGGACCCAATAGTCAAGGCAAGTGTGTACAATGTTGGATCTGTAGCAGCAGATAGCGTGTTCATGAGACTTACATCGATTGGCCCGTATGGTCTCCAGACGGTGGACTCGGTCTTGCTCGGGACGATCGCGCCCGACAGTTTCAAGACAACCAACTTTACTTTTCCTACGACTGGCAAGCGCGGCCTAAATACTCTTTTCGTTGAGGTGGACCCGCAACAACGGGTCAATGAATTGTACAAAAGCAATAACGTGATGGCGCTTCCGCTTTTCGTCCGCTCCGACACTGCCCACCCCACATTCACGATTTCGGTGGACGGAACGCCCGTCTACGACGGCGACTATGTTTCGACAAATCCGACAATCATTGTGGACGTTTTTGACAGCGGCCCTTTGCCTGTTACAGATCCATCGAGCGTCGTGCTTATCATGGACTATCAGCTCGTGACTCTGGGCACCAATCCTGACAGTCTGTTTGAATCCCGTAGCGGTCCTGACAAAGCTCTCGTGACGTACCGTCCGCATCTGCAAAAAGGGGAACACACTCTTTCGGTTCAGGTCAAGGACGCGTCCGGTAATTTTGCGGATACGACTGCCCGGCAGGTGACATTCAAGGTTGAAACCGAGCCGGGATTACTTAATGTCTTTAACTATCCGAATCCTTTTGCGCATCAA
>JADGQA010000257.1 GCA_017882185.1 Bacteroidota bacterium
CTTTCAGCCGTGACTGGAAAACTAATTGCAGAAATTGTTTCGGGCCAGAAACCGTCTCACGATCTCACGTTGCTCAACCCAAATCGGTACGACTAAAGCGACATCATGGCCAAAGAAGTTCCATCTGAGGATTTCATCCAACCGCTCCACGGCTGGAAGCCGCCGTCCCATTGGCCGCGTATCACGACCATTGACGCACACGCCGCAGGAGAGCCTCTCCGCATCATCATTTCGGGCTATCCTGAATTGCCGGGACAGACAGTCCTCGCCCGCAGGCGTTATGCAGCAGAGCACTTTGACTACCTTCGAAAAATCTTGATGTGGGAGCCCCGTGGCCACGCAGACATGTACGGATGCATTATCACGCCTCCGACCTCACGAGAGGCGAATTTTGGAGTGCTGTTTCTTCACAATGAAGGCTACAGCTCGATGTGTGGCCATGGCATCATTGCAGTTGCCAAAGTGGCCGTGGAAACAGGTCTTGTTCCATTGACACACCCGGTCACGGTTGTCAGAATCGATAGCCCGGCAGGATTGATAACGGCGCACGCAAAGATCAATCGCGGCAGCGTCGAAAGTGTGGCCTTCCGCAACGTGCCATCCTTTGTTCTGGCGCTCGATGAAATCATCGACGTGCCGGGACTAGGTGAGATTCGATATGATCTCGCGTTTGGCGGAGCATTCTATGCCTATGTTCAGGCCGAACAAGTCGGGTTAAAATGTAAACCCGATGAATTCCGCTTGCTTATCGAAAAGGGGATGGCTATCAAAAGAGCCATTATGAAAAGCCGGACGATTCCGCATCCGTTCGAGCCGGATTTGAGTTTTCTCTACGGAACAATATTCATTGCACCGCCAACGGTTCCCGGCGTCGACAGTCGAAACGTTTGCATCTTCGCCGAAGGAGAAGTCGATCGTTCACCGACGGGCACAGGTGTGAGTGGCCGAATGGCGATTCATTTTGCGAGAAAAGAAATAAGTCTCATGCAGGCGATGGTCATCGAGAGCATTATCGGCAGCCGTTTTACGGGACGGGTCATTGAGACGACAAGATTCGGCGACTATGAGGCGGTAATCCCGGAAGTCGAAGGGACTGCACATATAACCGGTAGGAACGAGTTTCTCATTGATCCGGAGGATCCACTCAGACACGGCTTCATCTTGCGATAGAAATCACAATTTATACTTCCACCAACCATTTCTTCGAGTGATCTATGAGCGATATAAGAGTAAGCTGGAACGAGTATTTCATGAATATTGCGGAGCAAGTCGCGACGAGGAGCACGTGCGACCGAAAACACATCGGTGCTTTGATCGTCAAGGACAAGACGATCCTCTCGTCGGGGTATAATGGAAGTCTCCGTGGCGCACCGCACTGTGACGACGCGGGTCACGACATGGAAAACGGACACTGTGTGCGAACCGTTCACGCGGAGGCGAATGCGGTTGCACAAGCGGCCAAGAATGGCGTCAGGATCGATGAAGCAGAAATGTACGTCACGGCATCACCGTGTCTCACCTGCTTCAAGCTGGTTGCGAATTGCGGGATACAAACCATCTACTACAAAGAGTTCTACCGGGACGAGAGAATCAGCGAATACGCAAAGGAGGCAGACATACGGTTGGTGTATATGGGGAAAGATGCCAAGAAGTAATTGAATTTGTGGGAGATTCGAATGGACACTGCTCCGTTGATTGGCAAGACATATTCTCTCCAGGATGCCACCGCGAGTTCCGATGCCTATTTTGAAAGGATCGGTTCGATTGCCGGCTCGTTTCTCGATCACGGTGAGAGTCTCACGAAGTTGCTGTCCATCGTTCAACGCACGAGTCAGAACAAGCGGAGGCTGAATCGGTTTTCCCTTGCTTCAACCGAGAGCAGCGTAGAATCGGTTCTTCTTAGGGCACTCAGCAAAAACTTCTCTGAATACACAACAAAAGTCGAGACACACCTACGAGATCTTAGCCTTCTCCAAGCGTGGGACAAAGGTCTGGCAACCAGCGAGAGGCAATATCATCTGTATATGCTCGAGATCGAGCTCATCAACCGTTCTAGTATTCACGCCTTTCGAAGTACCACTACGCGACTTGCATTCCTTCCTCACTGTCTCCACGATTTGAACGCAGATTGCCGCAGAATCGTGCGTGGAGACGACTATATGTGCAAGGGATGTTCGGAGGAATGCGAAGTGAATGTGGTATCGAAAATGTTGAGACGCCACGGCGTCAAACCCTACATTTGGATGACAGCCAATCTGAAATCTCTTTTCAATCGGCTCCGGAAAGAAGGCAAACAGGTCGGGGTCCTCGGAATCGCCTGCATTCCCGAATTAGTGAACGGGATGCGGATGTGCATGCGTGCCGGTGTTCCGGTCGTAGGCGTTCCATTGGATGCCAACAGGTGTGCAAGGTGGTGGGGAGAGTTCCATCCGAATTCCGTGAACGTCAGGGTGTTGGAGAATCTGCTGGGAGATGAAACACTTGTGTTGCCTCGGAGGCCGAAGCTGATGAACGCTGGCGTTGGTCAGTAGTTACCGCACTATGTTGGAAGTGGGCTGCGCCAGTTCCTGCCAAATTAGACCAATATTTCTGCAAAGAAGACTGCAAAGGCTGGGATCTGTTTGACGGACTAGGGAATTGTTTCGGCCCTACTATCGTTAACGTAAGAAACTATAGAGGAGGGTGATATGGTAGGCGAAATAGAGAAAAGGTTGTTTCGATCAGGAACACAAGCAATGTTGGTTGTGCTATTGTTCTCGATTGGATACGCTCAGCAAATTCCGGGCGATTATCAGGACGTTCTCACATTCCTTGGGAAGAAAGGAGACTTCAAAGACAAGGTGTTCAAGATCAATATTCCCCGGTCCGATCTCAATGTGAGTGTTGCCGGGATCGCGACTCCAACGCCGTTCGGATTTGGCGGATGGCTTGCAATGACCAAGGGTGATCACGGCATGGACGTCATGATGGGAGATTTGGTCTTGCTGCAGGACGAAGTGAATCCGGTCATGTCGGCTCTTCTCGAAAATGGGTTGGAAGTCACTGCTCTGCATAATCATTTCTTCTGGGATCATCCAAAAATTTTCTACATGCATGTGCATGGGCACGGGAAACCGATGGAACTTGCACGGAAGGCTAAGCCTGCTCTTGACCTCATCGGGAAGGTCGGTGGAGAAGAAGGAATCCAGACTTCGGAAAAGGTTGCTGCTCAAGTTTTGGAAGGGAAATTGGATACGGGAAAGCTGAACGGCATTGTGGGTCACGATGGTGAGCAAATCGGTCCCGTCTTCAAATTTACGATCGGTCGCGATGACCTGCACGTGAAAGATATGGGGGCGGTGATCAATGCAAGAATGGGGCTGAATACCTGGGCTGCATTCATTGGATCGGACGAGAAGGCCGCGGTTGCCGGCGATATCGCTATGCTGGAGAGTGAAGTAACCCCCGTTCTCAAGGCGCTTCGAAGAAATGATTTGAACGTCGTAGCGATCCATCACCATATGACATCTGCACGGCCGATGATCATTTTCCTCCATTATTGGGGAGTCGGCTCCGCCGAAAAGCTTGCCACGGGTCTCAAAGATGCTCTGGGCCAACTGGGACAGATGAAAGAATCGCGAAATTGATCGTTCTTCAGGAAATAATCCCCCATTATTCGAGGCATAATTTTGTTCGGCCAGCGAGGAATTTCTTCGATAAAAAGCCTACTTTCTACATACAGATGTATAACTCTGAGTCTTCGTCACTTGATGGCCAAACGTTGTGAATCTATCGGATAGTCAAGAATTGAGTCGTTGGATCTCCCGGAACATTGTGTTGAGATTTCGGATGCTGGCAACCATCTTCTTCTTGGTTCCCGGATTGACATTTTCTCAGCAATGGCAGAACGGCATGAGCACATTCAACGCATGTGACTTCTGTCTCGCCGCCCAGGGTATCTCACCCCTCGAAGTTGGATCTTCCGGGGTGCGTATCGATGTACGATACCTTTCTGTGGGGACGCTGTACCAAGACGGCTCAAAAACCATTAATTCAAGCCGCGAATTGGAAACGCATTTGACCCAGCAGTATTCTTTCTTTTACGCCCTCGGAAGTTCGGTTTCGCTTTCCGCTCTCGTTCCCGTGCCGCGTCGTCATTCCGAACAGGTCTCAGGTCAGGGACAGTTGGTTACCGGCAACCAATTTGGCATTGGCGATGTGGCCTTCCTCGCCCGTTATAAGCCATATGTCGGCCACGGAATGGAGAGTACGTATATCATCTCGATTGCTGGAGGGGTGAAGTTGCCGACCGGAAGGACCGATGGTCGCGACAGCCAGGGAAATCTTCTCGACGCGCATGTCCAGCTGGGTACCGGTTCGACGGACATCTTGCTGGGTGCAAGCGGATTTGCCGCAATTGGGAGGACTGCATTTATTGTCAATCTTCTTGGTGGTGCTAGCGGAAATGGTGCGAACGGTCATCAGTTTGGGAATACGCTGAACTTCGACGCGACGGTCCGCTATGGCATTTCTTCTGATGACTACGATTCTCCTCAACTCTTCGCGACACTCGGTCTCGTCGGTGAATTGCGCGGACGCGAACGACAGGACGGCGCTGTCGATGAGAATTCCGGTGGTAACGTCATCTATGCCTCGCCGGGAGTCCAGCTGTTTGTTACTCCGGCACTCACCTTTGAGCTCTCCTACCAGCAGGCAATCATCCACGGGCTTTACGGCCAACAGCTTGGAGAAGATTATCGGTTCGTCTCAGGAATCCAGATTCTCTTCTGACAAACAAAAACCGCATCACAGCGAACGGGATTCTTTCGTGCCGTAATAGCTTCGAGGCAATCGTTCACTGTGGGTTCATCTCCACCTCTTCGCTTTGATCCTCAGTTCGTCCGGATATCTTGCAATGCTATCAGTAAACGCGTAACTTGTTTCTGCCATTACCAGTAGGGCGATCGTTTCAATCACTGACCAGTTTCTCGGATGCATATACCCGACGGTTTTCTTGACGCAAAGACGGCAATAACAACCGGCGTCTTTTCCTTCAGTGCGCTTGGGGTTGCCTTGCGCCACGCAAGCCGTCACGTTCAATCACGTCAGATCCCTTTGATCGGGCTTACGGCGGCCTTCATCTTTGTTGCACAGATGAT
>JADGQA010000258.1 GCA_017882185.1 Bacteroidota bacterium
CCAGCCAGATTCCAGAACAATTCCCGAAATCTGAACGAGACCTTCCTTGAACGATTCCGGGAATTTGAATCCGGCAGTCTGGATTCCCAGCCAGATTCCCGAAATTGCTCAGCGGAAGCCTCAAAATAAATTTCGGGAATCATCCCTCGCGCCATAGTCTTTCTGACATTTCAAGCATCTTTTCTGCAGCAAACGATTCGACATAAGACCGGTACTCTGCCACACTGGCAAATTGTGAAAGAATGTAAGATGTATTCACGACCGGGTTTCCAGACTGTTTCAGGCCTCGAAATTCTTTCTCACCCAGATAAAACGGATAGCTGGAGAATTCCCAATCCTCTGCCTTGCGGACAACTTTGGCAAACATCGGATTCAAATGGATATAGCGTGAAAGATGGATGAGGTATTCGTCGGAATCAATGAGCTTCGCTTTGAATCTTCCCTGAAAGAGATGTCCGCATCTTTCATACCGTCTATTCATAGCCTTGACATAGCCGATTCCAAAGTGCTGCATATGTTTTGAATAATCACAATCCGAAGTAAGTCGGAGAAGAATGTGGTAGTGATTGGGCATGAGACAGAACGCACACATTTCCGCGATGTCTTCCGTGAAATAGCTGCCAAATGTCCGCAGGAAGTAGTGGTAGTTCTCGCGCTCGAAAAAAATCCGTTGCTTGTTGTTGCCCCGATTGTAGAAATGATAGAACTCACCTTGTTCCAAACCAGGAGTCCGGAAGGGCATGGTGTTTTCTCTCCCAAAAAAGCCCTGAACAATTCCCGAAATCTGAATGAGACCTGTCAAGAACGAATTCGGGAATTTGAATGCGGCAGCTTGGTTGCCAAGCCACATTCTCGAAATTGTTCAGCGTAAGCCTTAGACTGAACTTCGGAAATCTGATCTTATCAATCTCCTTCGAGCGCAGACTGAGCGAATGCGGGTTCGTTTGCCTCCACATCGTACTTGGATTCAAGGGGCGTACCGAAAACCCTCGCCCGATCGTCATCGAACTCGCCCTCCCACCGTGCAACGACGACCGATGCCAGACAATTACCTACAACGTTCACAGAGGTTCGGCCCATATCCATCAATTCGTCGACCGCAAAAATGACCGCGACACCCTCAGCGGGCAATCCAAATGAATGCAGTGCCGCAAGGAGAATCACAAGTGCAGCGCGAGGGACACCGGCGATTCCTTTCGATGTGACCATCAACGTGAGCATCAAAAGGATTTGCTGTTCAAAGCCGAAATGAACCCCTGTTGTCCCTTCAGCAGCCTGCGCAACGAACACCGATGCGACAGCAAGGTATAATGTACTTCCGTCCAAGTTGAAGCTGTACCCTGTCGGAATCACGAAGCCGACAATCCTCCTTGGTACGCCGAGCCGTTCCATGACTTCCATTGCTTTTGGCAGTGCAGCCTCACTGCTGGTCGTGACAAATGCGATTGCAAACGGTTCTCTGACGGCCTTGATGAACTGCCTGATGGGAAGGCGAATGATGTAGGCGACCGTTCCGAGTGCAATGACAATAAAGAGAATGAGGGCAAGGTAGAGAGTGCCAACGAGCATGCCGAGATTCACGAGCACGCCAAGCCCTTTGTGTCCGATGGTGGCAGCCATTGCAGCGCCGATGCCGAATGGCGCGAACTTCATGACGTAGCCGGTGAATTTGAACATAACCTGGGAGAGACTGTCACAAAACTCGAGAACAGGTTTTCCTTTTTTGCCCATCGCCATGACTGCCATCCCGAAAAGAACGGAGAAGGCTACAATCTGTAGGACATCACCACGGGCCATTGAATCGATGATACTGGAGGGAAAGATATGGATGATCGTTTCGATGAACGTCAGTGGATGAGACTGCCCCAGCGACCCCAATTCGTCCTTGGCTGTACTCAGGACAACTCCATAACCCGGCTTCGTAATGTTGACGACTGCGAGACCGATAAAGAGCGCAACGGTCGTGACAATCTCAAAGTAGACGATCGCCTTCGCTCCCATACGTCCAACCTTCTTGAGCTCACCGCCCCCCGCAATGCCGGTGACAATACTGGAGAAAATGAGCGGAGCGATAATCGACTTGACGAGGTTGAGAAAAATATTTCGCAGGAAGTAGGATTGTATCCCCCATTCGGGCACCAACCAACCCAAGAAACCACCGATGACCAGGCCAAGGACAATTTGCTTGGAGAGTGTGGGATGCCACCACTTCGACTTGGGAATGAGAGCTTCGGAAGGAGCCATGCTCTTGAGGTTTAAGCGGGATTGGTCAGTGACAGTAGAACATATCTGTCTTTCGGAAAAACCTTCTGGAGAATAGGAAGTTTTTCTCTCCCTTCAAAGTGCTATTTGAGGTTAGGACCGTCGGGATGTTGACGAAGGAAAGGACGAAGATACGCTTGCGCGACATCGAATGTCGCTAATTCGTCTTTTTCAGGATGCGGATTTGTTGAGACGATTAAGGCAGGGGATGCAATGGCCTACTTATTGAGAACTTTCTCGATGGTTTCAACAAGCTTCTGCATGGTGAATCCCTTTTCAAGGTATTCAACGTCGGTGCTCGCCTCCCAGGCGCCCGCATTTTTAGCGGCCCCAGTCATCATGATCACCGGTATCAACGCGGTATCAGGATTGTCCCTCATCTGTTCCACCATCATGAAACCATTCATATTGTCCATATTGACATCACTGATGACAAGATCCGGCTGTTCGGCAGCCGCAAGGGAAAGTCCTTCCATCCCGTCTTCCGCTTCAATAGTCTTGTAACCTTTTGTGTTGAGGGCAACGACGATGGATTTTCGCATCGATGCTTCATCTTCGACAACTAGAATTGTTTTCATGTGATTTCGATTGAATGGCTTTCATGAAATTAGGCAACGACTTGTCGAAAAGCAACCCCACACGGGGTCGGATCGCCACATCTTGATGTTCGATCGTCCCGTTGTCGTTCTGCGTGCAAGATCGGAATCCGTGCAGTTTAGCGCACGAGCAACATTTTTCTTGTCTCGACCACACCTCCCGCCCGCATCTTGTATAGATACACACCGCTGGCAAGCTTCGAAGCTTCCCATGTTATTGTATACACGCCGGGCGACTTGTTCTCGTTCACCAGGTTGGCTACTTCCCTTCCTAAGAGATCAAACACCTTGATCGAAACAAAACCGTACTTCGCAATCCGCAATTCGAAATTCGTTGTTGGGTTGAATGGATTAGGATAATTCTGGGAGAGCGAAGTCGTTCTCGGAACGTTATCGCTCGTCCGGACGACGTTCACCGTGATATTGTCTGTCCCGCCCGCTTCCGCATAGCGCGCGGCGAATTCCTGGAGATAAAGGTTCGCGATCCGTTTGCTCTGGATGATGAGCGTGTTCTCATTGTTCGAATTCTCCGCTGAGCTGCTCCAGTTGTGCGATCCTGTGATGACATACTGCTCAGGATGCGCCGTTTCGGCATCGACCAACCCATATTTGTGATGATAGAGCCCTCGTACTGCACTCCCTTTGAGATGCACGTCAACACCCGAATGCAGGAGCGTATCGAAAACACTCCCCTGATCGGTCCTGTTGTCCATCACACCGCGAACTTTCAGTCCCCCGTTTTTCTTGGTAATCAACACATTCGCAATATCGCTCCTTGTGAAGGTGAGCAACGAAAAATTGATGTCGTCCGTTGCTTTGTTGAGAGTCTTGATGATTTTGCTCGTCGTTCCATCCGACGGACTAAAATATGACTCGATCGGTGTTCCATTGACGACAAAATAGTGAGGTGTGTTATCAAGCTTGTGTGCGCCAAATCTGGAAGCCGATGCGTTTGGAGTCCCGGTGGAACTTCCCCACATTTCATTGAATTCCGTCGTATAGGCATTCGCCAGCGCCTTATCCTGTATCTCTATCGCGTTTTGAGCATCATTATCGTTCCCCGGATCCGTCGCGTTCCATGAGCCTGACCATACCCAATCATCCGAATCCGATGCCGCATCCTGATTGTCAAAGACCAGGAACTTGTTATGCATCAATCCTGCGCCGGCATTCGTGGCATCGTACGTATCAAAAATCAACGGAACACTGTTGTTCGAGAGTGTTGTCCAGGGAGACGTGCTGGAATTGTCCGTTTCACCGATAACACGTACTTTGACTCCCCGATTCTTCGCGGCAACCAGTGCGCTCGCAACATTCGCCCCGACGGTTCCACTGAGACTGTAAAGTGCCGCGTCAATGGAATACGTGGCTCCGTTGATTCTGTTCAGCAGTTTAGTCACAATAATGACTGTCTGTGCATTCTCTCCTTGCGCGATGCTGGTATTGGCAGGGTAGCTGAAATAGACATTGATCGTCCCGGTGGACGATAAGGAAGAGGTTGAAACGAGATAATCGTTGGTATAGGTGGTCCCGACTCCGTTCGCGCTGCCAAAGCGTACGTGATATATGGTGGCTGACTGCAAGCCTCCGACCGACACCTGATGTTGGGTCGCCGGGGTGTTGTCAATAACCGAATCAGAGTACGCCGTCGTTGTTCCGTAGTAGACTTTTGATGTGCCGGGTGAATCCGTTTGCCAGACAAACGTAAGTCCCGTGGAGGTGATGTTCGTCTCGTATGGCGCGCCGCTGATGATGCGTGGACCGCCACCTTCGACGATAAGGTCGTCGGACGATCGAGGCAAGATCTGATAATACGTCGTGAACTGTCCCAGAGCACCGACCATGTCGAATTTGCCCGATGGAATAGACGTTCCGGCAAGGTTTATTTTTGGACTGATTCGAACTTCGAGCGTGTCAGTGCCGGACACCAGATTGTAATTTGTACCACTTCCAGACACCGTCCAGGTTGTCACAGGAGATCCACTTGTCGTCAGGACTGATGTGATGTTGTTCACTCGGATCAACCGGCATTCGTACGGCTCGATTCCCTTTTGAGGTTGCCCGTTGATCTGGCCAATCGTCAACGTAGTCGTATCGATAGGATTGCCTTCACTTACCACTTCGAGTATCGTGCATGGAGTTAATTCGAACATTTCATTATAGGGAGTAACATTGCCAAGTAATACTACTTGATCACCTCGGTCTACGTGAAGAGATACGCTTGAATCATAGACAGCGATGCCAGCTGTTTCATCCTGTAGATATGTGGGTCCTGCAA
>JADGQA010000259.1 GCA_017882185.1 Bacteroidota bacterium
GGCACGAAGGACAAACGACGTCCTGTTTTATCTCCCGGACCTTGTGATATACATCGTACAGAGTTCCGCACTGTGTGCAACGGTAATCATAAACTGGCATATCGTTCCCTCCTCACTGAATGTCTGCGTTGGGTTTGGTGATTTCTTGTTTGACCGTACGGCTCGTCCTTCTAGTTCTTCAGAAGTGTACGAAAAACATATTGAAGAATCCCGCCGTGTTTGTAGTAATCCACTTCATTCGGCGTATCGATCCTGCAAACTGCCTTGAAATTCTTCACAGATCCGTCGGCTGCAGTAGCCTTTACCTGCATTTTCTTCAAAGGCTGAAGATTATCGGAAATGCCTTCAATCTCATAGGTCTCGAATCCTGTCAAGCCGATCGTCTGGTAATTCTGACCCTCCTCGAACTGGAGGGGGAGTATCCCCATCCCGACGAGATTGCTTCGATGGATTCTTTCAAAACTCTCTGCAATCACGGCCCGGACTCCAAGAAGCATCGGACCCTTTGCCGCCCAGTCACGCGAAGATCCGGAGCCATATTCCTTGCCGGCAATGATCAAAAGAGGTGTTCCATCGTTCTTGTACTTGACGGATGCGTCATAGATCGAAATCGGCTCCTTTGACGACGGATGAACGGTCCAACCTCCCTCTGTACCTGGTGCAAGCACGTTCCGTAATCTGATATTGGCAAATGTTCCGCGAACCATCACCTCATGATTACCACGCCGCGAGCCATACGAATTGAAATCCTTCTTCTGCACGCCGAGAGAGATCAGATATTGTCCGGCCGGACTCTTTTCGTTGAATGATCCCGCAGGAGAAATATGGTCCGTTGTGACCGAATCGCCGAGTAGAGCGAGCACACGCGCCCCCTTGATATTTCGGAGCGGGTTCGGAACCTTTGGCAGATTTTCAAAATAGGGTGCGGCTTTGATATAGGTAGACTTCGGATCCCACAGGTATTGCCCCCCTTTGGGAACCGGAAGGCTCTTCCAACTTTGTTCGCCTTCGAACACGTTTGAATACTCTTTCTTAAACATGTCGGATTTCACGCTCTCCCGAATCGTATCCTCAATTTCTTGCGGCGACGGCCATATATCTTTCAAATAGACAGGTTCGCCCGTTCTTCCCTTGCCGATCGGTTCCTTCTGGAAATCGATATCCATGGTTCCGGCAAGAGCATATGCCACGACGAGTGGAGGTGAAGCAAGGTAATTCGCGCGTGTCAAGGGATTAACTCTTCCTTCGAAGTTTCTGTTTCCCGAAAGAACCGCGACGGCAACAAGGTCATTCTCCTGGATTGCTTTCCCAATGGACTCTGGAAGCGGACCGCTATTGCCAATACAGGTTGTGCATCCATAACCGACCAGATTGAACCCAAGTTCTTCCAATGGCTTTGTAAGCTTCGCCTCGTTGAGGTATTCAGTTACGACTTTGGAACCGGGAGCGAGACTGGTCTTGACCCATGGTTTGGACCGGAGTCCACGTTCGGTTGCCTTTTTGGCAAGAAGTCCCGCGGCGACAAGAACGGATGGATTGGAAGTATTTGTGCAACTCGTAATTGCTGCGATGACGACGGCCCCGTGTCCCAACTCGAAATTCGAATCGTTTTTCCGTACTGGAATACTCTTCAAGAATGTCGGATTCGGGACTGTCGCACCGTCATTAGCCCACTGTGATGCTGACGCTTTGTCAAATTGTTCCCCTTTGCTGTCGAGCATCTCAATGAGCGATGTTCGGTAAGAGGACTTCGCCTTCGCGAGGGGGACGCGGTCCTGAGGTCGCTTTGGACCCGCAATGCTCGGTTCGACAGTCGAAAGATCAAGCTCGAGAGATTCCGAAAACACCGGTACAGGAGAGGAAGAAGTATGGAAAAGTCCCTGGTGCTTCAAGTATGCTTCGACAAGAGAAATCTGCTTGTCGCTTCGCCCGGTGAATCGAAGATACTTTATCGTCTCATCATCCACGGGGAAGAAACCCATCGTTGCCCCATATTCGGGTGCCATGTTTGCGATCGTAGCTCTGTCCGGGAGCGAGAGGGATGCAAGTCCTTGCCCGTAGAATTCGACGAATTTGCCAACAACGCCCTTCTTTCGGAGCTGTTGAGTAACAGTCAGTACAACATCCGTTGCTGTGGCACCGGCAGGGAGAGATCCTTTCAACTTGAATCCAACCACCTGTGGGATAAGCATCGAGACAGACTGGCCCAGCATTGCTGCCTCTGCCTCGATTCCGCCGACACCCCAACCGAGGACCCCTAATCCGTTGATCATTGTCGTGTGCGAATCGGTTCCAACCAGCGTATCCGGATAGGCAACCAGTTCTCCATCGATTTTGCTGACGAATACGACTTGCGCCAGATACTCCAGATTTACCTGGTGAACGATGCCGGTACCCGGCGGCACTACCCTAAAGTTCTGAAACGCTTGCTGTCCCCACCTGAGGAACTGATAGCGCTCCTTATTCCTTTCGAATTCCAGTCCCGTGTTGAACTGAAACGCAGTTGGGGATCCGTACTCATCCACCTGAACCGAATGGTCGATGACCAGATCGACAGGTTGAAGCGGGTTGATCCTTTTGGAATCTCCACCCAACTTGATCATTGCATCGCGCATCACAGCGAGGTCAACGATGCACGGAACGCCTGTGAAATCCTGCAGGATCACACGTGCCGGCATGAACGCGATTTCTTTGTCAGGTATTGCTGAGGGATTCCAGTCAATCAATGCGTCGATATCCTCCTTCCGCACCACCCTCCCATCTTCCAAACGAAGCAAATTTTCCAGCAGGATTCTCAAGGAAAATGGCAGTCTTGAGAGGCTCTTTCCCGTTGCCTTTTCAAGCAACCTGAGTGAGTACAGATCATACGTCGTCCCCAGGTCCGTGAGTTTGGTTCTGGTTTCATAACTGTTCTGACGCTCCATCAAATCCTCCAACAAAAGTCGTTCTTCGATTCCTGAGGTGTCGAGTCAATGAAGGTGTCCACACTCATCACTCTGAAAATATAGGTAAAAAAGAATTAAGAGGCGAAAGCGGACAACTCATGGTGAGCCTACACCACGATGACCGGAGTTTTTCTCGCGGGGTCGTTGAATCATACTGGTTATATTTATATATTGTCCCTCCAGAAAACGACTCCGCGCATCCAATCCGGCGCAATCGCGCGCCATCGAAGGGAAGGAATCACAAGAGGAATTGCCAAGACGGGACGACATCAAATCCATCCTCATCATTGGATCGGGGCCGATTGTCATCGGGCAAGCCTGCGAGTTTGACTACTCTGGAACGCAGGCGTGCAAAGTCCTTCGGGAAGAAGGATACCGCGTAGTTCTGATTAACTCCAATCCGGCGACGATCATGACCGATCCCGACCTCGCCGATGCAACTTACATCGAACCCATAACCCCGTTTTTCGTCGAAGAAATCATCAAAAGAGAAAAGCCGGACGTCATTCTTCCCACGATGGGAGGTCAGACCGCGCTGAACGTCACCGTCGCTCTGGCGGAGAGCGGTGTCCTGAAGAAATACAGTGTCGGATTGATCGGTGCCAAGCTGGAAGCGATACAGAAGGCGGAAGACCGCGAATTGTTCAAGGCAGCGATGGACCGTGTTGGCTTGCATTGCGCACGCGGAGGGTTCGTCAATTCTATCGACGACGCGATGAAGGTTGCCGAAGAAATCGGGTTCCCGATTATCATTCGCCCTTCGTTTACCCTCGGCGGCACCGGTGGAGGCACGGCATATAATAAAGACGAGTTCCGGGAGAAGGTCCAACACGGATTGATTTCGAGTCCCATTCACCAGGTTCTTGTTGAAGAATCGGTCATCGGATGGAAGGAATTCGAGCTGGAAGTGATGCGGGACCTGAAGGACAATGTCGTGATCATTTGTTCGATCGAGAACTTTGATCCCATGGGTGTTCATACGGGCGACTCCATCACCGTGGCCCCGGCACAGACCCTGACCGACAAAGAATACCAGACCATGCGGGATGCAGCAAAAAAGGTCATCCGGGAAATCGGAGTGGATACGGGAGGATCGAATATTCAATTTGCCGTGAATCCGAAGGATGGAAGGATGCTCGTTATTGAAATGAATCCCCGCGTATCCCGCTCGTCTGCACTTGCTTCCAAGGCGACCGGATTCCCCATAGCAAAAATAGCAGCAAAGTTGGCCGTTGGCTACACGCTTGATGAAATCCCCAATGATATCACCAAATTGACGCCTGCATCCTTTGAACCGACGATTGATTACTGTGTTGTGAAGATACCTCGTTGGGACTTTGAAAAATTCAAGGGTGTCGAAAGCACGCTGGGTGTGCAAATGAAATCGGTTGGTGAAGCTATGGCAATTGGCCGGACCTTCAAGGAAGCATTCCAGAAGGCGCTCCGATCCATGGAGCAGGGCCGGTTTGGCCTTGGCGCTGATGGCAAGGACGATCTGAACGTCCGCGAGCTTTCAGATAAAAGTAGGTCGGAGTGGAAAAAAAAGGTTCTCGATCGACTGAAAATCCCGAAGCCTGAGAATGTCTTCTACTTGAGGTATGCTCTGCAATTGGGTGCGACACTCGAGGACATTCACGAGAGCACGAGGATCGATCCGTGGTTTCTGCACAACTTGAAACAGATTGTCGATTTTGAGGAAGAACTCTATTCATACCGGGTATGAATTATTGGAACAGCTTGAAAGGTAGCCGAGGGTTGAAGCAGAGTGTCATAGAGTGTGAAGAGCGAGGGAAGATGAAGAAGAAGGAGACTGTGTTACCATGAAGCTCAGTAAGAATACAAACAAAATTGGCTCGAGGGTAACACCTGAGCTTCTCCGAAAAGCGAAGCAATATGGATTCTCAGACCATCAGCTTGCGCATATGTGGGATGTGTCCGAGAATACCGTGCGCCAATTGAGAAATCAATTCGGTGTCACTCCTGTATACAAGACGGTTGATACATGCGCAGCGGAGTTTGAAGCAGCCACGCCATACCACTATTCGACATACGATCAGGAAAACGAATCGGTCAGTTCGGATAAGAAGAAAGTGATCATTCTCGGTGGAGGACCAAACCGCATCGGCCAGGGGATTGAATTTGACTATTGTTGCGTCCACGGCGTCTTCGCAATGAAGGAAGAA
>JADGQA010000260.1 GCA_017882185.1 Bacteroidota bacterium
TTTTCTATCCCATGAAAACATTGATGGTTGCTTGGCAAAAACTTTACTCCGCCTGGCCACCCCGCCTGTTGAGCATCATGCGAATTGTCATATCGTTTCTCTTCCTGCTGCACGGCAGCCAGAAACTCTTCGGCATGCCTTCCAATCAACCCTTCCAGGGTCTCGAGCCGTTGTCGCTTGTTTGGATGGCCGGGGTTCTTGAACTAATCGGAGGGACTTTTCTCTTCCTGGGTTTGTTCACGCGCCCGGTCGCTTTTGCCCTGGCGGGAGAAATGGCGATAGCCTACTTTAAAGGGCATGCACCATACGGGCTCTGGCCGCTGCTGAATCACGGAGAGTTGGCGGTGCTGTATTGCTTCGTTTTTCTTTACCTGATGGTTGCCGGCGGGGGCGTATGGAGTCTCGACGCGCTTCGCGTCCACCTCGCCGCCAAACTTGGCAGGCAAAAAGCATAGTTATTCCTCAACTCCGCCGCATCAACGTTGACACCAGAGGGATGTGGGTGCTTGACAAGGTTCTTCTTGCTCCTTCAACTGCATCTTTTTACCTTTGATGTGTGGTAACCAAACCTGCTGAGCACACTCCGGCGTACCATGGTCTTGCCAAGCTTTGAAAACTCGCACACCATTGTTCTGCACCTTCCAGCCTCGCTTCCGTGGTTTGTTGTAAAGTGTTTTCCCGTAATCCTGATCTATGATGGAATTCTCCTTCCAAATCCACAACATTAAACCATCACGTCGAAAGTGAGAAGCCCTATGAGAAACGACCTTCCCCGCAATCTGCGTCTTCATTTCTTCACAATTGCCTTCCTAATCATCGCCGTCGCTGCACATACGGAACGGGCTGTCTGTCAGACTCAAAACACTCCAGTTGATCTCGACGGCACCTGGCTGATGAAGGACTTCACTCCTGGCATCGGCGTGACCAAACAAGTGTACCTTCCCGGCAGAGAGCCGAAGGATTGTGTTCCCATCCAGGTTCCGGGGACGGTACAAACAGCGTTGCTTGCCGCAGGTGAAATCCCGGACCCTTACTATGGGTACGACAATGAGAAATCGCTCTGGGTTGAGGAAAAGGAATGGTGGTTCTTCAAAAAATTCACCGTTGGCACAGACCTTCAGGGAAAGTGGATCAATCTGCTGTTCGAGGGAACTTCTTTTCAAGGAGAAGTGTGGTTGAACGGTCAACCCATTGGTGAACTCAAGGGCATGTTAAACCCCCGTTCGTTCGACGTTTCCCACGCTCTTGAGTTCGGGGCGGAGAACTCCCTTGCGGTCCGGCTTGAAGCAACGCCAGATGCTCGCGTGAGGGAAATTGTTCACGGACTCACGTGGGACAGTCCCCGCGATCAGCTTTACTCGATCGCCCAATGCATGTACAGTTGGGACTGGGGTGTGCACGCTGTGCCCGTGGGAATCTGGCAGCCCGTCAAGCTTCGCGTGACAGGCCCACTCCGCATCGACCACCCCTACGTTCGCTCAACAATCAGTTCCCGGACGAAGGCCGTCTGTACGGTTGCGCTTGATGCGCATAATCTCTCCAGCAAGTCTGTCAAGGGATCGATCCTCGGAACCGTTCTCGAACAAGGATCCAATCGGAAGGTGGCGGAATTTCATGAGTCATTCCAGCTTGGACCAGGTGAAACCAGGACAGTCGACTTTGAGGTAACGGTCCGCGACCCGAAACTCTGGTGGCCAAACGGTATGGGGGATCAGAGCCTGTACGTGCTGAATTCAGTCATTTCAGTTGATGGCGCGAAATCAGAAGAATTGAAAACCCAGTTCGGCATCCGCGAGCTTAAGCTCGTTGAAAATGAACACGTCGATGAATTTCTGAAATCGATGAAAAACGACACCGGGAGTGTCTACCATCTGGGAAAAGTGGTCGGCTAGTATCCTTGGACGTTCGAGATCAACGGAAAGAAAATGTTCGCCAAAGGGGGAAACTGGATCCCCGTCGACCAACTTCTTCGGCTCGATCGCGACCGATACGATCGCCTCCTCAAGCTTGCGAAGGAGGCTCACTTCAACCTCCTCCGTGTCTGGGGTGGCGGCCTGTATGAAACCGATGATTTCTATGAGCTCTGCGATCAGTATGGCATCCTTGCGTGGCAGGAATTCCTGAGCAACCGCAACTTCTCGAGAATCGACCGTCCAAATTTTCTGGACGGAGCCGAGTCGGCTGTGTACCGGCTGCGCAATCACGCCAGCCTGACGTTCTGGTGTGGGGGGAATGAATTCGATCCGGATGACATAGGCAGCAAGGCTGTCATCGACGCGCTGGGGGATATGCTACAGAAACTTGATCCGCAGCGCGAATTCCACAGAGCCTCACCCTACATGGGCGACGATCACTACTGGGGCGTATGGCACGGTCAGGAACCGTACACGAAATACAGGATTGTTCGTCCGTTCCGGAGCGAAGCCGGAGTCAATGCATACCCCGTTGCCGAAGATTTCCGCAAGTTCACTCCCCCATCTCTTGCTTGGCCCCCCGACACGACGTACGTCGAATACCACGGCGAGCACAGGACACGGTTTCAACATCTCGAGAAACAATTGCGGTACACGAACGAATTCGGAGAGTCTACGGACATCGATGATTTGATCGCCAAGAGTGGCTTGTATCAGGCCCTTGCCACGTCATTCAACATGGAATTCTGCCGATCGAACAAGTTCAGGACCAGCGGGCTCCTCATCTGGCAGTACGACGACATATGGCCCTGTCTTTCGTGGTCGTTGGTAGACTGGTATGGTACCCCAAAATCATCGTACTACTTCTTAAAGCGGGCATCGCGGCCTGTCCATATTTCAGCCGACTATGAACGTTACCTTTGGAAGGCGGGTGAGACTTTCGCTGCAGACGTACATCTCCTCAACGATACCGAATCGTCCGTGAAGGGATCCACGTACTCAGTGAAATTATTTGATACACAGGGCAAAATGTTGGCTCAAACCGCAGGTGTGGCCGAGACGGAAGCTAATCGCTCAGCAAAGGTCGGACGCATTGAATACGCGATACCGGCAGAGATGGCAGGCAAAACGTTTTTCGTTGTCGTTGAACTCATGGGGAAAGACGGAGTCAAGCTCTCCGATGCCGTCTATCCGATCGCCGTAAGTAAGACTGACAATCTGGAGAACTACAATGCAATTTTCGCCGACATGAATGCGATGGCGCCTGTCGAGGTGAAAACGCACCTCGCAAGTCCTGATGTGAAGTTTGGCTCCGGCGGTGAAGCCACGTGTGCGCTCCGCCTTTCCAATCGCTCTGACAAGCTCGCATTCTTTATCCGGGTCCGACTGGCGGAAGAATCGGAAACACTCAGGACTGATTACAGCGACAATTACATATCGCTGCTCCCAGGAGAAACCAAGACCGTGAACGTAACCATCGAGAGCAAGAATCAGAAGGTGACTATGGAGAAGATGCACTTCGAGGTGTCCGGATGGAAGAGTCAATCACAAATTGTTGAATTGAGCGTCCAGCAACAATAGAAACAGGTCGCCCCTGACGGTTCAGATCTGGTTTCTCTTGGTCGTGCTACAAATAGCACCGCTCCTGACGGAGCGTTATTCAAGATCTTGATCCAATGGAATTCGGTTTTTAATATCTCAGAAAGTCGCAGCGCCGTAGGCGCGGCCAGTCTGAAGTTCTGCAGCCAAAAAGAGACTATAGCTCCATCGGAGAGGCCTGCAAATGTGAAGTGGCTCCCTCGTCGCCCGGTACGTCGAATCACAAGTGCTTCAAAACAACAGAGAATACGAAGGATATAACCTTGGATGCCGCGAAAAGTCTCAAATCGCTTGCCAAAATGATCGATCATTCGCTGCTTCATCCCACGATGACCGATGAAGCAATTGCCAAAGGGTGTGAATTGGCGAGACGGTATGATGTCGCTACCGCTTGTGTCAAGCCTTACGCCGCACAAGTGGCTCGCGATATCCTTGCCGGATCCGCCGTAGGCGTCTGCGCTGTTGTCGGTTTTCCGCACGGCAACAGCACTGTAACGATCAAGGTGAGAGAAACCGAGGTGGCAATCAAGGACGGCGCAACCGAGATCGATGTGGTGGTCAACATCGGCAAGGTACTGGGAGAAGATTGGGACTACATCTCAGGGGAAATATCTGCGGTGAATCGTGCGACGGTCGGCAATGGTGCCATTCTCAAGGTAATTTTCGAAAACGATTATCTCGAAGACAAATACATCATTAAGCTGTGCGAAATTTCCACAACCAACGCTGTTGCCTTCGTAAAGACATCGACCGGTTATGGTTTTGTAAAGCAACCTAACGGGATGTATTCCTATGCCGGAGCTACGGACCATCACTTGCGATTGATGCGTGAGCATTGTCCTCTGACGATCGGCATCAAGGCGGCTGGGGGAGTACGAACATTGGACGACCTCCTCCGTGTTAGAGCGCTTGGCGTGAGTCGAATTGGGGCAACAGTCACGGAAAGCATCCTGGAAGAAGCCCGAAGGCGGGGTTACCAGTAGACCACGACGGATTACCTAGATCAATTGGGATGTTGTGAGCGGTAACGCACGATGGCTTCTAGAAAGTAATAATCGGCGAAAATCGCGGGCACGTCGACGTTGCTGTTGAGGGGAAGGTACTGCGTCGAGTGATCCAGCAAGCAATTGGTGTCTCGATGGTCGGTGAAGTATGGTGCGCTGCAAAGCGATGCGAGCATGGCCTCTGCCTGGTTCCGGTAGTAGTTCTTCAGTGAATCATTCTCAAGATAGGTGATCATCTCGAACAGGCCTGATGTAACTATGGCCGTTGCTGAAACATCCGGGACTTTAATATCCGACTGGAAGTCCCAGTTGGAAACATGATCGCTCTCCAAATGGTTCAGGAAATAGTCCGCCAGGCGCACGGCCGTATTTAGAAACCGCTGGTCTCTTGTGTAGCGATAGGCGACGACCATCCCGTACATTCCCCATGCGTGTCCCCGCGCCCACGTTGTCTCATCCCCCGCTCCCTGCATTGTCCCTCTGTTGATGATGGTACACGCGGCAGTGTCGTACCGGACAATGTGGTACGTGCCGCCGTCCGAACGCACAAAGTCTCGGGCGGTCGTGGCAGCGTGAGTGCGGGCGTAGTCTGCATGGTACGCAGGT
>JADGQA010000261.1 GCA_017882185.1 Bacteroidota bacterium
AGACATAAGAAAACTCCTAACCGACGATAGCTCAATCCGATTTATCCATCTTGCTGAAGGGATTGATTCAGTAGCAAGAACTGAATTGAAGGAGCTGTCAGCTATGAATGGCTTGAATCGACGTACTGTGATCATTCATGGTATTGGTCTCTCTGGCGAGGATATTGCGGCAATGTTGTCATATGGGAGTGGATTAGTCTGGTGTCCTGCATCGAACCTCTACCTCTTCGGAAAGACTGCTCCTGTTGAGAAAATGATCGGGAAAATCCCTATTGCACTCGGAAGTGATTCAACCTTAACTGGCTCCATTTCCCTCTTCGATGAAATGCGAGTGGCCCGGAAAGTGAAACAGCTCGCTGCGCGGTGCGTCGTTGATCTTGTGACATCCGAACCTGGCAAAATGCTTTGTCTGAACAAAGGTGAAATACGTAGAGGTGCGTCGGCCGATTTCCTTATGTTTCAATCGGATAACTCTGATCCATTCGAGGCTTCTCTTTGCCTTTCGGCAAAGGAGGTAAGGTATTTATGGAAGAACGCCGAACTCATTTACGGTGATATTGAGTTTGCAAATCTGACAACGGGTCGGAGATCCTTTACGAGAATTGTTACCGAGGGACGAGAGAAATTTCTGACAGGCAATTTTCCACATCTTGTTGAGATGATCAAACGCTCTGCTCCAGGCCTCGACCTCCCCCAAATTCTTCCGAAATAGCTTCAAAACACTTACCTCACATTGCTTCTCTGTACAATGTTGTCTATATTTTTCGCCCACATTGGTGGACAAATCGGATAAGGAAAATCAATCATCAACATCTAACGTATATGTCAAAACGCTACAAAGATCTGGTAGCCGCTGCAATCAGTGCGAAGGAACTAGCTTATGCTCCCTATTCGAAGTTTCGAGTTGGTGCCGCAATTTTGGCTAAAGATGGCCGAATCTCGACTGGCTGCAACATAGAGAGCAGTTCATACGGTTTGACCATTTGCGCTGAGCGAACAGCTATCTTCAAGGCTTATTCCGAAGGGATCCGTGAGTTTACTGCAATTGCAGTGGTCTCGGACGATCCAGAGTTTACCCCGCCGTGCGGCGCTTGCCGACAAGTTTTGATTGACCTGGCAGGTGACATG
This sequence comes from Bacteroidota bacterium, assembly GCA_017882185.1. Taxonomy (GTDB): domain Bacteria; phylum Bacteroidota; class Ignavibacteria; order UBA10030; family UBA10030; genus JADGQA01. The sequence goes on from JADGQA010000261.1 coordinate 1,129, forward strand.
GATTTTGTGATGGCGAATGCAAAGAACAAGCTCAAGGTCTTGAGGCTTAAATCATTATTGCCATTGGCATTTACATCAAAAAATCTCAACCGAATTCGATAGCCAAACAAAGATCGATATGGACACCTCAGAACTCCACAATGTCCCGCGTAATGTCGGATGGATCGAAGTAGTCTGTGGTTGTATGTTCAGCGGCAAGACTGAAGAACTGATACGCAGACTTAGACGTGCCCAAATTGCCAGACAAAAAGTGGCAGTGTTTAAGCCGAGGATCGACAACCGGTATAGCACGGAGCACATCGTTTCGCACAGTGAGCAGTCACTGGTATCGCAAGTTGTAGATGATGCTCAGGAAATTCTTGCTGCATCACGAGATGCACAGGTCGTCGGGATCGACGAGGGACAGTTCTTTAAGGCCAATCTCGTTGAGGTATGTGAAAAACTGGCAAATCAAGGGAAAAGAGTCATTGTCGCTGGACTCGACCAGGACTACCGCGGAAAGCCATTCGAACCAATTCCACAACTCTTGGCCATTGCCGAGTATATCACGAAAACCCTGGCGATTTGCGTGGTTTGCGGCAATCCCGCAGACAAAACGCAGAGGAAAACTGCGCAGAGCGAGAGAGTAGTGGTGGGGGCAAAAGACATATACGAAGCACGTTGCAGGAAATGTCACTTGGCTCCTGAAGACTAAACCGCTTCCTCCTCCCCACAGCTTGATCTTGACACTGTTCAAACCAAGGCAATGACGCACAATCAGGTAGGCGAAGCTTTTCGCCACATCAGAAAACTTACCGACTTTCGACCTGCAATAGCCCTGGTTTTGGGATCTGGATTGGGAAGTTTTGCCAACAACGTATCAGCTCGGTATGCCATCGATTCGGCGGCGATTCCCAACTATCCGGTCAGTTCAGTGCAAGGTCACGCCGGCAAGATTATTTTTGGCACGATTGAGGAGTCCGGAAGAACCTCTATTCCTCTGCTCCTTTTCCAGGGACGTGTTCATTACTACGAAAGTGGTCAAATTGACCGGGTAGTTTTCTCCATCGAGCTTGCACACAAACTTGGAGCGAAGACACTGATTGTTACAAACGCTGCAGGGGGGATCAATTCCAATTTTCAAGCTGGGCAGCTTATGCTCATCAAAGACTGTCTTAATCTTGCGATGAAGTATCCGCTGACCGCTTCTGCGACTCAGACAACGAAAAGGACCTCGGTTGGGTTTGACTCCAAACTGCAGGATCTTATTCGAGATTCAGCGCGCGATTTGCAGATCAGTTTGCAGGAGGGAACATATTGCTGGCTCCACGGCCCCTCTTACGAGACGGCAGCCGAGATCAAAATGCTGCGCACACTGGGCGTGGACGCTGTGGGGATGTCGACAGTCCCGGAGATTGTAAAGGCCAGAAGTCTTGGGATGAACGTGGCGGGGATATCACTGATCTCAAACATGGCGACCGGCCTCTCTCTCACGAAACTCTCTCACGAAGAAGTCACTGAAACTGCGGATAAAACGCAACTGAGCTTCTCAACATTGATGAAGGAGATCATTCTGAGGATTCGCTGAACTATTCATCTCAACGCCTCATTGACCTGCTCAAACCACTTTTCCGCCAGGGAATATCTGGTAGAGCATCAGATATATAATCACTCCAGTCACCGACACGTACAACCAGATCGGATAAGTCCACTTAGCGATCTTTCTGTGTCGGGAAAATTCTCCCTTCAACCCTCTTCCTAACGTTATCAACACCATTGGGACAATGGCGGCAGCTAAGACCGTGTGAGTTCCCAAAAGGAGGAAATAGACTGGCTTGGCCAATCCCTGTCCTTCAAAATGTTGTGATCCATGGACGTAGTGATACAACAAATATGAAATAAGAAATAACGAAGAAGTAACGAAAGCGGCAATCATGTACTTCTTGTGCGAGTCTCTCCTTCCTTTCTTAATTGACTGATGACCTATCAGGAGCAAAATGGCGCTTGTTGTGTTGAGAAAGGCGTTAAGGAGAGGCAAATCCGAAAAAGACATTCTTGGAAAGCTCCTACAGCAAAATCATAAGCACCGCTAAAGGGGTGAGCAACTCTCACACCTTGTCAAGTGACATGAGAACCATGACGGTTGGCAAATATGCGAGAGACGAAAAAAATATCTTCTTCGATAGGCTATTTCTTATCATTATTGCGTCTTCCAAGTCCTGACTTGTTGCGGTCCGAAATCGGTAAACAGGAAGAAAAAAAAGCAGTCCGGCAACAAGAGCTCCCGTCAAATAATAATATCCTGTAACGCCGATGGCTGTCAAGAGTACGCTTGCCAGCACGAGGGCCAATGTATACCAAAAAATGTCCCTGCCAGTTTTTGTTCCGTGTTCATCCATGACAGGCAGCATCTTAAAGCCTGCGCGGGCGTAGTCTTTACGGTACATCCATCCAAGTGAAAGAAAATGCGGGATTTGCCACGTAAACAGAATCGCAAACAATATGATCGCCGGGAGGCCAATATCATTACGAACGGCACACCACCCTATGAGGACCGGCAAGGCTCCCGGAATAGCGCCGATCACGGTGTTCAGTGGCGTTGTCCGTTTCAGTGGGGTGTACACAAAGAGGTAGCTGACGAGTGTTCCAAGCGCAACCAGAAAGGTGAGCGGATTCGTCATTGTGAGTAGGACGAAGAGTCCCGAGAATGACAACATGATGCCAAACAAGAGTGCCATGGCGGGCGACAAACGCCCAGCTGGCAACGGCCGCTTTTCCGTCCTTTTCATCAATCCATCCAGCTCCCGTTCGATGTATTGATTCAGTGTACCGGCTGCTCCTCCAACGAGCAACGTACCGAGGGCAGTGTAGAGCAACCTGGACATGTCGATCAATTCACCCGATGCCAAATAGAAAGCGCATACAACTGTGAGCACCGAAAGTCCCGTCAACTCCGGCTTCATGAGCTCGCTGAAACCCAGTATGTCGAAGGGCATTTCAACCGCGTGGACTCTCGATTCAGAGTTCATACCATAACCTCTTGCAAGTTAGACGCGGAATGCAATTTTTTTGCCGGGTGAGGAAGAACGCGATAGATCATCAGCGTCGTTATCACACTGGTCACAAGAATGAGGGCGCCCACTGCAACGTGAATCGTGGTAACGTCGACAGCCTTCCGCGAAAGGACGGTAAATGCACCCAATGTAATCTGGAGGGGAACAAGGATAGCCATTACAATCGATGGAAGCCGTAAGCCCTTCACTGTCTGAGATTGACGATAGACACGAAGAGCATAGGTGAGAATCATCGCTCCTGCGACAATAGCCCAGAATCTGTGGATCATATGAATAATGATTTGATCCCTCGTGATTGGTCCGTCAGCGGCAAGACGGATGTCCCTAAGAATAAGCTCAGCGTTATATTGACCCAATGCGTTCGTGGAAAGTGAAGGAAGAATTTGTCCATACGCAAGTGGGAAATCGGGCACTGCAAGCCCTGAAGCTGTGTGACGCATAAGAGCTCCGAATATCAACTGCAAATATACCGCCCCTATCGCAAACAGTCCGAATGTGAACAATGACCTCGCGCTTCCCTCCTCAATGAGTGAAATGTTAGAACCCTGCCACCAAGACGATTGGAAGAGAGCGATGGACGAGACAATGCAAAAAAAGGTCTGCGCAAGAGTAGCATGACTGACAGAAATCCAAGCTGGAAGAAGGAAAAGCACAGTCAGTCCACCCAGCAGGCCTTGCAGCACCACAGCCAGAAGAGCGATGAGCGCAAGCTTGCGCAGCCATGCCCTCTTTTCTTTTCGGTATATTAAAAAAACGAGAATAACAGTCAGGAAACCTACGAAAGAGGCGATCATTCTGTGACCGTGCTCATAAAAAATTCCCCCTACCATAGGAGGCATTAACTTACCGTAGGATAGCGGCCAATCGGGAACAGATAAACCCGAATCAGTGCTTGTCACGAGCCCTCCGGCAATGATGAGGAGGAACGTGCAGAAT
>JADGQA010000262.1 GCA_017882185.1 Bacteroidota bacterium
CTGAAATTCCGCCAAATCTTGACTTGAACAGTTCTTACTTAAATCTCCTGCCGCACCGAGTACATTTCTTACGGACTTTCTTTTCGTTGCAGGTCTTTCACACCTTCCGCTTCTTGCTCCATCGCAGCTAATCGCGTATAATAATCAGGGAATTCATTGAGATGTGCCCATGCGATCTTGCCCGTCACCGTTGAATCATCGTGGGTGACATCCGTTGCTGGGTCTCGTCGGCCATGTTCAAGCTCAACGTTCAAACCCATTCTGAATTGCTCAACGTCAAACTTGTCCCAGCGTATACCCAAGGCATCTCCGACCTGCTTTGCTTCAGCGAAGCCAAACTGTCTCTTCTCACTCACTGTTCTTGTGTCTTGAACATGTTCCTTGATTTCTTTTGTGGAGAACATTGGAAAGCCCTTTCCTGCTGCACATCCGTATCAGGTGGTCTGTGATTTCTTCCTTCCAACAAGGAGAACAACACCACCAATGACCATTACTCCGATTCCGACATACGGTTGCCAGTTTACTGTGTGTTCGTCATCCTTTGTTATCTTGAGATCACCCAACTCCACAACCTTCTCTTTTGTAACATAGGTGAAACCTGTATAGAGGGTCATTATGAGACCTAGTATTATGATGACGATGCCAGCTGTTTTCATGTTGTTCCTTTCTTCTCGGTTGCGGTTTGCCAACATTATTTATGAAATCTCGATGTCTTGGTGCAACAATCGTTGCCCTGGATAGCTTCGCTGGAAGGGAAGGAACAGTCGAAGTTTCTCTTACCGCTCAGATGCGATGATCCCCTGCTTCGTCAATTCAGACATAACGAGCTTGACGATTTCTGGCCGAACTTCTTGCGTCGAATACGGCTCGGGGGTCTTGCTCGTGCCACTCCAAATCATTTGCCCTTCATTCTGGGTCGTCCATACGTCGATGGCGCGCACGTCGACTTTTTGGGAATCAACGTGTGCAGCGTGATCGATATCCCGATAGTATGTTACGAATCTTTCCCTGCGGCGATCATATCTCGTGGTCTGTTCTGTCGTCACATATCCTTCCTCGTATTGAGGATTCTCCTCCGGAGGAAGCCAGCGAGTGACCAGGATTCCGTCGAAGCCGTTGGACTGCACGATCTGAATAACCTGGTTTGTATCCGGAGGCGCATCCGGAAACAGGCGATACGAAGGCGTCACTGCAACGGCATGTTTTGCAAGCTCGACGCTGAACGCGTCTTCCCAAATACGCCGCAGCACTGGATTTGCGCTCGCGGAAATGACAAGCATCTTATTCAAAGGTGGGGCCTGAAACGAAGAATCGCTCCATATGTCAACAAGTTCAAATGATGCGCAACCAGCCATCATCGCCAGGAGAAAACAGACCATTCCTCCAATGAATAACGAGGCATATTTTTTCATGACTGTTCCTTTTCCGCTAATTCGTAAGAATGATTCCATGGGCATTTTCATTTCGGTTGTTCCAAAATTCTCGCAGGCCTTCATGACGTTGACGGTCGAATACCGTTGTCCGGGATGTTCACTGGATAGGGCACAAACATAGTGGGAGATCCATTTACCGCTCAGACGCGGTGATACTCCGCTTTGTCAATTCAGACAGAACAAGCTTGACGATTTCAGGCCGGACTTTCTGCAATGAATTCGGCTCGGCTGTCTTGCTTGTGGCGCTCCAAATCATTTGCCCTTCATTTCTGGTTGACCATACGTCAATGGAACGGATGTCGACTTCTTGAGAATCAACGTATGCAGCCTGGTTAGCTTCTCGATAATATGTTACAAATCTTTCCCAGCGGCGATCATATCTCGTGTGCCGTTCTGTCGTCACGTCTCCCTCCAACGCCACCCATCCCCGCGAGTAGTGAGCTTTCGTTTTGGGAGGAAGCCTGCGACAGACTAAGATTCCATCGAAGCCAGTTGATTGCACACTCTCAATAACCTGGTTCGTATCCGGTACCGCATCCGGAAATAAGCTATACGATGACGTCGCTGCAACGGCATGTTTTGCAAGCTCCAGGCTGAAAGCATCTTCCCACATATGACGCTGTATCGGATTCATGCTGACAGAAATAACAAGCATCTTGTTCAGAGGCGGCGGCTGAAAGGAAGTATCGCTCCATATGTCAACAAGTTCGGATGATGCACAACCAGCCATCAGGGCCAGGAGACAACAGACCATACCTCCAATGACAATCGATTCGCATTTTTTCACGGCGGTTCCTTTTATGCTAATTCGTAAGAATGACTTTAAGAGCCTTTTCCTGTGCTGCATTTCCAAACGTGTCATATGCCTTCATGATCTCGTTGAGAGTAAAGTGATGAGTAATGAGCTGCCGGGGATCAAGTTTCCCGGTTTGAACAGTCTTCAAAAGCATAGACGTTGATACGGTATCGACCAGTCGTGTTGTGATAGTAACATTGCTCGACCAGAGCTTTTCCAGATGCAGTTCAACGCTTTTGCCGTGCACTCCGACGTTGGCAATATGGCCGCCTGCCGCTACGATTGATTGGCAAATGTCAAACGTGTTGGGGGCACCCACGGCTTCGATAGCGACGTCAACACCTTTCCCTTGAGTGAGTTTCATTATTTCATCAACAGCATTACCGTGCACAAGGCTCGTTGCGCCGAACTTTCTTGCAACTTCTAGTCGATTGGAGTCCGTATCAACCACAATGACCTCAGCAGGAGAATAGAATTGTGCTGTGAGGAGTGTCGCAAGCCCAATAGGTCCCGCGCCAATGATGGCGACGGTATCTCCAGGCTTGATCTGACCGTTGAGAACCCCGCATTCAAACCCGGTCGGCAGGATGTCACTTAACATCACAAAGGCTTCTTCATCAGCGCCATCTGGAACATGATACAGACTCGTGTCGGCATGAGGTATCCGGACATACTCTGCTTGCGTCCCATCGATCGTATTTCCGAGAATCCAACCCCCGTCACCGCAATGGGAATACATTCCTCTCCTGCAATAATCGCATTTTCCGCAGGAGGAAATGCACGATATCAGCACTTTGTCCCCAGCACGGAAATTCGAAACGCTTGAACCGACAACTTCAACAACTCCAACTCCTTCGTGACCCAACGTCCGGCCATCGGTGACAGTCGATACGTCACCCTTCATGATGTGGAGGTCCGTCCCGCAAATTGTTGTGTGAGTGATTTTGACAATCGCATCGGTCGGTTCATGGATCGTTGGCATCGGTTTGTCTTCAAGCACCCTCTTACCTGGGCCGAGATATACTAAGGCCTTCATCTATTGCGGACTCCTTTTCATTTGTTAGTCTGAATCTGCAACATCTATGGTAACAAGCTTAGAGACCACGGTGATGGTATGGCAAGAAGCATGAGAATTGCTCCAAGCAATGCCATGTTCTTCAAGAAATTGGCCTTGTCATTCATTCTCAACTGGGGATCTTCGATCTTCCAGAAATTATGCATCATAAGAGATACTGGTAGAAGGAAGGCTACCATGAGGACAATACCGACAAGGGGATATATCCCGAATACGATGCTTAGCCCGCCAATTAAGAGCATAAGTCCTGTCAAGCCCTGTGCAACTGCAGGGAATGGCACCCCCTTCATTTTGGCGTATTGGGACATCATTTGAAATCCAATGAAATGGTTTACACCGCTGTAGACAAAAAATCCGCCAAGAATAAATCTACCGATGAGAACGAGAGTGTTCATGTTACTGATCCTCCGTTGGTTGAGTGACACTAGAAAGCCATACTAAGGCATCTTCAAAAACCGTGAACGCTTTGACGCGGAAACCCCGGTTTTGCGCAGCGGTTTCAAAGAAAGTAGCCTGGTCAAAGTCCTTGTCATCGCGTGCGAGCACGGCAGTCTTTCTTCGGAAGGTCTTGCCGTATGTCACAAGCTCGGATGCGAGCGCGTATATCTGCGATGTCGTTAACAACGATTTCACCTCTCGAAGGTCGATCAGTACCGTGTAGTCTTCAAGATCTGCACCGCTAGCGGCAATTTGTGCAAGTCCCTCTTTGCTGGCCATCATATCAAGATCGCCCGTCGGCGTGCTCTTTATGAAAGCTCCGGCTTCAATGATCTGAAGTTTAAGGTTTGTCAGAGATCGATCGGAGAGAGCATGGCCGATGGATTTCAAAAGATGTTCTGGGTCGTACGGTTTTGAGATATATTCCCTCGCCCCCGGAGTAGCGCTCCTGATTGCATTCTCAACCGCTAACTTCCCTGTCAACACTATCACTTTGCTGACGACATGATTCTCCTTGAGAAACCTAAGGACCCGAAACCCGGTTTTGTCGGGTAACGTAATATCGAGAAGTATCACATCGAACGTCTCACTTGCGAGCACGGAGAGGGCATTCTCACTATCAGTCGCCTCAATTGCATCGTAGCCGCCCGATGTCAAAATCACTCGAACGGAATGTCTCCGATCCTTGTCATCGTCAACCAGCAATATTTTGGCAGCCATAATCCCTCCACAGTTATTCTTGGACGGATCGACACTTTGTTCAATTCATCAGATCTCTTTCACATCTGACCGCCGCATGGTATGATACTGACACGATCAAAAGCGCCGCACGATGGCGGACAAAGCCCCTTACCTCAACAAAAGAAGCTTCCTGGTCGCAGTGTATGAATCAGCCTGTCCCAAACTGGTGGCATTCACGACGAGACGGTAGAAATAGACGCCGCTTGGCAATGCCGCAGCATTCCATTGCCGAGAGTACTGACCTGCAGGTAGCTCTTCGGAAAGCACCGCCGACACTTCTCTTCCTAACGCGTCATAAACTTTCAATGTGACAAGCGAGTTTGCAGGGAGGCTGAATGAAAAAGTCGTCGAAGGATTGAACGGATTCGGAAAATTCGGTTCCAGGACACATTTTGCGGGAACCGCAATTTCCACTTCCCCATATCCAAAGTACTTGAACGATCCGCCCCTGTCGATTTGTTTGATGCGGTATACATATCGGCCAGGAGAGAGATTATTGTCCGTATAGGAATAGACCTGAGGCCAACTGCTGGTTCCTGCCCCTGGGACAAAGCCTACCTTCTCCCAATCTCCGGTCTGACGACGTTCGATCTCGAAACCATCGTTATCCATTTCCGTTGCTGTC
>JADGQA010000067.1 GCA_017882185.1 Bacteroidota bacterium
CCGGACGATTTTGCGAGCATGAAGGAAGTCGTGGAGCGCAGATACTCGAGGATACTCCAGGAACAGACGCCGCTTCCCGATCTGATCGTCGTCGATGGGGGAAAAGGACAGCTCTCGAGCGCAGTCGAAGTCCTGCAGAAGCTCGGAATAGTGAACACGCCGATCATCGGGCTGGCAAAAAGACTGGAAGAGATCTTCCTTCCAGGTCAAAGCGAACCTGTCCAGATACCCAGAACCTCCACAGGTCTTCGGCTACTCCAGCAAATCCGGGACGAAGCGCACCGGTTCGCCATCACCTTTCACAGGCAGCTGCGATCAAAACGCATTCTCCAGACAGAGCTGGACCTGATCAAGGGGATCGGAAAGAAACGAGCTCAGGAATTGCTGGAGGCGTTTGGTTCGGTGCAAGGGGTGAAGTTTGCCACGGAAGATCAGCTTGCCGAAATTGTGGGTGAAAAAGTCGCCGCAAAGATCAAGGAATACTTTGGGGAAGACCGAAAAGACGATGGATGAAACGCCATGCCTCCATAGGCTCTCCGAAACAAAAAAGCCCTTGAACGAGTCCAAGGGCTTCGTTATTCTTCGCCAATCTGGAACTCAGTACTGTACTACCTTTACACTCGAAACGCCCGTGTCCACATCGATGTATATTTTGTTTGAGGCATCGTCAAAGTTACCGGTTTGCCACGTGTTGTCACTTGCCTTCGTGAATCCTTCGTAATCAGTACTCCCGATGTGGGCATTGTCCCGAATCTCACATCCTGACGACAAAGGGACTTCGATGCGCACAGTCGATACCCCCGTTTTCACCCGTACCTTCACTTCCTCCGATCGCCCACCAAGTTTAAGCCGTATTGTAGACAACCCGGCATCAATAGTGACCCTGTCGGTTTTATATGGACTTAAATCGAGATCAAGTTTCGAGGCACCGGTTTGGAATCGCATGTCCCACGACGGTTGATCATTGAGCCGGATTTCCGCCCGATTCCTCAACTTCCCGAAAAATCGGAACGCTCGTCGGTCTCTCATTCTCAACGATACGCTTGTTGTTCCGTCCTCGTCATACTTCTTGAGCTCATATCGCCCGAGTCCGTTTTCAGTCTGAGCTTCAATCAGGTCTTGGGTAGTCTCCTCCATGACGAACTTGCCCGCCCCAGCACTGAAGGTAAAGTCTGCCTTATCGATCGTGCTATCGAATGGTTCGGAAAGATGCTGCGAGTACTGAGGCGGTTCGGAATCATCGAAGGGACCGTTGAGCCACTGGAAGGAGAAAAAACCAAAGATCATGCACGCAAGGACAAGCCCGTTGAGGCCGGCGAAGGTGGCTCTGACGGCCCGATTCTCAGTAAACTTCGATAGCCCCCAGAAAATCAAAATGAGCGGCCAAAGTCTCCAGAAATAGCCCCAATCAATATGAAGGTACCCGAGTTTACTGAGCAGCAAGAGCAGGCCCATGACAACAAAGAATGAGCCCCAGAAGAAGCGTCCGGTTTTCATAGTTTCTAGATTCCTCTCTTTCCTAGGAATGCCTTGTCGATCTTGACAAAATTGCTATGCCCAGGAGAATCATGAGAATTGGCCAAAAGTCGCTGAAGTGAAAATGTGGGAGAAAATTGTCAGCAAGGAACAGTCCACCAACAATGATGAGTATGACTCCGGCATACATACTTCCCCTGTGATTGGTTGGTTCGGGAACGGGCGCAGGCTGAGCCGGACCTTGTTGAGATGCGGGTGCTGTTGGAGCCACCGGGGTGTTGTATGGCTGTTCAGGAATGACTATCCAACAAATAATATATGCAAGAATCCCGGAACCTCCGGCGAACACTGCCACCACGAATAGGATTCGGATAAAGACGGGATCAATGTCGAAATACTCTGCCAGGCCGCCGCAGACTCCGCCGATCATCTTCTCTTTGTGCGAACGATAAAGTCTCTTGTTCATAATACCTCCATTTGTTTTGTTTACGGCGGTGTGCAAACAAAGGTTTCACCAAATATGGGAATCGCACACGAAATGAACGACTCAGCGCTGTGAACAGCGTCGATTAGCATCACAGAATCGACTGATTGAACTGCGATAAGTGAAGCCTTTCCGGATGATCAACAAGGCTGCCATCGAGATAGGCACGGACAGCGTCGTCAATGTTCGCTATATCGGTAATCTTAGGTTGGATATTTGCCGAACGCAGGCTCTCATATGCCCCGGCTCCCATACCTCGGGCCAGCAACACTTCACAATCGGCGATTGCCGATGCCATCCGTTGGTGCTTCGATTGCGATGCAGCGTCGAAACCGTGACCTCTTGTGTCCGCACCGTGCGACTCATGCGCATGCGGCTCGCCGGCAAAATGCGCGTGTCCCAGTTTATCTCGTTTTTCGCGTGAGACAATTTTTCCGTTCTCTACCGTAACGACGACATAAAACGGTGCCCGTCCAAAATGCTGGCTGATTGTTGTTCCCTCATCTGATACTATTGCGATCTTCATTGCTATATCCTTAGATAATGTTCTTGCCTGACTGATCTTCCTTTTCCCAGGTGTCAAAAAGTATTGCTGTGTTCCCATTCAAGCATAGAATGGCACGTTTAACACCCTCCCTGGATCTTCTTTATCTTCTTTGGTTGGGCTGCTCCCTTGTTCTTGCTATCCGCGATCATTTTGAGGATGTCGGTATGTGCTTTCTCACGAAATCCTTTCACATCCGAATCCCATCTGCTTCCTGTCGGGATGAATGCGGAGGGATTAAGGATCGTCTTATCAAATGACTCATATCCACCGCGGAGAATCGTGAGGTTTTCATACCCAAGTTCCTGAAGCAGCAAATAGGAAACGCGTTCTTGATTTTCATTTTCGCCCATCACGACTTTTTTCACATGTCGCTGCGACATGATTGAAATCCAATCCTTCCCGAAAAGATCGCGCGGGGCGGCATTGATTGAACCGGGCAACGCGAGTTTAGCGAATTCCTCGGAAGGACGGACGTCAATGATCCGGATATTCGGTTCATGATCAACGATGCGAAACGCCAATTCATCAACCTCCATCGCATCGACTGGGTGTGAGGCGATGTACTGTGGATCGGAGACCATGCTGATGAGATGGGTCTTCCGGTCCGGCAGGAATACGAACAACACGCCTAGTGCAAGAACGCCGATTCCGGCTGCAATATGGTTTCGGGTGTTGAATGCAAGTGACGGTGCAGAATATTTATCCACTCGACGCTCAATCTGCGTTGTAGCTGCAAATGCACCAACCGCAATGGCTATCAGAAGAAATGCGAAAAGGCCCTGGGAGATGCCGAGCGAATCGAATACCTTGATCGGTCCAAGGAATGTGGACTCAAAAAAGACATTGTAGAGAGGATAGAATTCGCCAAACAGGAAAACTCCCAACAGACCTCCGCCGACAAAGAACATGGCATCGACCTTTCCAATGGCGGCGGCGCAGACGCTCGTGCCCGGACAATAGCCGCCCAGGATGAACCCCAAACCCATGATGACTCCACCGACAATTGCCGGAATGAGCCACGTGGGATTAACGAAAATTATGTCGGTATCCAGTAAACCGAGGTAGCCAAGCAGTAGAACCCCGCTCATCGCCGTCACGGCCGCGGTGAAAAATACGCGTAAGACTGTGAAGTCGTAGCCATAGAACACACCTGCAAGCCGGCGTGACGACGAAAAACCGGCCTGTTCGAGGACGAAGCCGAAGCCGGTGCCGAGAATGAGGGCTACGACTAGATTGAGTTGATCAGATATAATGTCGGGTACGAATGGTCCCATGATATCACCTTGCTATTATAACCACAGTTTGCGGGCAAAATACGCGAATGCGTAGCCCGATCCAAAAATCGCCATCATAGCAATGAACCCGGCGGTCGAAAGAACCGCCATCCCGCTCAATGCTGCACCGCTTGTACAACCTCGTGTGAACTGAGCACCAATCGCGAACAAGGCTCCCCCAATTGTCGCGAACAACCAGCGTCGTCTTGGCGAAACCCGAGGCCCGCTTTCCGTGACGAACTTGAGCCGGTCGGAGACAAGTCCTGAAATAAATCCGCCAATCAAAACGCCGGCAAGTTCGAAGACAAGCCACGCCTTCAGGGGATTGTCTTTTCCCGGTCCGACGTACGTGCCGAAAAAAGGCGAATTCTCGGCGTGAGAAGGTGCGATTTCGTCCACGGTGGCGACGACCACGTCTTTAATGGCGCCGCTTGCGCCAAGCCCGCGACCAGTTATGAAAATGGTTGCCAGGAGTACGAGGCCTAGAAAAAAACCTGCGAGGTAAGGATTCATGTATGTTGTTTTCATGATGCGTGCTCACTTTGAATAAACGGGTTCGTTGATTTCGGAGTCGGGATCTCCCTTGACGTCTTCTTTGGAAAGGTCCTCATATCCAGTGATCATTGCCTTCAAGTTTGAAGTGACTGTATTCCCGGTTGTAATCAGATAGAGATGGGCGATGAAGAACGATACAAGAAGAAACGCGCCGATTGTATGCACAATGGCGATGAATTCGAGACCGTGCACATTGAGGCCCAACACTTCGTACCGTTGTGGATAACGGTAAAACATATACAAAAGGCCTGACATGACCATCACTGGAATAACGAGCACCTTCAGTCCGGCATAAACCAGTTTTTGGAGCGGATTGAGTTTGCTCAAGACCGTTTTTTTCGTCGGGTGAGGTGCATTGCGGAAAATGCCGAAGACGTAATACTCAGCTTGGGCGCGAAGGTTCTTCCACGTCGGAAGGTATTGCCGCCATTCGCCAGTAGTAAAATGCCAGAAAATCGCGAAGACGATCAAAACAAGGAAGCTCAGTGCCGCAGTATTGTGATACTTCACTGCCTGGTCATAACCAAAGAATTGAATGGATCCATGAATTTCGAACCCTGTGATTCCTAGGAATATGATAAGTGCAGCCTGCATCCAGTGCCAGAATCTCTCGAAGCTTCGATAGACATATTCTTTTTTCATATCATTTCACTTTCTTTCTCTTACGACTCACTGCCAATCGTACACTTCCGTGTAGAAAGACACCGGCGAGTGTGAGAACCAGGACTCCGACACCCAAATGTTCCACTAGTGGATTATAGTCTCTGCCCGGCATGTAAAATCCACCGACGTTCGCAAGACGACCGTTGTTGCGCCTATGGCAATCGGTGCACTGAACGGCCTTATCTTTCGAAGAGACCATATGGTTGATGGGCCAATACATCTCTGTCTCAATAAACCCGTACTTGCCGCTGTACGGAAGATGGATTTGCTTCATCCCTTCTTCAGCCGCACGTCCCCAATTGAATTCTTTCCAGTAACCACCATCACCCGCTTTGGTCGAGACGGTTTTTGGTTGAATGAGGTACCTGTTTCGCATGTCATAGATTTGATTGGCGCGATGGATCTTCACAGGGTAGATCTTCGAATCGGGATCATCATAGTTTCCGAAGAGCGGATTGAGCATGACGGATTTCGTTGGGTCGATGGTATCGCCAACGAGATAATGTGATGCAGTTCCGTTGAACCAGATGTAATCGGGCCGAAGATTCTTTCCCCACACAAAGGAGCCCTTGATCGACATATAGACATCGGTCCCTGCAGAGTCTTTTTCCTCGTAAGGTTGCCCATCCCGCAACTTTCCTGCCGTCGACCAATCCCAGTGCAATTTTGTCGGATTCACCTTTGCGTAGAGTGGAATGTGGCATGTCTGGCAGGCGATTTTGTATGTGTGTTCATTCAGGATATCACTTTCGTGGGGCATGGCCGAGTGGCACTGTTCGCATTGAACCCGGTTGCGGTTCATGGAAGATACCGAGTACATCTTGCCGAGCATCTGGTGCTTCTGTGCGGTATGGCAATCAACGCACTCCATGTCGGGTCCGTCCGAGGCCATGTGGACATCGACGTCGCGCGACGGATCGAACAGTGCTTGTTCAAGGTCACCGTGCTTCACATTGTTGCCTCCACCGCCGAAGAAATGGCACGTACCACAATTGGTGCGGTCGGGCTTCCCGACGTGTTGCGCGGCGTAATTGAGATTGACAGATGGATCCGGCATGCCAGCTCCATCGATGGCCTTAACGTACGTTGCGCTGTTGTCGTGACAGGCAAGGCAGTCGACGTTGAGAGAATCCTTGAAGTTGAACGAAGCGTTTGAATAGCCATAGCCGATGTGGCATCGGTTACAACTCTGTTCGTTTCCCGAAATCCCGATGCAGAAGTTGTTCAGGACATTTCGCTTGCCGAGGGGGCGGATACCCTTGCCTGCAATATATTCCGTCCGTTCCCAGTTCCAATGCGTCGATTGCATGACTTCAACAGCTCGGCCATTATGGCACGAAATGCACGCGGCCGTCACCTGTTGTGGCTTTGTAAATTTCTTTTTTAGCTCAGCAAACAGTGAATGATCAACCGAAGGCTTCGTCTTCCTGGCATATTGCTCATTCAGTTTTGCCAGAGGCGTGTTCTCCGTGCTATTGTTGTGAAGTGCAGTCGTAACCAATCCTACGAACACTCCAAGTGCGAGAAGCGAAATGAATATTCTTTTCATAAGTGATGTTCCTTGGTGCATGAACGATAGACACGACGCGATGAGGATGTGCTATGACAGAAAGACGAATCGGATCTCAAGCAAGTCGACCACCGTTTTCCAGAATGCGTGGAAGAGGGATTGAATCTTATATGAAATTCTCCGACTGACAGGTTTCGCGCGATCCTGTCGAATACCTTCAGATTCCGATTCGGGTTGTGGAGGTTTAAGAACATAAATCACGTACTTAATGACTTCGTGTGAAGCCCGGGAGGTGCGATCAGACGCGACGTACTGCAGCTGCTGGTGAGAGGGCAGACGAGATCAATGCATGATCACATCGGCCGCTTTATTCGTGAACTGAATAATGGATTTCTTGATCTCTTGGCAGTTGACTGCCATGCGGTATACTTCGCACAATCGACAATCGCGACTGGTACAGGAGTTTTTCTCGTGTTTGTAACTCCAACAACCTCGCGAATGTCCCTTGAACGCTTCGCATTGTGCACGATCCTGTTCCGAACATCCCCGGATTTGCCAGCAAGGAATGAGGGCGTGGATATGTTTTATTCCCTCGATGCTGAGTTTCTCTTCATTAATGGCTCTCCGTATGCACTCCAGGCGTTCGATATCAGCCTTGGAATACCAACGCTGATTTGATTCCGACTTGTACGGAACGATGAGCCCTTCTCGCTCATAGTGACGGAGAGATTGAACGGAGATACTGAGCATCCTTGCAACCGACCCAATGGAGTAGAGGGGTGTCAGTTGTGCACTTTGAATATCTACATTGTCTTCCACGTTCGTCGATACCGCATCAAAATATCATTCTCAGGAATCAAAGAGATCACACCAACAGCCGAGGAACGACCTCTCCCAGCTGATGCAATTATGATTGACAACTAATATGCCAATCGGATCAGGTAACAAAAGCCTCAAATTTTAATCAAAAGCGCGGGCCATTCTTTTCGAGATCAAGAAGAGGACATATGCTTTTCGCATGAAAAAGAAGTCCCATGAGCAGCTCGTTCAAGAGGCGGAGGTTCGATGGTGGCGAACACCGCACCCGGTGTCGGGCAGAGACGATAGTCTCACGAGAGCCAAGTACTTCTCAATGTCAAATACAATCGTATCGTTCGCTCTGCTGAAAAATGTCAATCGCAATGATTGGTGATATGGCACAATCGAGGTGAGACTCTATGCGATAGCCTTCATGAATGACGAACAAGAGGTCACCACCGGGTTGTCAAGGTGACAGGGCGAGCTGAAGAAGAATAGGTTGTCAGCTCCTCGAACTGGGGGACCCAATCCATTCCCTTTTGTGAAAGGGTATGGCAGTTACACTTCGATGGGTCCACATTCCGTTTCTTGATATGCCCAGGATAATGGGTCGCCTCGTAGGCTAAGCGGCCAATGGGGTGCGGAATTGTCTGGATCGAAATCCAAGAAATGGCAAGAAAAAGGGGGAATTCTGTCTGCAAAACGTACCGCTGGATGGAATGATCTTTTGGACAGGTTCAGGCCCTTGGTCCAGAGTGTAAGGGATGTGAAGACCCTGACTCAAGCTCATGATGACCGCGAAAGGAATTCATCACGGCGTGGAGATTGACCCAACCGAATGCAATAAAAACTTCTCTCGTAACATTATTGTTTGTATATTTTACGCGCGCCATTGAACCTCACCTGAAAAGCCGTGTGCGAGCGGTTGGCTGCTAAGAAATTCATTCCATCTGAGAAATTTCGTGTACTCGGATACTGATCAATGAAGTACGATAGCTTCAATTTCATCTATTTGTCAGAAATCCTTAATCTGCCGGTGTATGACTCCGATCGTGACAAGAAAATCGGGCATATAACCGACCTCGCATCGACGACGAGTCAGGTATTTCCACGAATCACCGGAGTTCTGGCGAACCTCAAGCACACAAAGGGAGCCGTTTATATTCCCTGGACCAACGTGCGCATTGGAGCCTTCCAGAAAAGAATAACGGTCGACCACTCTGCCTTGGGAAGCAATGGAGTATCGAAAGCTTCCGAGAGCGAAATTTTGATCGGCAAGACCTTCCTCGATAAACAGATCATCTCCACTTCCGGCTACAAGCTCGTCCGGGTGAACGATCTGCAATTGTTGGTGGACAGTTCTTCGAAAGATAATCCGAATCTGTGGCTTGTTCACATCGACATTGGGTTCAAAGGTCTCATCAGGCGACTGGGTTGGCTCAACGTCGTGAACGCGGTGGTGCGATGGCTGCTGGGGAGAGACCTCAAAGACAAATTCGTTTCGTGGAAGTTTGTCCAGGCAACGGCAACTGCCAACGTGTATGGGTCCATGCATCTCCAGGTTGATTCTTCAAAGCTCTCTGATTTCCACCCCGCCGATCTTGCCGATGTGTTGGAAGAACTTGGCACCGATGAGCGCACGACGCTGGTCGAATCCCTGGAAGCTCCTATTGCAGCCGCCACGCTCCAGGAAATGCCGATGAACGTCCGGGTGCAAATTGCGGAGTCCTTGGGGACGGAGAAGCTTGCCGGCATCATTAATGAAATGCAGATGGACGAAATCGTTGATCTCCTGGATGAGCTCTCGGACGAAAAAAGAGTCGCTCTCTATTCGGCCCTTCCGCACGAAAAAATATCAGAGATCCGGGACCTCGCCAGGCTTTCTGAGTTCGGCATTGGAAGCATTATGAACACTGATTTCATCGTCGTCAAGGACACTCAGACTGTCAAAGAAGTGATGAAGACGGTGAAACAGGAAAGCAAGAAAGCTGAGCTCGTGTACTACGTGTACGTCGTAGACGAGCAGGAGCATCTGAAGGGGATGGTGACACTGAGATCGCTCCTGACCGCGAAGCCCCGCACCTTGATTGTAGATATCATGCGGGAAAACCTAATAGCCGTAGAGCTTGAATGGACTGTAAAGCGCGTGGCACAACTCTTTTTCAAATACAATTTTGAAGCGATACCCGTTGTGAATGAGGAAGGAAAGATTCAGGGGATCATCACCATGCGCGATGCATTGAAATCGGTCTTCCCCGAAATCAAAAAAGAAGCTGAAGGATAGCATGGAAATACTGAAGAAAATCAAAGAAAGTCCTGCAGTCCGCAACCTCATCATTTTCTCTGCCGTCATTGGCCCCGGTATCATTACGGGGAGTGTTGATAATGATGCGGGCGGCATAACGACCTATTCAGTCGCGGGAGCGACGTACGGGTATAGGATGCTCTGGACGCTCATACCTTCATTTATTGCACTGCTGACGGTGCAGGAAATGAATGCCCGGATGGGTATTGTCACAGGAAAAGGATTGGCGGATCTCATCCGCGAAAATTTCGGTGTGCGAATTACGTTTTACATATTTGTTTGTCTGTTGATCGCGGACATTGGCAACACAGCCACCGAATTTGCCGGAGTTGCCGGAAGCATGATGGTGTTGGGCGTGAGTAAATACATTTCCGTCCCGATTGCCGCAGTCCTCGTATGGGTACTCGTTGTCAAGGGGGACTACAAGGTATCCGAAAAGGTATTCCTGGTTTTCAGCGTGTTTCTGCTTTCCTATGTGGTATCGGCTATCATGGCAAAGCCGAATTGGTCCGACATTGCCACAGGATTTATTACACCCTCGATTCAGTGGGACAACGCCTACGTGGCGACCGTTCTAGGACTTGTTGGAACCACCGTTGCACCGTGGATGCAATTCTATATGCAGTCCTCTGTTATTGAAAAGGGGATCAAAATTGCTGATTACAAATACACTTTCTGGGATGTCGTTGTCGGCTGCATAGCAACCGTTGTCGTTGCCTTCTTCATCATCGTGTCGTGTGCCGCAACGTTACACGTTAACCACATCTCGATCAGCGAGGCAAAGGACGCAGCGATGTCTTTGAAACCGTTTGCCGGGGCTCTGGCATCGCAGGTCTTCGCACTCGGACTGTTTGTAGCATCGATATTTTCAGCGGCTATTCTCCCCCTAGCGACTGCATTCTATGTATGCGAGGCCTTTGGATTCGAAGCCGGCATCGACAAGCGATTTGACGAAGCACCGCAATTCTACTGGCTCTTTACGCTCATCATCCTCATTGGTGTTACGATTATCCTGGTGCCGAACGCCCCTCTCATTTCAATCACAATCTGGACACAAGTGCTGAACGCAATCCTCTTGCCGATCGTTCTCATCTGCATGATGATCATCATCAATAAGAAGGAGATCATGGAGAACTACACCAATAATCGGCTTCAAAATCTTATTGGTTGGTCGACATCCATCATTCTCATTATTCTGAGTGCTGTGTTGCTCATTTCAGGAATCGGGGTGGGATAGTAGCGTGACGGACTCTTCAACGATTACAATTCTTTCATGAAAAAGGTTCTCGTTATCGATGATGAAGAGGCGCTTCGATCCGTCGTGCGGGCTGTCCTCGGAGGCGAGGGATTCGAGGTTCTGGAAGCCGAAAACGCCGAAACCGGGCTTGAACTCGCCCGAATGCATGTGCCTGCGCTGATTCTCTGTGATGTCAACATGCACGGAATGGACGGCTATGCTTTTGTCGAGCAGCTCAGGCAGGAGGCTCTAACCGCGGCCATTCCGGTCATTTTGATGACCGGCATGATGAGAGACTACTCAAATGTCCGTCATGGCATGGGGGTCGGGGCTGACGATTACTTGCTCAAACCATTCTCGGTTGATGATCTCCTGGCTGCTGTTAGGATGAGATTGCTGAAACACCAAACGATCGTCCAGCACGCCGAATCGAAACTCAGCGAACTCAGAGCGAGCATTGCACTTTCTCTACCCCACGAGCTTCGCACACCTCTTGTAGGAATCTTGGGTTTTGCGGATCTTTTGAAAGTGTATTATGAGACGATGGATCGGAAGGAGATCGGCGCCATGGCGGTCGACATCCATACGTCGGCGACTCGCTTGCACAGTCTCATCGAGAATTTCCTGATCTTTGCCCAAATCGAGCTGATGGGTGCCGACGAAAGCCGGTGCAAAGAACTTCGACAGGCGCACACGCAAGGTCTCCAGACCTTTGTCAAGCTCGTCTCACGGCGCAAAGCTGAGGAGTACAGTAGACCGAATGACCTGGTGCTTGACCTGAACGATGTTTCAGCAGCCATCTCCGCCGAGTATTTTGAAAAGATTATGAGCGGGCTTCTGGACAATGCCTTTAAGTTTTCCGAAGCAGGCACGCCTGTACGCGTTGGTTGTTCGAGTGACAATGGGTGGCTGACGGTCACCATTGCGGATCGCGGTCGGGGCATGGCCCCGGAACAGATTTCGAACATTGGCGGTTACATCCAATTTGAACGAAAAATGTATGAACAGCAGGGTTCCGGACTCGGCCTCATTATTTCCAAGCGCCTTCTTGAGATTCATGGAGGGACTCTTACGATCGAGAGTCAACTGGGCACAGGCACGACCGTGACAGCGAAGCTCCCTCAATAATCTTAAAGAGCCGTCAATTCGGATCATTCTCCAGTGGCTGAATGATTCGTTTATTGCCACCCTTATTTCCCTTTCTCCATCATCAAAGCGAATGGTCACCCCTTGCGCCGGGCGACCTGAGAAGAGCTCGTTGCCTCTGATCACGTGCAGAGCGCAAAACCGCCGCCATTCTCGTTGATTTTTCGAATTCTGTTGAAGAGAGCGACTTTGACTTCCGGGAGTCTCATTGTAAATCCTTTCTGAATGTTATGATAGATAACCGCGTTAGTGACTGCGGTTGGATCATAACAGGATTACAATGAGGTGGCAAGAACAAAATGGATAATGTGGAAGCTGAATCGAGGTGATTGTGTTATGAAGAGGCTACTCAATCGGACCGATTGAACCCTTCAAATCTTCTTGATGTTTTCCTTTGCCAATCTGATACTCGACAAGATACAAATGGGAGTATACTCCCCATGCCGGGTCCATTTCAAAAGGTTTTATTGCCGTGTGGATAGCATTCACAGCATTCTGAATTTCCACTCTAGCTTTTTGACCTGCCTCTTCTTTCGTTTCGGCTTTGCACCGATAGTGGAAATGACAACCCATGGGCTCGATTGTGAAAACTATTCTATAGTCTTTTGCCATTCGGATTCTCTCCATTAGTCAGTTTTAGGCGCGATCGACTTGTCCAAATTGACCTCGATGACTACAACTTAACATATATCTTCTCAGTCTGGGTGAACAGGTTCTTCAACAGTTCCGAATTTTCATTTCGGCTTATTCCGTCAGCTTGCCTGCCCCGATGCCTTCTATCGGGGAGCAACTGGTTAGAACGCACGCGGTAGAATATTTGATTAACAAATAAAAGGAGCACGACATAAAAAATCTAATTGAGCCGACAAAAAAATCAACCAATTGCGCCTAACCTTGACACTATGGCCAGTAAAGGAGTGCGGAGTTGCGATTTCTTTTTCAATTGGCAGTAGCGTGTGTTTTGCCCAGTTTATATTCTATTATTTTGGGTGCGGAGTAATTTCTCTGTCATTGACTTTTTGATAATCCTGTAATTTTTCAAGAATTTTATTTAATTCTATTCTATCAAACCATTTCCCATTTAAAAATACACCAGCTATTGTTCTTGTATTAGTAATATCTTCTAAAGGATTCTTATCTAAAAGCAATAAATCAGCTCTTTTACCTTCTTTTATTGTTCCCCAATCATTTATGGCATTTACAGAAATTGCCGCATTCTTTGTTGCTGCCTGCAAGGCTTCATAATTGGACAATCCATTTTCAACCAATAGTTTTAGTTCATCATGAACGGCAAATCCATGAACATCATTCATCCATCGTGAATCTGTTCCTAAAACTATAAGTACACCATTGTTATAGCACAACTTCAACATCGTGGTTAACAGCCAATATTCTTTTTCAGGATACTGGTCACGAGTCTTAAATCCTTCTTTCTTATATAGGGCAAGAGTTTTTGGTGGTACATATTGTAACTCCGGTCTGCAAAAAAAGGCAGAATCATCCTTTTGCCTTTCAATATATTCTTCACATGGTACTAAACTTGATGTTACGAATATTCCAGCTTTCTGTAACCTTTTTGTAATTTTATCCAAACCTGTAGTATCAATTTTGTCATAAGGTATTGCATTTCCGCTAAAATCATATCCCTTGTAGAAATGGTATCTAAGTTCTTCGACATGTGCTAGACCGGCCATTTTATATTTAATTACATCATCTATTCTCACCCGTGACGGTATATGGCCAACAACCGGTATATTTTGCTCATTTGCTTCTTCCATCATAGCGATAAATTCGCTTCGGGTCATGGATACGTATGGCTTGATTGCATCATAACCTATTTTTATCTGTTGTCTTACAGCTTTTCGGACTTCCCAGTCCCTCGAAAAAACATAAACCTCTCCTTCTTCTGCTACCTGTGGTGTTGGAATAAACCAGTATCCTATACCGTAAGCTATAAGGAAAATAAACAAAGGTAACCCTAATTCTAAAAGTAATCTTTTGGGATGCTTTGTAATTCTTTTTCTAAAGACAATTCGAAGAATTGTATATGTGATGATAAGAATCAATAATATATGGGACCAAAAAAATACAAACTTCACCGGGAGTGGAACAAAATTTTGTAAAAATGAAATATCATTCATTAATGGTCCGCTTACATATAATTGAGGACCAAGTTTATTTCTTAAGTTTATTTGGTTTCTCCATTGAATGTACTCCGGCTTACCTGACATGCTTTTAATTGTAGTTACACCATTTGCAATATACAATCGCAAAGCTGTGGAATCTCCAAAAAAATGCAAGTGCATATCAGCCAATCCCGGCATGAGATATCTATGAGTACCATTAATTATAATCACTTTGGAACTATCCACCTGCAATCCTTTGCCTATTTGTTTTATCCTATCATTTGATATCAGAATGTCACTATGAGGAATGATCGTATCATTTTCCATGGAAATAAGGGACACATTCCGAATTAGGTACTCATCTTGAGCTTTAACACAAAAAGGAGAGATGATTAAAAAAACAAATATTAGAGTGTTTTTCATATTTTCTTCATATTTCTAAGAATTATAACTTTATGCATCCTCATTAAACTGGGTATAACTCATGTAATTCCGCCATAAGCAATTCGTGCGTTCTAACGGACCAGCGTTTAATTGAAACACACAGCGTACGAATACAACACGCGTAAGCGTGTTTCCATAGCTACGCAGTTCTGATCCGGACCTTTAATCTCGTACAATCGATGTTCTAACATTACGCAAGCTCTTTCTTTGAGAAGCTGCTTGCCCCGACTTTTCTGTCGGGGCGGCACACTGCACGTTGATTAACCACTTCACTTACTAATTTCTTGCTGAATGATTGAGTTCCATCCAATAAGTATCACGCTTCGCGTGGCCGAAAGCGTTCAACTGTATCGCGCTTTGCGCGATCCAAATTGGAATATGTTCCGCCTCTGCGCTCTTTGCATCCCGATGCTCTTCATCGGGACGGCTGGCAGTGAGCGCCTTCGGCGCCATGGCACCTCTAAGTCTTCGTAAAGCTGGCGCCACTTGAGCGACTGGTTAGCCGGCGGTGTGATGGGACACAAGATTGGGCATTGTTGATCTCCGTTCGACTAGTAGGTCAGTTGCTCGCTTGAAAGACTTTTAGTACTTCAGCGTCTGTTAAAGCACGGTCATATACACGGACATTGTCGATCGTACCGATAAAAGGATAATTCAAATCTGGTTGATTCGTGGGCAAGCTGTTGAGAGAGTTGTGTCTTACACCGACGTAGAAAACAGGTGGAGTTGGCCCAGCCCCGGGCGAAGACTCATAGGAAATCGACTTTACTCCCAACTCGTTTAATCCATCCATCTGACCGTTTATGAAAACCTTCAAGTTCTGTCCATCATAAAGACCAACGACGTGATACCATACATTGGTTTGCAGAGTCGAGTTTCCCGCAACAAATGACCAAGCGCCTGATGCATCCCCGATTATGAATCGTAAGTGATTGTTTTCGATACCGAGAATATATCCCTTCCCCACAGCGGCTGCTTCTTGAGGACACTCCGTAAGGATTGTCATAGCGAAGCGAGTCGTATCCATTCTGATCCATGCTTCCGCAGTTACGGTAGGTGTATGAAAATAGATTGCATCGGGATAGTAAACA
>JADGQA010000263.1 GCA_017882185.1 Bacteroidota bacterium
GAGAATCAGTCGCGACGGCGGAGGCAATTGTCAGGAGCTTTCGGTGTGCGGGCGACAGGTCGTAGGGGTGTTTTGATGCATACTCGCCAAGGCAGAGAAGTTCGATGCTCTTGTCTGCAAGACTTGCAGGATTCGGCCGTCGTAGAATTTTCGGGCCGAACAAGATTTCATCCCGGACCGTTGTCGCAAATATCTGATCGGAAGGGTTCTGAAACGTTACTGAGATGTGCGACGCGAGGACTGGCGTTCGTGTTATTCTCGTATCGAGCCCATTGATAGCAACGGTGCCTGAGGCAGGCTTCAGGATGCCATTGAGTAGCTTGAGTATCGTGCTTTTTCCGGCGCCATTAGGTCCAGCCATCAAAGCGAATTCTCCTTGCGCTATGGAAAGACTGAGATCGTGAAGAGTCAAGACCTCCTTTGAATATCCGAAGCTAATATTGTCAAGCCGGATGCTCATCGGATTCCAATCGTCATCATTATTCTCTTCCTCAGTGTTGAATCGGGAATGCTTCTGAGGGTTTGTTCAAGCAGTCCCACCGGAAGGAGGGCGCGAAATCTTGAGAGGTTGCCGATGAATTGGACCCGATCACCCGAAAATATGATCTTGCCGCCGTCCATGATTACAAACTGATCTGCAGTCAGTATTGCCAATTCGAGTTGGTAGTCAGCAACAACCATGGTGGTGCTTCCTTTCAACCCGCAGACTATTGATGCAAACCGACGCAGCGATGTTCCGTCGAGGGAATTGGAAGGCTCGTCGAGCAACAGAATTGGAGGCTGCGCCACAAGGATGTTCGCAAGGGCCACTCTCTGTAGCTCTCCGCCAGAGAGGGTCGATGGTTTTCGATGTGCGAGGTGGGACAAACCGAGCTTATCAAGGAGCGCCATCACGCGACTTGGGATATCCGAACCGTGTATGTCGAGTGTCTCGAGCGTAAGGGATATTTCCTCAACGACCGTGTCACAAAGGCCCGAGATTTGATAATAGGGATCCTGCAACGTCAGTCCGACAGTTGGAAATAGAACTCTGTCCGGCAGCGGCGTAAATGCGTCGTCTCCCACTCTGATTTGTCCGCTTGCAATCGCATCACGATGATGGCTCCCAAGAATTCCTGTGATTGCATGCAACAAAGTCGTTTTCCCCGAATTTGTCGGACCCAAAAGCGCGCAGACTGAACCCGGCGCAATCGTCAGACTGACATTCGTGAGGGCCCTTGGAGAATCTTTCCAGTACTGGAAAGAGAATTCGGAGATTGCTAGTTCGAGAGCCAATGGATGACGGAGAGAATAATGATGATTGATGAAAGCGTCAGGAAAGCGAACCGCCAGACGCGTGATGTTGGCTGATCCTGTCGTATGTCTTTGTTCGTCCGCAACAAGTGATAACCCCTGAGCTCGAGTGCAACGCCGCGTTCCACGCTCTCGACGATTGAAGAGAGAACGAGCGGGGAGAGGATCAGAAAGAAGGCGCGGCTGCGGGCAACAATTCCTGCTCGCACCGGTGCTCCACGCGCTTCCTGGGCAGTGAATACTTGCGTAATGCGATGCGGGAGCTGTTCCAAAAAAAACATACTGAGGAGAATGATCGAAACGAACGAGCGCGGCAGGCCAAGGGATTGCAGGTACTTCGCAAAATCCTGGAAGTGGGTAGATGCGAAGAACACAAGCACGGAAAGCGATAATAAGATCAGTCTCACCGAGACAGTCAGACCGTACGTAAGACCTGCGTCGTAGAAGTCAAGAACAATAAACCTGAACCGGACAGGTCCTTCCCGGAGGAGGAGTCCATTAACGCCAACAAGCACGAATACTAAAAGGATTGCATAGATCGTAAACCGTGAAAAGTATGTCCTGGCCGAAGCAGTAACGGGCTTAAACGGATTAA
This sequence comes from Bacteroidota bacterium, assembly GCA_017882185.1. Taxonomy (GTDB): domain Bacteria; phylum Bacteroidota; class Ignavibacteria; order UBA10030; family UBA10030; genus JADGQA01. The sequence continues at coordinate 1,889 of JADGQA010000263.1, forward strand.
ATGTGAACGCAAGCAGTACGAGGAGAACGATGAAAGGGATATTGAATTGCCACGGGAGAAGGAAAGCACACGTCCAGGCCAGCAAGACGAACGAAAGTTTATCAGGGATCGCGAGTCGCATTGCCTGTCCTGAATTACGAAACTACGTTTGAAGCTCCTTTGAATTTGCTTACCAATCGCAAAGGGAGATTTTTTACTAAGAAAAACACAATGAGGTACGAAACGGTTTTATCGACGGGATCGGATGTCAGTCCCTGATAGAAAACACTTGTAAGGATGTTGTTTCCCATGGCCCTGAAAAAGTAGACAAGGGCATCGGTGCCCGCCATCATCGTTCCGCCAAAGAGGTATGAGGAAATCGGTGCCGAGACAATGGCGGCAAGGATACCCTGGAGGATTCCACCGAGGACGCACAGGTACCACCGCTTGAACCAGCCGATGTTGGCGAGAAAACCGGTGAATGCGCCGATGACGATCACAACCGGTATGAAGAACATCATCGTGGGATTTCCGAACGCCGCGGCCATGAGATTAGCGAAGCTGCCGGTGATGATGCCTGCATACGGTCCCACCAAAACCGCCACGAGAATTGTTCCGATGGAGTCCAAATAGAGGGGAATCTTGAGAGCAATCGTTATTTGTCCGACTGTCAGATTCAGCGCAATGCCAAAGGCGATAAATGGAATGGCAGAGCCCGATAATTCTGTTCGTACTTTTTCCCGGAGTGTCATACGGCAATTTCAGGCAAAAAAGAACCCGACATGATGTCGGGTAAGACAAGTGAGATGTCCGACATCTCACTCAAGAACAATCGACCAATGTTCACTACAGTGCGAGGGTTGCTGGATTCTCCATGGTCTTTTTGAATTCCTGGAGGAATCGGGCGGCCACAGCGCCGTCGATGATTCGATGGTCTGAAGACAGCGTTACTTTCATGGTGTTACCGATGAATATGCCACCGTCTCGCACAATAGGCTTCTGCTTGATAGAACCTACTGCGAGGATGGCACCTTCAGGGGGGTTAATAATGGCGACGAATTCTTCCACGTCGAACATGCCGAGATTACTGATGGTAAACGTAGCACCCTGGTATTCTTCGGGTTTCAGTTTCCGGTTTCGTGCACGCTCTGCGAGATCGCGCAGTTCGAGGTTGATGCGGGCAATACCCTTTTGTTCACAGTTTCGAATAACAGGTGTTACAAGTCCTTCCTCCAGAGCCACAGCAACCGCAATGTGTGCATAGCCGTACTGGCGCATCTTGTCACCCTGGTAGGATGCATTGACTTGCGGGTGTTTCATCAAGGTTGATGCGGTCGCCTTGATGATAATATCAGTGAAGCTTATTTTCGACGTGCTCGCTTTGTTTAGCTCTTCTCTGAACTCAATCGCTGCCCCCATGTCAATTTCCACCGTGACGTAGAAATGAGGGGCGATTTGCTTGCTTTCCTGCATCCTTTTGGCGATGGTCTTTCGGATAAGCGACAATTCCACATCTTGAGTTGTACCCGGAACGATCGTGGGCTGGGGTAGGGACTTGGCCGTGCTCCCTTTCATTGCGCCTTCGACATCGCGCCTTATAATGCGTCCTTGCGGTCCACTTCCGGAAATTGAATCAAGTCGAAGATTGTTCTCTGAAGCGAGTCGGCGGGCGAGCGGCGAAGCCTTCAGTCTGCCATTGGTAGGAGCAGCCGTTTGCGACGGACTCGCACTCTGCTCGTGCGATTCGAGCGGTGTGACTGTGGGAGATGCTTTCTTTTCGGCCACAATTGTTGCGGGGATCGGACTGCCGGCCAAGAGTGCCGAAATATCCTCATTTGCATCCGCGATGATGGCAATAGGAGCACCGATGGCAGCTTTGCCCCCTTCCGGAACGAGAATCTTGCGAAGAATCCCTGAGTCATACGATTCAAGCTCCATATCGGCTTTGTCTGATTCGATCTCAACCAGTGTCTCGCCTTGCTTGACCTTATCGCCTTCCTTATAGCGCCACTTGAGGATGATACCTTCCGTCATCGTGTCGCTGAGTTTCGGCATAGCAATTTTTGTCGCCATGAGAATTCCGTGTTCTGGTCAATCCAAGTACATTACTTTCTTTACTGCACGAATCACACGTTCCACACTTGGTAACGAGGCAACCTCCAGATTGTGTGCGTAGGGGAGGGGGACGTCTTCCTGAGTCACACGTTCGATCGGCGCATCGAGGGAATCGAAGGCCCGGTGTTGGATCTCAAATGCAATCTGCGCACCGACTCCGGCAAAAGGCCAACCCTCTTCGACAACTACGAGGCGATTTGTCTTCTGAACAGATTTGACGATCAGGTCCCAATCCATTGGTTTGATGGTGCGCGGGTCGATCAGCTCAGCGTGAATGCCGAATTTTTCGAGCTCAACCACTGCCTTGACCGCGATGTGCTGGAGAACCTTTGCCCAGGAAACAATGGTAACGTCGCTGCCTTCCTTTATGATCTCTCCAACGCCAAATGGAATTGTATATTCGCCTTCCGGGATCTCCGCTTTGTCCCCGTACATCACTTCGCTCTCGATGAAGATTGTGGGATTGTTATCCCGGATTGCAGTCTTTAGAAGACCTTTGGCATCCTTGGGATTTGACGGCATCACGACCTTCAAACCCGGAATGTGGGCATAGATTGACTCAAGCGCCTGTGAGTGCGTCGCCGCGAGATTGTGCGCTGCTCCGCCTGGACCGCGAAAGACGATTGGAACGTTGAAATGTCCGCCAGACATGGACAACATCTTTGCGGCGTTGTTCACCAATTGGTCGTAGGCGACAAGAGAGAAATTCCATGTCATGAATTCGACAATGGGGCGTAACCCTGCCATCGCTGCACCGATCCCAATCCCGGCAAAACCTGCTTCCGCTATGGGAGTATCGATGATTCGCCGTCCGCCCCATTTGTTGTAGAGTCCCTGGCTCACCTTGTATGCGCCGTTGTACAGTGCGACTTCTTCGCCCATGAGGAAGACACGCTCATCTCTTTGCATCTCTTCATCCATCGCCTGGTTCAGCGCTTCACGATAACTTACAACTGGCATTCAGATTCTCCTCGTCAGGGCATGTATACGTCGTTGAACAATTCCTCAAGCGGCGGCTCGGGACTGGCTTCAGCAAATTCCACGGCTTCCTCAACGACCTTTTTCACATTCTTTTCTGCTTCTTCGATATGTTCGTCAGTCA
>JADGQA010000068.1 GCA_017882185.1 Bacteroidota bacterium
GCTGCGGACAATCATTTTGCCTGTAGTCGTATTGTCGACATGGATTTTCCGATTGACGCTGCCAAATTCTTCGCCGGGTTGCCAACTTCCTTCAGCGCCACTGTTCGTAAACTTGTATTCAATCTCTGACCCGGGAGGAAGCTGCATTTCCAACGACCAAATTCCATCCCCCGCCTTCTGGTCTCCGTGAGAACCATCGTCGTACATTCTTACCCTATTTGGGATCCAGTTTCCGAGAGACAGGTGATTTCCAGCCACGAAAATCGACTTGCGCACATACATACCGATGGCATCACACTCAAGGCGAACAGTGACGGTATTTTCCAGACTCTGAGCCATTGTCCCCTGAGCGAGGTTCGTTTCCGCTTGCTCAAGAATAATCGGTTTGAAGTCGCGGAACGGCATTTTTCCACCAGCTTGTTTTGCGAATTTGTAGATGTTCTTGAGGTGCGTAATATATGCCAGGTCAAATGGTTTATCCCCAGCAGGAGCTGTCTGATCAGTTCCGTACCACCAGAACCAGTCGGAGCCTTCTGCAGCATACATCGATTCCCAAGCCTTGTATGCGTACCACGACTTAGTTTCTATATTCGGTGCTCCCGCTTTAGGGTCAGGTTGTGGCAGTCCGGACTTGCCAAGATCTTGACGGGCCGTCAATAGATACTCCCACGCCCTGTTCTCCTCATCCTCCCCTATCCAAGTATCGTAGTTAGCGTTAATCCAGGATCCTGGGTAGAGCCAATCGAGCTTGGGAAGACTCTCTATTGGGTGAGCAGGAACTCCACGCTGCGGATTTCCCTTCAGATATTCAGTAACAGTAGTCGTTATAACTTGTTTAGTTTCAAATAACTTACTGAGTTTGCGATAAAGTGCATTCTGGAATGATTTTCCGTCGTTGTCAAGACGATACCACTCCCAAGCGTTCTCTCCATCGAGAATGACGGTCAGGAGTCTGTCGGAATCGTCACTTCCAGAGACATACTTGAGCACTCCTTTGACAAAATCATCTGCCGCATCTTCGCCGTAGTAGTTCTGATAAACGAACCCAATCTTGTCGGAAAGCTCGGTGTCACGGAACACAATTACAATCCCCTGTTGGTGATCGTGCTCCGCGTAAGCGGCATAGGGATAGTATTTTGGCTGGTGAGGGGGCCTGGACCGATCTAAGATCTTCTCATCTGTGGCTATCCATTGAACATTGTACTTGGCAATTACTGGTATGACATCGTGTGCAACTGAACCCTCTGCGGGCCACATTCCCGTTGGGTTCAAGCCAAATGTTTTTCTGAAGAACGCCACAGCTTTTCCGACTTGTGCCTCAGCATCTTCCGGATAATGAAACCGCGATGGCATGGGATCATTTGGCTGGCAAAGTTTAGCGAGATCGCTATCATAAATCAGCGGTAAGATCGGATGATAAAATGACGTGGTGAGAACCTCAATCTGACCCTTACCTATTGTAGGCCTGTACATAAGTTTCTTGTGAATCGGAACAATGGCCGAACAGATTTTATAGGTCTCTGCAACGATACGATTGCAGTCTATTTCGCTGACCTTTCTTTGTACCGTATAGGTCCGATCGACATTTTTTGTCACCAAATCCGTGAGATCGACGGTGAGACCCGTGGCTAACTTGACCGGTCGTTCGAGAAAATCAGGATCCATGCTCGCAAGATAGAACCAGAATTTGATTTCTCGCCTGTCCTGTTCTGTCAACGTTTCTACGCCGCCTTTTATGAACTTGTCCTTAAGGGCTTTGTACTGCGGAAACCGGCCAATCACCACTTCGCTCACACCAAATGCATTCCAGACGTTCTTCAACAGGAAACTGATATCCCTCTCGTTGAAATCTCCGGTTTCTTTCAAAGCCAAGTCAATCCACGGATCCGTCTTGCCTGCCATCTTTGAGAAATACTCCTTAGCATCGACGGTATTATTCTTCACGTCCACAAATGGCTTCAACCTATTGACATAGTATTCCTGAAGTTGAAGGAGAAGAGACGAGGTGAGGTTGACGGTAAAATGGATGTTCGGGTAATTCTCAAGGACTGCCGCCATATCATAATAGTCTTTTGTGGCGTGCGTCCTCACCCAAGGACCTTGCAACTGATCCGACTCAGGGTCAAGATAGAGCGGTTGATGCTGGTGCCAAATGATATTCAGATAAAGCGTTTTACCGGTACGAGGATATTCATCATTCATAGCAGATTCCCGTTTTGTATCTCCTTGAAGAAGAATGTCTCCGTCTTCTTTGACGATCAAGACGGAATTTGCCGAAGACTTATTGTAGTTTTCCACCTGGGCTGGATTGGCCGAGTCGATAACCCAGGAAAACGTATCGAGTTCTACAACATATTTGTATTGATAAATACCCGGTGCGAGCCTCTTGACAGTCGACCAACAGTTCTCGCCTATTTTGTGAAGCGAATCGCTCCCCCGCCGCCACTGATTGAATTCGCCGACAAGTTCGACTGAATTCGCACGTCCACAATACGTGAATTCAACACCTCCGGAAACCGCTCTCGGCTGTCCTACAGTGACAACGGACGCGTTCAGGATGAGGAGAACTGGTATCGCGAAGCATTTCAATACTGATTTGTTCACGCAGTGATATCTAGCGCGACAGAACAAGTATTTTAACGTCGACCGATGGCTCCTGCGGCAAAGGTGTGATTTCAGATCTGAACCCGCCTAGAGACCGAAACCGTATGATTCTAAAGAATACAACGCTTCCAATCGAAATCATCAGTATGTTCGCCTCGTTCCATCGGCTGAATCCATCGGATACTCTCAGGCTCGATTGCGCTGTGGCAGAGCATATCGCAATTCATGTCAGCGGAATTATATTATCGCGCTTCCATAGATATGAACAGCACGAGTACAGCATAAAAAGGCTTTTCATCCGGGTATCCTACGAGTCAGAATAGCGTGTATATGAAGGGCGCCAATGCAGAACCTTGCGTCAGTATGATCAACAACCCGAGGAGGATAAGAACGAGGAATATTGGTCCGAGCCACCATTTCTTTCGGACTTTCATATACCCCCACAACTCACCCAAGATCGCAACACGCGCTTTTGTTTTCTTGAATAACTTTTTCACAGAGTCTGGTTAATCCGGTTCAAAGACTTCGTTCAGAATCTCGGCATATTCTTCTTTCCTCACGTTCTCCTTCGCTACGACATAGCTCCCCATCACCAGATAATCCATTTCAGTCCTGAGAAAGCAGCGCAAGGCGTGATCTGGAGAACAAACAATCGGCTCTCCACGGACATTGAAGGAGGTATTGATGATGACAGCGCATCCCGTTTGGCGTTCGAATTCCTTGATCAGGTCGTAGTACAGTGGATTCTGATCCCGCGCAATCGTCTGCAGACGCGCCGATCCATCCACGTGCGTTACGGCAGGAATTTCTCTCCTGTCCTCGCGTACCGTGGCAACGAAAAGCATATAGGGGCTGGCACGATCCGGTCTGAAGTATTCGCCCGTCTTGTCTTCGAGTACGGTAGGGGCGAAAGGTCTGAAACTCTCCCTAAACTTTATCTTCAGATTTACGATTGACTGGTTCTTTGGATTGCGCGCATCCGCAATAATGCTTCTGCTACCGAGGGCTCGGGGACCGAATTCCATCCTGCCCTGGAACCAGCCGATGACTTTCTGCTGTGCAATGAGCGATGCACTCTCGTGCAATAATTCTTCCCTACTGTACTTCACAAAGTCGATCTCATATTTTCTAAGGAGGGTTTCAATTTCGTCGTCGGAGTACTCAGGGCCGAGAAAGACGTCACGCAATACGAAGTTGCGGGGATTCTTCATAATTGTATTATACACGTAGTACGCCGCGCCCAAGGCACCGCCTGCATCTCCTGCCGCCGGCTGGACAAACATGTCCGAAAAATCCGTCTCTTTCAGAATCTTGCTGTTAGAAACACAATTCAGGGCTACTCCACCCGCCATGCAGAGATTTTTCATCCCGGTTTCCTTCTGAATATGGCGTGCCATTGTGACGACGATGGTATCTGTGGCTTTTTGAATCGACGCTGCCATATCCTTATGAAACTGCGTCAGTTTCGACTCTGGATTTCGATGTGGTTCTTTAAAGAGTCTTTCGAACTTCCTGCCGGTCATCGTCAGGCCGTAATGATACGTAAAATACTTCATATTGAGCCGGAAACTCCCATCATCTTTCAGGGAAACCAATTCCTTCATAATGAGGTCGTAAAACCTTGGCTCGCCATACGGAGCCAGACCCATTACCTTATATTCGGCGCTGTTGACACGGAATCCGAGATAGTACGTAAACGCGGAGTAGAGAAGTCCAATAGAGTGCGGAAACCAGATGGATTTCAGCAACTGGATATCGGTTCCATTCCCCTTCCCACACGTCGTCGTTTCCCACTCGCCGACCCCGTCCAGCGTCAATATTGCTGCCTCCTCGAATGGAGAAACAAGGAAGGCGCTCGCGGCGTGGGACATGTGATGATCGGTAAAAAGTGGCCTCTTTTCATAATTCAACTCCTCATTGATCCTCTGAGGAATCCACATCTTTTCCTTCAGCCAAACAGGCAACGCCTTGAGAAACGACGGCAAACCAAAAGGAAATGTCGCTATATAAGTCTGAACGATCCGCTCAAATTTGGTGAACGGCCTGTCATAGAAAACGATCTGATCAAGATCCTTCACTTGGATGCCCGCGTATTTGAGGCAGAATTCTATAGCGTTGGCAGGAAATCCATCGTCGTGCCGTTTACGCGTAAACCGTTCTTCCTGGGCGGCGGCAACAAGCTTCCCATCCTGCAAAAGCGCAGCTGCGGCATCGTGGTAGAAACACGATAATCCCAGAATGTTCATCGCACGTATGTTAGATGACATCCGGCTGAGACAGGCCGAAGGTGTTTGACGTATCGAAATACCCGGAACGGGGATATACTAGAACTGGCGCGCTGCATTTTCGAGGGTGTGTTCCGCCATTTCTCTCGACTTCCAATAGGATGGTGACGAATCAATGTTCCGTTGAAGGAAATCTTTCCCGAGGATTTTCAAAATAAGAGCAATTGGACCTATCACGATCACAAAGAATAGAGTCAGAATGACCCTGGTGTTAACAAAAGCCAAACCCCGCGCGAAGAGCATCCACCATTTGTATAACACAGAACCTATTTTCTTGATCAAGAGCATTGAAAACCCACGTTATGCTGACAAAAATGTAAAGAAAAAGAGCCCTAGTTGCAACGAAGGATGGATGAGAAGACTTCTTCATGCTTCCCCGTTTACTATGCCGGTAAAAGAACGGGCATTGGCTACTTCAAGAGAATCATCTTCTTGACATTGACATACGTGCCCGCTTCCAGTCGATAGAAATAGACTCCGCCAGCAAGCCTGCTCGCATCAAACGTGACGACGTGATTACCGGAATTCTGCAACCCGTTGAACAATTCCATCACCATCTGACCCAGAATATTGTAGACTCTCAGCCTTACTTTGCTCTGCTGAGGCAGCGAGTAAGTGATATTCGTTGTTGGGTTAAACGGGTTAGGATAGTTCTGAGAAAGCCCAAACGAAGAAGGAAGGTTCGAAGACTTTTCATTCGTTGGCACTGAAGTAATCGACGGAAGAATCAATCGTTTGGAACTGTCAGACAGAACAAAAATAGCCGAGCCGTAAGCGGGCAAATTGATTTGAAGCGAAGTGTTCCCACCGATGAACTGAAAATCATAAGTGGTATCCTTGTAGAGATCACTGGCATAGTACGTTTTCCCGGTCTGGATGCTTGTCCCAAGAACTGAGGAAGAGAGCGACAACGTGACATTGGCGTCTGACGAACCAAAATTGACCGCAACAATGCCGTCTTGGCCGGCGTACGGGCGAACATAGGAATAGACGAGGGCATTGCCGGAGTTTATTCTTGTGAAAATGTGAGTCGAAAATGCAGGGAACTGAGCCCGTGTTTGGGCCAGGCGCTGATAATGTGGCGTCAGCAAGCTTTTGCCACCATAGTTCCAATCGATCACTGCTCGCCTCCTATAGTCGAGACCCTGAGAAGACATCCCATATCCAATACCCACTTCCTCACCTGCCCACACCATCGGTATCCCAGGCGAGGTGAAGATGGCAGTTGCCATTGGCATCGTCTTCTGATACGAGTTATACACGTAGGCAATTCTGTCCTCATCTTGATTCTCAAGGAACCGCAAAAATGAGGAATTGGGGCCGGGATAGTACCCACTGTTGTAGATCGCGGCATTCAGGCTATCGATGCTTGTTGATGTGAACGTAAAACCTTGGACAGCTCCTTTGAGATTCCAGTCATAAGCAGCATCGACCCCACCACCGTCATCAGCATAGTTGACCTCGGTCCCAGACCCGGTGCCTGCAGTCTCGCCCAGAATGATAATATCTGGCTTTATGTGTTTCAGTGCGGTTCGTACCGGCACTCCCATCTCACTTTCTCCACCGGCACCATTGTTTGTCCGATTATGCGGCCCCCAATAGACGTCGAACCGATAACCATCTAATCCGAAATTTGCAATCCAGGACCTATACACATTGGTCATGTACCAACGGGCGTCGATATCTGCCCAATTGTAGTTTAGTAATTGAGACGAGAATCCGCTGTAGTAGATAAATCCGTCGGCATCTGGTAGCTGGGGACCGACGCCTCCGTCGCCCAACGTCGCAACAATCGGTTGGTGTTGATAGAAGCTCCAATGCGGAGAATTGAGACGGAACATTTTCCCCTCTTGTGCAAATGGGTGCATGTAACTGGTATGATTCGGGGTTACATCCAGCATGACTTTCAGGCCAAGCTGATGGGCCTGCTGCACGAAATTCTTAAAATCGGCGTTCGTGCCATATTCGGGCGCAACAGTGTAAAAGTCAACGATATTGTACCCTGGTCCGGAACCGCTGTTTATTGGAGAAGCATTTCGCATCACGGGCAAGACCCAGAGGATATTGAAACCCATATTCTTGATGTAAGGAAGATAAGGCAGCGCTGCGTTGATTGTACCTTGAGGAGTCAACGACTTAAAGAATAAACTGTATATGCGTCCATTTCTGGCCCACTGAGGGATCGAAGCCCATCCAGCGGCGTAGACCGTTCCGTTCGGATTCAGGGTGAAGAAACTTCTTGTCGTATCTTTGTTGCCGTTGGGATCAGTGACAACCAATGAAACATAATAGTCACCTGGTGTTGTCGGTTTCGAGATTGTAACATCCCTATTTGTCATCCCGTCGAGACCATTGAGCACCTGAGGATTTGCAGTATCCGAAGACCACTGATACTTTAGTGAATCAGTCTGCCCCGGATCAGGATCAGTGCTTTGAGAACCCGAAATAAGCATGCTTGATCCAAAATCCTCGTAAATCACTTCTGCATCGGGGGCGTGATTGACGAAGTGATTGAAAATGACAGAATCGGAGCCCCGAATCGAGCTCGTCGAATCCCTGACAAAGGCTCTGAAGGAGTTGATACCTTCCACGAGAACGAACGTGAGACTGAAGTTACCTGCCGTAACCGCCGCAGCAATAGAGTCCTTTGCGTTTCGTACAACAGTGACAGTGTGAATAGAGGTGTCTTCCACTGTTCCGTAGAGAGTCCGCTGAGAGTTTCGAGTAACGAAGTTGCTCAAATTGGTGATTTGGACAAATCCAGCTTGCACAGTAAACGAGGTGCTATCGCTATTCGCTCCCGCCGTCAGCCAGAGTCTGTGTGTGCCGTTTGAAAGAGCATTTGGCAATGTAAACCTGAATTGTTGTGCAAGAGTGTCGTAGAATGTCCCCAACGACCGATAGGTAGTGGCATCGACTTGCAAGGCCAAGCTGGAGGTGTCAATGGTGGATCCAACCTTCGGAAACAGATACGCTGAAATCAGTGGATTGGCAATAAGCACGAGGCCGGAAACCTGATTGGGCAGCAGTTGATAAATGGTTGGATTCCGCACGTAGAGGATGGAATTGCCATTTTGATTTGGGTCCGATCTGGGATTCAACGGATCATTTGGCCAGATGCCTATTCCTGAATAGTAGAACTTGTATTCGTAAGCACCTGGCGTGTAGACACCACCAGTCAGTGCAAGCCTTGCAATTCGCACGTATATGTTATTTCCTATGGGAGTCATCGGTAAGGCGCCGGTCGCCCAATTCGTGAACTCGCCAACCAGCGCCCAGTTCTGGGTTGTAGCTGCCTGGTACCGGAATGTGACATCTACACTGTCCTGAGCCTGTGCAACACTCAGAGCCGCTAGAATGGATACCGGAAACAACAAACGAGATGCGATTTTCATAGAATCAGTCTTCCGAGTCGTCTCAACAATGCTCTCAGTGATTATTCATTCAACCCCTTTAAACTGCACCCGATGCACCAAAACCAACTTCCCCACACAGCCTAAAATATTATGTTTACTTTAGGCTGATCAATATTCAGCCAATCCAACCTCCGCCTGACGAAAGGAACAGCAACCATGCGCCCTCCAAATCCGAGGATACGATACGTCATCATAGGAATACTAGTCACCTTGAGCATCTTGAATCGATCCTCATAAACATCAAATCCTCGCTCTTTTCCTGCGCGAGAGATGAACAAATCTAATTCCCTCCTATCTTTCATCGAGAGTAATTCTCTGCCCGCAGTATCCATCAGTGCAATGAATCGATCATCGTGGACTACTTGTGTGTCCTTCTTCGAAACGACTTGAAAGAGGGAATAGTCTTTCTCATTCTTTACGGGTCCAAAGAACTTACCGACATCTGTTTTCCAGGCAAGCTCGCCGATCGGCGGTCGCTCAACAATCGAAAAGAAGTCTGACAATTGCCCATTAGAGGCCGCAGAGGTCCCGCTCATCCATTTCGATATCGCATCCTGAAAAGGCATACCCTGCCGCAAATCTTGCATCGCTCCCTGGATCTCTTCGAGCGTTTCGGCACGGAGTTCGCGCACTTGGACCTTCGGCAGGACAATTCCCGGTTCTTTGTGTTTCAAATACGACAGGACTTCACTTTCTTTCAGGCAAATCCCGGACTTCACGCGGTCTTCCATCATGACCGATAGAAAATAGTCATACCACATTTGCAGCTGTTTTGACACGGAGCTGATCTTGTCAAGTCCCTCCGCAAGCGCCTCGTCTCCCAGGATTTCCTGTTGAACCCATTGTTTCAGTTGAAGGTTAAGATGATCAGGAATTCTTTGCGCTTGCAACGAATCAAAACTGAATCCGTTTTGGTATAGTTTGGTGAGTACGTCCTCCACCGACCACATCCTATCTCCCGCAACCATCAGAGTATCACTCAATACTGTTGAAAGAATCTCCTTCAAATTCTGCAGCATCGCAGCCGTCAAAACGACTGGGTAACGATCATTCGAGTCCCTCAGGATGCGATCAAAACTCTTTGCCACCGCTTTAAAGGTCCTCGGCAGTGCATATCCCACTTTGTTCCTAAAAGCTTGGCCGACATACTCTTCCAAACGATTCCGCTCCCTTCGAAGGCGAAGTTTTTCTTCAATGTCCCTCCTCAATGCACTGAAGTCCTTTGATGAGTAGTACGTATCTGCAGTCCTCTTCAGCAGACGCACAATATAGAAGCCATTTCCTGCCTGCGTAACTGGCGATATTTCCGAACGCTTCAGCCGATAAGCAGCGATTTCCAACGGTTCTTCTGCCTCCCCCCACTTCACTTCAACAGTATCTCGTATCGCATGCATAGTGCTGTCGATAACAAGCCGATCGAGGTCTGACGGTTTCCTGATCTGACTGCGAATAAAGTCTGCATCCATTCTCCGATCGCAATAGATATATTCAACCGTGAGTTTCTTCTTTGCCCGTGCAAGCGATTGTGCAACTTCGTCCTTCGTGACTACAACCTTTTGTTGAATTTCAACCCCATAGAGATAGTCCCGTGCAAGTTTCCTGCGTACGTCATCGAATGCTGCAACAAACGCACTGTCCTTATCCATATGGCGAGAAACAGCCTCTTGGGCAAGGAGCTTCTCTGCGACGATAGAATAGAGCAATTCCAGCTTTGCTTCCTCTGTATTGCCTTTTCTGCTTCGCCCTGGGGCAGGAAGCAATTCGTAACGCTCCAGGAATTCTTCTTCTTCTATATACTGATCTCCAACTCTGGCAACGACTGAATTCGAAGGATCAGGGGTTTGTGGCTTGAGCTCCGAATCCACGCATACAAGCAGGACAAGGATCGCGAGACAAATTCTTCCGCACGAAATCATACGCGGCTGAAGGGAAGGATGGGGGTCCGAGGACTTGTTCACTATGGCAAGTTAGTGCAGGAATCCGATAAAAACAAACAAGGCAGGGATCGCTCCCTGCCTTGTTGTTAGATAAGTATGAAGCTACTTCAACAACACCATCTTCTTTACAGAACTGTACGGCCCAGCATTGATGTGGTAGAAGTAAACTCCAGAGGAGAGTTTAAGGCCATCGAAGATGACCACGTGTTCGCCCGCCAGTTGTTTCCCATCAACAAGGCTTGCCACTTCTTGACCCAAAATGTTGTAGATCTTCAGAGTCACGAATGCTGTTGCCGGGAGGCTGTACCGGATTGTGGTGGACGGATTGAACGGATTCGGATAGTTCTGGCTCAGCGTATAGACCAGAGGTATTCCGTTCAGCATCTGAACACCTGTGCCGATCTTGGCCGAATGAGTATCGTAGTTCCACCAATCATAGTAGAGGGGATTGATGCTGCCAAACTGCGATGCAATGGTATACGTCGCAGCCTGATCCACGATATTTTCGATGTGGTTGTTTCCGTAACCGCCATTTCCACCTTCGACATCTCCGCCGCCGATCGAGAACTTGAATTCCTGGCCTTTGACAGTGCCAACGGTATATGTGAACTGGCGCGAATAGATGCTGTCACCCGCCACTGCGTCTCCGTGCGTTCCGTCATCGTACATGGTGTGGGCCGTGTCATTGATTGCAAAAAGGGTGGGCCTGCTCCATGTTGCCCATGCGCCTGTAGCCGGGCCGTTGATCGCGACACCCCACGGCTTAATGCTATCTGCCTTCAAGACGTCACCAGTGCCTTGAATATCTTTCAGCCACTTCCCATTTTTGACGCTGACGAATGCAGGGCGGACATCCACTGTGTAAGTCACCACCACTTGCTGGGATATGGGGACTTTACTTGGGAATGTCGGCTGTCTGCGCGGCGTTACAATGCTAAGAGAAGTATCATTGACAGCCATTGTTTTGCCTGTCACCGTCACTTGACGGCGCTCTGCTTCAGATGCAACAGCACCTGTATAAGCAAAGTTGTAGTATGTATCTTTTTGTGATATGCCGTTCTTCACTGAATAATACGAATAATCGAGTGTCTTGCCAACAGCAGTAATTACGGTATCGGTAGCCTGATAGATGTTGCCGGACAGTCTCAGCATAGACTTCGTAGTCGTAACCGCTGCGGTAACAAAATAGCCAGTTGTAACCTGCAAAGTGTCACCTTGGAAATAAGCACCATTCTGGATAGCTGTAGTCATGTTTGCAGTGTAGGTTATGATCACAGTATCAGGATTGGCACGGACAATCGGCAGCTGATTATTGTAGTAGCCGAAATACAGGGTTGTGTCCGCGTAGTTTTGAGGAACAACGAACATTCGGTTTCCCGACTGTTCATCGCGACCCCAAGTATATCCGATGAGGTACTTGTATTGTACCGTATCTCCGGGATGCAATAGACTTTTTGCTATGCGAGCGCGTACTGACCAGAAGTTGGTGGCGTCGTAAGCAAAGCCGCCGTTTGAAGCTGGCGATTCTTGGGTCAACCACAGATTTCTGCCCCAATCTAAATCAGATTGGGGGTAGGTTCCCCCACCACCCCGAACTGCGATGGTATCCCCTGCAACGGTAGCCGTGTGCTTGACGAACCCAAATGCGCCGGCATCAGACACGCCTTGCATATTGACACGGAAGTATACATTGAACATTGTGTCCGCAGCAGCCGTCCATGGTCTGAAATATTGCCCGTTCGATCCAGGGCCATTGTTGAAGTATTCCCATGCAAGCGTCGTGTCTCCCTTCACGATCAGACTACGATTCGTGACTCCGGACAGCAGATCTTGAGGAACGATATTCTGCTCCCAAGCATTATTCTGGATATTAATCTTGAACAGTACCGTATCACCAACGTTGAATGTAACGGTATCGACCCAATAGTCTGTTTTGTTACCGTTCACAGTGTGCAATACTGCGCCCGTAGCATTATCCCACGTCAGTGGGCCAGTTACAATAGAGCCATGATGTACCTCACCCCGTATTTGAATGGCATATGACGGTACAACCGTATCAGGGGCAGTAGCGGTATTGACCTTAAATATCACCTTTGCAGTTGTTTGCGCAACCGCTGCCCTGGGAAGGATCAGCGTAACGCATACCGCAAGTGCGAGCAATGGAAGTAAATGTTTCTTCATAAAAAAAGTCTCCTCGCAACAGATTGAAATAGTTTTGTTAGTTAAGAGAGCAACGTTGCATTGTACAACCCGGTGTGAAGCAATTTGTATATCTCCCGTTTCCCTCCTTTCCGTTCAGTCAATCAAATGAATGCACTGGATGGTTAGAATGCGAATCCAACTGAAATTGTGTTAAGGTTTCCAAAAACACCAAAATGGGTTGAAGCAAAATCCACTTCCAGAGTCCCAGCTGAGGGAACGTCAAAATGAACCCCCCCTCCCATTGAAAGTCCTTCTTGTTGGTTAATATCCGGGACCCCTTCTCCCTTGATGTACGCTTTGTATCCTGCGCGAATAAAGAAAATTTTGTCCAATGCAACTTGAGTTCCCAGGCACAAAAATTGTGTGTTGTCGCTGGGTCGGACGGCATCGGCAGCAACCGTGACATCAACCAGTTCCGACTGGAGAACATCTAACCCAAGGCCGACACGGAAAAACAAAGGGATTGGCCACGTGTCCGTCTTGAGCGATCCGACTAACGTCTTGTTCCCACCCGAATTTGTGGGATCAATATCGACTCTCTGCAAGAGATCTTTTCCAGAGAGCTGCATGTCCCCCCCAAAGTTGGATATGGACATTCCAATCCTCATTCCCTGAAAACCTGTGACAAATATCAGTCCGAGATCAAGCCCAAACGTGCTCGCAGATTCATTCCAAAGGGTCTGATTGATGTATTTTACCGAACCGCCGATCGAAAACCGGTCTGTGAGCCTGCGCGAGTACGTGAGGGCGATAGCCATGTCTGTGGCTGACCACTGCTCACCGGTCCCGTCTGGCGATTCCACAGTTGTCACTTCTTCGCTTCCGTAGTCCAGATTTGTCAAACTAAGACCAACCACGCTGTTGTTGTCAAGAGCAAGCATCCCGCCGAACCATTCGAACTTGGTCCCGGCGAGCCAGTTCGTGTACGCGAAGGTTGCTTCCGTCCTTCCGATCATGGCAATGGCACCGGGGTTCCAATAGATGCTGCTGACGTCCTGATCAAATGAAACATATGCCCCTCCGAGCGACATTGCTTTTGGACCAACACCAATTCCCAGAAATTGCGCGGAAGTCGTTCCAACCTTTGATTGAGCGCGAGCATACTCCGTGCCGGCCAAGAATAAGAAACCAAGTAGCGCAGAAGCACCCACAGTTAGCCAAAGTTTTTGTTCCATACGAATTCGGGCTCTATTTTATAATAGCCAGTTTGCCGGTGGTGGTGCCCACACTCGATTCGACGACATAGAAGTACACCCCAAAGGCAATGTCAAGGTTTTCCTTGGTTTTGAGATTCCACGTCACCGTCCCATCCTGAATGTTTCCATCCTGATACAGTGTCATGACGTGCTCACCACGAGATGTGAAAATGCTGATTTTCGCACCAGCAGGGATGTGGATGAACTCGATTCTGCGTTCTCCTCGACCACTCGTAATACCCGGCGGAAGCGGCGGCTCGTGCGGAGAGGCGGTGACATACGGATTAGGCACAGCTCTTATTCGTTTCAGAGCCAGGTCTACCTTGCCTTGAGCAATATCGACTTTTGGAGTCGCGGTGGTGAATTGGAGCAAGTCACCCTGACGAAAGGGATGAGAAGTCTTTAAGACTAGCTTGTCTCCTGTTCCCAAAGGATAGAGAGTATCGGGACGCTCTCCAGTCTTGCTCACAAATGTGATATCCCACGAATAAGAGAGGACACCTGTTGGATTTTGTTCCAACATAATAAGTTCGTCACTTGCTGCCAGTTTTCCATTAGCTGCCGATGTGCCGACGTTGTCATAAAAGATAAATTTAACATACTCGCTGTCCGTCGTATTGTATATTCTGAAGTAAACGGGAACAGACGGCACGAAGAGCCTCGAATCTGCAACAGAAGTGTCCACTACAGAATTCGCGAATTGTATCTCATAGTCATTGGGATTCGCGTATCCTTTGATTTTACCGAGCAATAACTGAGTCGGAAACAGATTGAAGACATACGCATTCTCGCCGACCCAGCCTGAAAGACTGTCGATCAGCTTCACATCCCAGTTGTTGTTGAAGTTCAACTGGACGCCATCAAAAATATCCGCATCTAGTGCTTTGCCTTGAGTAACGAAAGGCGAATTTTGAATATACGGACTGCGAAACACGGGATAGTATTTATACGTCAGAGTATAATTCCCTGGCGCCAAACTTCCCGGTGAAGTCCCATGAATCGTGCCACGCGTCGCATCCAAAACGTAGTTCGCTCCCGAAATCACTGCACTTTGGTTTTGCAAGGTCACTGACGATGGTACGATGTTCTTGCGCGTCAACGTCACCACCGAAGTATCAGTACTTTCAAATGTCTCAGATACATAACTGGTATCGAAAACTGAATATGAGGAAGTTCGCCTCGTCCATTTTGTCGAATCGGTCAAATTGATGCTCCCATTCGAATAGTTGACGGTGGAATCTACGAGCTCATCAAGGAAACTTACCTGATAGGTATGACCTGAAACTTTCGTTGCATCAACAACATTGTAGAGGACGCTCCCTGTACCGTAGCGGACAAGGTGCGACAAGGGAACAGCGTTGGGTGGTTGAATATAACCCGGGACCTTTGGGCCAGGTGTGACCACAGCGGTGTTGATATCATTTATCACTTGTCCTGTAGAAAGAACCGAAAAGAATTTCGTGTTTTCTGCCGGAAAGATTCCGAGATTTTCATCGCCACGGCTGTAGGACACGACTGCATAGAAATAACGCCTGCCATTCTCAACGCTATTGTCGACGAACGAATGCTTTAACCCCGAGTCATTGCCGAGATAATACGAATAACCCGAGGCATCTTGAAATTGCTGGGGGTTTGCGATGAAATACCCGGTGACGCTGTCCACGAGGTCAAATTGAGCCAGCGGACGATACCCTTGGGGAGTTCCACTAGCGTCGGTGATCGTAAAGATGTCACTAAAATTGGGGTCCGTCGAACGATAAATCTTGTAACCTTCGAACGTCTTAACTCGCAGAACTGGATCAATCGTTGCTTCCGCTTTTCGATCCCAATACAGTGTTATCTGGTGATCGCCAGGAACCACACTCATCGTCGGTTTATCCGGCGGTTGCGGAAACTGATAGTTCGCATCATAAATCTTCTGGACGGTTTGCTTGTTCTTGAGCAAATCCGCAATTTTTCCGCTAATGCCCAAGGAGCTATTGGCGCC
>JADGQA010000069.1 GCA_017882185.1 Bacteroidota bacterium
GCCTGCGATGACGGTTCTTCCTCGTTTTGCCTGTTCCACGGTAAGCCTGATCAATCTAAGCTTTTCAGTTTCCGAAAGATATGAAGCCTCGCTGTTTGAGCCAAGAACGAGGTAACCGCCAAGATCGTCCTTGTTCCATCGCTTGATGTTTCGAACGAACATTTCGTAGTCGACCTCTTCATCTTCACGGAACGGTGTCATCATTGGCGGGATTACCCCGTGAATACTGAAGCTGGTCTCTTGCACTTTCGGTTTTTTCCTTGCGATCATTCTTGTTGCTGCTCCATCATACGTATGGCGACACCATTCTCCTATCGTACGGGTTTCCGAATAAGCGACAGGTGTTCAACGTGCCTCTTCCTCCGCGGATGGAGGCTAGAATGCATGCGGCACAGAACGCTTCGGCCACCGGATTATGGTAAGTAAAAAGAGGGGATTTTGAAAGAGGGCCTAAGGGATTACGGAAATCAACTCACCTGTATTCCTGCTGCGACTTTCTCAAGAAGCTCAACACCGTATTCATATCCCTTTTCGAAAGCTTTTATGTTGAGGTCTTCCGTCCCTTTTGGAACGGAGGCTTTGACCGCACTCCGCATAGCTTCTACACTGACGACGTCGGCAATGGCAGCAGTAAAACCCATCATCACGATGTTGAGTACCATTTTCTTGCCGAGTTCTTCGGCAAACCGCGTGGCGGGGATGGAATAATGCCGGAGATCTTTCCTGAGATTATGCGTGACCACCAGCTCATTCTCGGTGATGAGAGTGCCTCCGACGGCAAGTTCCGGGGTGAATTTCGAATAAGCCTCCTGGGACATGATAACCATCAGGTCTGGCGTGGTGATGTACGGATATGTGATTTCATCGCGGGAGACGATAATCTGGGCGCTGCACGCACTGCCACGCGCTTCGGGACCGAACGCTTGTATCATCGTTGCATATTTCCCATCGAAGATAGACGCCGCCCTTCCAATAATGTATCCGCTGAGGATAACGCCCTGCCCGCCGAAACCGCCGATCTTTATTTCAGTTCTCTGCATGAATGGAATTCCTCATTTCTTCTGATGGAACAAAATCTTCCCCCAATTTTTTCTGATAGTACTTCATCATCGCGCTGTCGTATGTTGGCCGTTCGCGGTCGACAAACTTGCCGACGACAATCTTCCCCTGGAAATCCATGCCTACGGTCTTAGTGTCAGCGCCGTTGCGGATCTCGCTATTGTCACGGTAATATATCATCTGGTCAAGACCATCACCAATCTTGTTGCGTCTGCTGTAGAGCGTCGGGCACGGATTGACAATCTCGATAAACGAAAATCCTTTTTTCGCGAGCGCTTCCTTGATCGACTTCGTGACATGCCGAACGTGGAACGAGGTCCATCGCGCGACATACACAGCGCCGCATGACTCTGCCATATAAGGGAGGTTGAAATTTTCTTCGAAATTCCCGTATGGGGCAGTGGAAGCAATAGCTGAGATTGGTGTTGTCGGTGCCACCTGCCCCCCCGTCATCCCGTAAATACCGTTGTTGAGGAGAATAACCGTCATATCGACATTTCGACGAGCAGCGTGGATGAAATGATTGCCCCCGATCGCTGTGAGGTCACCATCGCCACTGTACACGATCACCTTCAGTTCCGGATTTGCCAATTTTAATCCTGTCGCGAACGGTATTGCTCTGCCGTGCGTTGTGTGGAACGAATCCAGCCGGAGGTATCCCGCCACGCGGCCTGTGCAACCGATTCCGGAAACCACGGCGACTTTATCCAGGTCGAGTCCACTCGAATCGAGTGCGCGGACGAAGCAATTCACGGTTGTGCCAATCCCGCATCCCGGGCACCAGATATGCGGCATTCGATCCATACGCAGGAATTCCTCCACGGGATTTGGCGGAATGCCTTCCTCTACTTCAAAGAGCTCTTCAGACATTTTTTATCCTTTCAGAGACTTCCGAATTGCGGAATAGATTTCCTTTGGCTGATGGACCGTGCCGCCAGCGTGAGGAACAAGATGGACGCTAGCTTTTCCACCGGCGCATCGTTCAACCTCAAGCGCGATCTGGCCGAAATTGAGTTCCGGAACAACAAAAGATTTTATGCATCCGGCAAGCTCTGCGATCCTTCGTTCTGGAAATGGCCAGACTGTGACAAGCCGCAGGTGGCCAACCTTGAGCCCTTCTTTTCTCGCTTGCTCGATTGCAGGGATTGCGGTCCGGGAAGAAATCCCATATGTCAGAACCACGACGTCGGCTCCTTCGACCTTGTCTTCCTTAAATTCGATAATCCGCTCCGCATTTACTTTGAGTTTATCCACCAGCCGGCGAACGAGCTTTCCCTGCGTATTCACCGACATATTCGGATATCCCTGCTCATCATGCGTAAGCCCGGTGATATGCATTCTATATCCCTTGCCAACCTTGACCATCAATGGGACAAGATCTCGTTCAGGCTCGTACGGCCGATACTCCTCTTTGGGACCTTCATAGAATCTTCTTGGAACGATCTTGATATCCTCTGCGGCCGGAATGATGACTCGCTCAATCATATGACCGACACATTCGTCCATCATCATCATCACAGGGACACGATACTGTTCCGCAAGATTGAAGGCTTTGATCGTCAGATCGAAACATTCCTGCGGAGAATTTGGGGAAAGCGCAATAATCCCGTAGTCACCGTGCGAACCCCAGCGAGCTTGCATCATATCTCCCTGGGCCGGCATTGTCGGCAGACCCGTCGAAGGTCCCGCGCGCTGTACATCGACAAACACGCACGGCGTCTCTGTCATGGCAGCATATCCGATGTGCTCCATCATCAGCGAGAAGCCGGGCCCCGACGTTACCGTCATCGCTTTTTTTCCGCCCCACACCGCTCCTTGAATCGCAATGGAAGAAGCAATTTCATCTTCCATTTGAATGAACACACCGCCTACACGAGGAAACCGTTCCGCAATCCGTTCAACAACTTCTGTTGAAGGCGTTATCGGGTACCCCGCAACAAAACGACACCCTGCTGCAATCGCACCTTCACTGCATGCGTGGTCGCCATCAATGAAATGAGGACCCGTGAGAACTCCAATGGGATCTGCGTGCACCGTACTGCCTCCTATCGTTTCTTGTTCATGAATCCGTAGATTGCGAAATCAGGACACATCATTCCGCAGATGTCGCAACCGCTACAGAGCTCGTGATCCGTGAGCGCCGGGGGGTGGTATCCTTTAGCGTTGTACTGGCTGGAAAGTTCAAGGCAATCCTGAGGGCAAAATTCTACACAGAAGCCGCAACCCTTGCACCGTTCAGCAATGATTACTACCGATCCGTTGAGCTTCTTTTGCTTCGTCACCGTTGATGTCATCGAGAGTGGTTCCTCCTGCGCTTGATAGATCCTGAGCGCGGTCAGTTTCGCGTTGATTGGAATCTTCACCATTTCGTCAACTATTGTGCCACTATTCGCACAACTACTTTCGATTTGTCCGAGATGCAGCAAATCAAAACGCTCTTTCGGATCAAGTGTCGAAATCAAGTTGAATACCCATACTTCAGGACGACGTGTCGTGAAAGGACGACATTCTGACTTCACAGCATCCCGATCGATCTGAGAGCGGCCCCTCATCGGTTTTTCAATGATTGGAAAATCGTCAGATCATCTTCTCAATTGTGGGATTGACGAATTCGCACCGAACGAAGGAAGGTGTTGAGGAAAGCGATTCCAGAAGAGGTTTATTTGAGCTGCTTCAATTGTTTTTTCATTTGAGTTGCTGCGACCGCATATCCTCCATTGTCGGAATCGACTAGGTGAACGTGTGCCTCATTGTAATTAAAAATGAGGTACGTGACCAGTGCGGTCGAAGCAACATGAATTCCGTACACGAGTTCGCGTCGTTGAAATCTCTCTTCGAGAAAGGCGGTGAGTTGTTGACGCTGTTCTCCGGTTCCCGAGAGAACTTGCCTGAGCTTATCATCGAATTTTTTGTAGTCGGCATTTGCCGCAACCTGACTCTTGTACTCTCCCCATTTCACGTTCTTGGTCTCTGTTTTCATTTTCATGAGATACCAGCCTGTAATCACCCCATATCGGATCTTGAACCAGTACCAGAGCCTCTACAATACACCTTTTCCGTATGACCTCACATTTAATTCTCCGGAGAGCTGTCGTTCGTCCAACGTCATGGTCAGATCCTGCTCGCGTACGGGGCGACACATCGCATCAGTACCGTAAATGTCATTTATCCTTCGTATCACTTCGCGATATGTTTTGTTTCTTTGTTCCGCATCGCTACCAACTGCCTGGACAATGAGGGTAACAACTTCTCCGTGAGCGCTGGGAACGTTTTGCCAACGGCATTCCAGTCCTGAGAAATCCGCTTCGGGCTCTGCATCGCCCGCTTCAAGTCTGAAGTTTGTCCCCGAAACAGGATCTTTGATACACTTCTCCGCGAACTGGAGGCCGCCGCCGCTGAAAACAGCCTGTACGAAGTTTTCGGAAATCCGATAGCGGGCAACCAGCACATCATAGCCACTTTCCCTGATGTGTCGGAGCGGGACAATTCCGAGCCTGAGGTCCATCCCATAGACATCGGTCGCCATTTGTTTTGTTGCAACGAGTGATCGCTTGGCCCGATCAACAAGAGATGGAGGCAGGCAAATCGTCGCACCATCACCGCCGAAGACAAACGGCAATGAAAAGGACTTCATCAAATTCAGCATCGCGATGATGGAAGAAGCGCCGAGCAGATTCACCACTTTGTACCCTCCCTTCTCGATTGCTTTCGTCGAATCCTTGACATCAGTGACAACAACGTGCCAGTCACCGGGGAGGCCATTATATATTTCCGGATTGGAGACATCAACGAAGTTATCAATCACCGGTAAACCCAAATAAAATGTCTCACTGCTCATAGTACCCCTTCAGGATCGCTTAATGGACAAAGTCTTGCGAGCGGAAAAATCACAGCAATAGAATAAACCGTTCCTAATATCGAGAAATCTTGCATTTGTTGGAAATCTACTTCGCGCGAAACTGCTATTCTTGCTGCCGCTGCAATCGCCGGGCCTGAATTTGCTGGAGTTTCCTGCGCCTTCCGGCAAGATCGGATGGCACGCAACTTGCGCGTAGTAGAAAGCCGCACGGGACTTGACAGATGGACACTTCAATGGGCTTTTGGCAAGTCGGGTCTCGCAACCTTCAACCAAATTTTTCCAGGAACAGCATATGGACCGCAGACAGTTTATTAATAAGGGAATTGGCGCCGGGATTATTACCGGAACATCTCTCTTGTGGGGCAAAAACAATCCACTGTTTGGCCATACGGTATCCGGTCCGGCGCCAGCCTACGACCTGATTGCCATCAAAGGTGGCGAACCGGACGTTATGTTTGATGTGGCCATCGAGTCGTTTGGCGGGATGAACCAATTTGTGTCCAAAGGACAAACAGTGGTAGTGAAACCGAACATTGGCTGGGACGTAATTCCGGAAAGAGGCGCAAATACCAATCCAAAGCTGGTTGGAAGGATCATTGAACATTGCTTCAACGCGGGGGCGAAGGAAGTCTTCGTCTTCGACCACACCTGTGACAACTGGACGAGATCCTACAAAAATAGCGGAATAGAGAAAGCAGCGAAAGACGCCGGTGCAAAGATAGTATCCGGCGAGACCGAGGGCTATTATCAGGAAGTTGCTATCTCCAATGGCAAATCGCTGAGGCAGGCAAAGGTCCACGAACTTATGCTGAGCTCAAACGTGATTATCAATGTTCCTGTGCTGAAAGTTCACGATGGCGCCCGGGCAACAATAGCGATGAAAAATTTCATGGGTGTCGTTTGGGATCGGCGTTACTGGCATCGAAACGACTTGCAGCAGTGCATCGCAGATTTTGCGACATACTGCAAGCCAAGTCTCAATATTGTCGATGCATATACTGTTATGAAGAATAACGGACCTCGCGGCACCTCGATGGAGGACGTGGTTGTCATGAAGTCGCTTATCATGTCACGCGATATCGTCGCTGCGGATGCGGCATCCGCGAAACTTCTTGGATTTGAACCCGATGAAATCGGTCACATCAAAATTGCTGACGAAATGCACGTTGGGAAGATGAACCTCACCGGGCTGTCGATCAATAGGATAAAAATCTGATCTGATGCATCTTCCGACATTCAAGAAGTTGCGGGTTGTCCTCTCTTTGTTTTTTTTCCTGGCAACCTCATTGGTACTTGTTGACTTCTTGAGCTTGTTGCCTCCCGTAATCGTACGGTCGATTCTATTCCTCCAATTTACTCCGTCAATCCTCAATTTTTTCACAGTTGCAGGTGGTGCGGCGATCGGTTTTATGGTGGTTCTGGTTCTCACTTTCCTGTTTGGACGAATTTATTGTTCCACAATTTGTCCGATCGGGACTCTCCAGGACATGGTAGCATTCATTTCGAAAAAACTCCGACTCAGGAGGTATCACGAGCCACTTGAACCACATTCAAACATACACCTTGCGTTCCTTGTCGTTGCAGCGCTTCCCGTGGCAATCGGAAGCATGTTTGCAGTTAATCTGCTCGATCCATTCAGCAATTTCGGCCGACTCAGCGGAAGTCTCATCAGACCATTGATCATCGTCGCAAACAACGTATTAGCTTCCTTCCTGGAGCTATTCAACAGATTTGATCTCTTTCCCGTGGAAGTGAAAAGCGTTGCACTTGCCTCCGTCATCCTGCCCCTGCTCTTCCTTGCTCTGGTGGGGTGGATGTCATTTCAGCATGGGCGTCTCTACTGTAATTCCATTTGCCCGGTGGGCGCGCTTCTCAGACTTGTTTCACGGTATTCCATTTTCAAGATTGCAATCGACGCCGACCACTGCAAATCGTGCCAATTATGTCAGCGCGTCTGCAAAGCCGGGTGCATCGATCGAAAATCAAAAACGGTTGAGTTCGAGCGGTGTGTGGTATGCTTCAATTGCCTAACAGCCTGTCCTTCAGGAGGGTTGAAATTTGTTTTATCCCTCGGATCCCCAAACCCGCACCAACAAGTCGTCGACGGCGCGAGACGCTCGTTTCTCCTGGGGACGCCCCTTTTATTCATAGGTCGGAAGATTGCCGCTGATACAGCGAAGGTGGTCAAACCGCAGAAGGACAGCACCATCCCGGAGCGCAAGCTTCATCCGGTGACTCCCCCCGGTTCCCTCGGCATTAATCACTTTACTCAAACATGCACGGCATGCCACGTCTGTATCAGCTCGTGCCCTTCGCAAGTGCTTCAACCGTCTTTTCTCCAGTACGGATTGGCTGGATTGTTACAACCAGTAATGGACTTTGGTGCTTCATACTGCAACTTTGAATGTACAGTCTGCACTGAGATCTGTCCGAGCGGTGCGATGAGAAAAATGACAGTTGAGGAGAAGAAACTCAACCAGGCCGGAAGAGTCGTGTTCATCAAACAGAATTGTGTCGTCTATACCGAGAATACTGACTGCGGTGCCTGCACTGAACATTGTCCGACGAAGGCGGTAACGATGGTTCCGTACAAGAACTCTCGTTTGCCCGAAGTGAAGCCAGAATACTGTATTGGATGCGGAGCGTGTGAACACGCCTGTCCTACCAGACCGTATCGGGCAATCTACGTCGACGGAAACCCCGTCCACCTCATTGCCAAGAAAAAGGAACCAGAGAAGAAGCAGGAAGTCAATCTGAAAGATGACTTTCCGTTCTAGTCATTTTCCTTCCGCAGCTCTGCCTCCTCAGTAAATCCTTCTGGAATGACATCACGAGTCAAACAACGAAAGGGAAGACATTCTTGCGCTTGTCGCATGATCTTGCGTGTTTGGAAATCGATGGACATATTGAGCGAAGACTTGCATTGAAGAATTGAGAAGGAGGGACTCCATCTCACCATGAATTATGATGTGAAAGACTTTGAAAAAGAAGTCATCCAACTGAGTTCTTCGATCCCCGTTATGGTCGATTTCTGGGCTGAGTGGTGTGGCCCGTGCCGAGTACTGAGTCCAATCCTTGAGAAACTTGCTGTGAAGCACAACAAGGAATGGGAATTGAAAAAACTCAATACTGAAAAATTCCCGGACATTGCTGCACAGTATGAAATTCGGAGCATTCCAAACGTAAAATTGTTTTTCGAGGGATCCGTGATCAACGAATTTGCCGGTGCGTTGCCGGAGTCGAGTATTGAACAATGGTTCCGAACTGCGCTACCGGACAAATACGCGCGCCGGCTTGATCAAGCCGAACTCCTGGTCCGGAATCGACGTTTTGAGGACGCGAGAAACCTGATCGAACCGATACTCAAGGAATCGCCCGATCATGAGCGTGCGCGATCGCTACTTGCGACCGCACTTCTCTTTTCGAATCGAACTCGCGCCGTCCAACTCGTCGCCCAAATAGATGAGTCGAGCAAGCATGCGAACGTCGTTGATACAATACGAACCTGCGATCGACTCATATCGAAACTAGACGATACTTCGAGTCTCCCTGAATCTCCTGCCAAACCAAACTATCTCGAAGCAATCAAGAGTCTTTCCGAAGGTCGCTTTGACGATGCGCTGGAACAGTTTATTCGAGTCATCCGGGAGGATCGATATTATGACGAGGATGGCTCGCGCAAGGCCTGCATCGCCATTTTTAATTATCTCGGAGAAGAAAATGAAATCACAATGAAGCATCGTCGTGAATTTGGCAACGCTCTTTACGTTTGAAGAACACAACAAGAGAACATCCAATGGTATATCAGAGTGAATACGCGTTCTCGACAAAGGGATATGGCGACATGCACGATTTGACGGACCAAGTCAGTTCAATCGTGAACAATTCCAACGTTCAGACAGGCATCGCTCATGTCTTTGCAGTCGGGAGCACTGCAGGAATATGCTCGATAGAATTCGAGCCGGGATTAAGGAAGGATCTTCCTCAAATCCTCAGCAAGCTGATACCTCCCAGCCGTAGTTATGGGCACGAACAGACATGGCAGGATGGCAATGGACATTCCCATCTTCAAGCGAGCATCCTGGGTCCGGATATTATCATACCCGTCCGGAGTAACAGACTTGTTCTCGGGACCTGGCAACAGGTTGTACACGTGGAGTTGGATGTCCGCGATCGTAATCGGTCTATTGTCGTGACCGTAAGCGGCGAATAATCCGCGTTAAGCAGACCGAAGGCTGAATGCGATCCAGCTTGGGAGGATACGGAAGGCGCAAAAAAAATCCCGCCCAAAGGCGGGATTGTGATCTACAGAATGTGTCGACAGGCTTACTGGAATTCGCTCGTGTAGGACCAAGCAGTCTGTACGAACTTGCCGTCTGTGTCGATAGCGGCATATACCAAGTTTGCAGCGTTGTTTGCAGACGTCGCCGTAAACGTAACGGTATTGCTAGCAGGAGCGCATGTGTAAGCCGCGTTCGCGTTGGTAGCCATTTTCTGCGGAATGCTGAATCCGACATAGCTGCCGTTGCCACCCGCCATCGATGATGGACGAATGCGATACTGATACGCCTGAGCTGCAATGTTGTTCAGGTCGTTGATGATAGCGTCTTTATTAGACTGAATGCTTTGAGCGCTGAAAAGGCTCAAGCCTACTGCAATGGCGATACCGACAATGATAACGCCGAGAATGATAAGGAGCAATTGTTGCTGACCCATATGAATACCTCCTTAAAGTGTGAGTGAGATGGACCTGGTGAAATAGCTTGCGTTTGTTATGCCGAGTGCCTATTAGACAACTAGGATGCCATCAAATCCGATTTCACAACCTGTTGAAATCTCTGTAGTTAGGTTCTCAAAGGGCAGGAAATCGTTACCATTTTACCCCCTGAGGTAAAAAATACCTCGAAATTCTGACCGATAGCAACGATGGTGGAGTGATTTCTTTACGGTCTTTGAACGATATTCAACTATCGGCACGTCAATTTGCCTGTTTGAACCTATTCCCATCTCTCTTACACGAATCAAAATCCGAGAAACAGAAACTGCCAAACCCCTCTAGTTGGCGGAATGACATGTGCTGCAACTAGCCAAGGTGCTATCAAATCATGTAGTGGAAAGATATGAGAAAAGCAAAGGGAGCAGATACGTCAGATTCGGCAATGGCATTCTTCGACGGGCTCAGAGTCGGGTATCACTCAACCCTCGATTTTTGTATATTGGAAGCGAGAATTCACACCTCAACAGACCCCACAACCCGTTAACCAGCATGGTTCGAGGCAAAAACGTCGCTGTCGTTCTCCCGGCCTACAATGCCGCCCGGACGCTCGAGGCAACATACCGCGAGATTCCACTCGACATAGTCGATGAGATAATCCTCGTCGACGATGCAAGTACCGATACAACCGCTACCCTCGCTCGATCACTGAACATCAAAACGATCGTCCACGAGCGGAACAAAGGATATGGGGGCAATCAGAAGACCTGTTATGCGGCGGCACTTGAAAGCAAGGCAGATATCGTCATCATGCTTCATCCGGACTATCAGTACACACCGAGGCTGATCAGTGCAATGGCGTACTTGCTGGAGTCAAAGGAATTTGACGTTGTGCTCGGCTCGCGTATTCTTGGCGGAAAGGCGATCGAGGGAGGTATGCCAGTGTACAAGTATATCAGCAATCGCGTACTGACGCTGCTGCAAAATCTCATCATTGGCGCAAAGCTTTCCGAATATCATACCGGCTATCGGGCGTACACTCGACGCGTACTTCAATCGATTCCCTGGTCGAACAATTCGGATGATTTCGTTTTCGACAATCAGCTTCTCTCACAAGCCATCTTTGCAGGATTCCGTATCGGCGAGATCACCTGCCCTGCAAAATACTTTCGCGAGGCATCGTCGATTAATCTTGCGCGGAGCATCAACTATGGATTTGGCTGCCTTCTCACTGCCGTTCAATATCGATTAGGAAAGTGGAACCTCTTTACTTCAAGAATCTTTTCTTTCAATCGATCTATCTCAAACTTGTCGAACTAGGGAAACAACTAAGTCGAGTCCTTCCCTATTGAGAAGATACATGCACAAACGACTTTCCCTTGCCTTTGTTGGAAAAAACAAGTAGCTACTGCTCATTCTGATCAATGTTCTACGACACCACATGCCCAAAGTTGTAAACTCAGTGCGGGATTGGCAGATTTATCTGGCCATCATTGTCGTAGGTACGATAATCTACGGTAAGAGTGTCACGTACAAGTTCACGTATGCCGATGATACTCAACTGGTGGTGATGAACCAGGAATTACTGAGCGATTTTGCCAACATCCCAAAGCTGTTTGAAACTGATGTCTTCATATCCACGACAAGTTCCCAGGTATTCTATCGTCCGCTCCTGAACATACTCTTCATGATCGAGACCCATATTGGCAAGGATTCGCCCGTGGTGTACCATGTCACCAACATCCTTCTCCACCTTGCCTGCAGCATTCTTGTTTTTGTAGTCCTTCAACAACTAGGAAGTGCTAAACCGATTGCAGGGATTGCGGCACTTTTGTTCTGTGTTCATCCGTTGAATGCATCTGCGGTTGTATGGATTCCAGGCCAAAATGATACCTTGCTCACAGCGCTTCTCTTGGGATCATTTTCGTTCCTCCTGCGAGCGTTGGACACCGGCAGGATTGGACCACTCATCGGGCATTTCATTTTGTTCTTCCTTGCCCTGCTGACAAAAGAGTCAGCTGTTGTCTTGCCGATCCTAAGCGTGAGCTATGTCATTTTTTTTCATCGCAGCACCCTTCACCGACGGGTATGGATTATCGCGCTTTTCTCGTACTTTGTCCTCATAGTCGTTTGGTACGGACTGCGGAGTCTGGTTCCTCAGACATTTACCGTCCACTTGACGAGCGATTTTCTCATAGCAAGATATCTCAGTAATCTTCCCGCATTGCTCCTGTATTTCGGAAAGGTCTTCTTCCCTTACAATTTGTCCATTTTCCCGAATCTGATGGACAATTCTGTTTGGACGGGCCTGTTGGGCGTCGTTCTTTTCCTGGCGGTTTACCTGATCCGGAGGCCTTCGTCGGCAAAAGGAATTCTCTGGGGGTTTGGATGGTTCTTGCTCTTCCTCGTTCCTCCCCTTGTCTCAGGTATCATCTTCCACGAACACCGTGCCTATTGTGCGTTTTTGGGTCTTCTTTTTGCCATGGCCCAACTCCCTTTGGTGCAATCTGTGAATCTCTCAAAGAATATCCACGTCCTTGGATTTGTAGCGGTCCTCGCTGTATTCGCAGTTGTTGCAATGCTGCATTCGGAGCAGTTCCGAAATCGCACTGCCTATGCAACGAGCGCTTTCACTTCTGACCCGAGTATCGACAATTCGTACGCGTGCCTCGCGGGCCTCTTCATCGACGAAGGAAATTACGACGATGCAGAGCGTGTGATTCGAAAGGGTCTTGTCCGGTTTCCCAATATGAAGACGGCTCACCGGATGCTGGGAGATATTCTTGCTCATCGCAATGAATTTGGAATGGCGGCGCAGGAATATGAGACGTTCCTACGACTCGATCCCCTTCAACTGTACACCTATATTGTGTACGGCAAGATGTGCATGGACGCGGGCCGCATCGATGATGCACCAAGACTGTGGAAAACATCCGTTATGATCAATCCGAATTTTATCCTGGGATACTACTATCTCGCGAATTTCTATATCCACGTCAAGAACGATCCGGATTCAGCAATGATCTACGCGAAACAAATCCAGCAGCGGGGTGTGACCGTCATGCCCGAGCTCCTTCGTGCCATTCAAGAAAACCCGTTGTACGGAAAGAGAAAACAATAATGACCCATCTGCGCCGGCGTACATATCATTAAATGAAGCAACGTAACAATACATTGCCACCCAGTTATTTTGTGGTTCATCACGCTCCACCGACAAATGGGGGGATTTCAAGTGGATTTCAGTGAGGGGCCGTCGAATCACTATTCAGCGATGCCATTGAATCGGGATGTGGCCTCTGTATCCATCGTATTCTGTCTATGAGTGAAATAGTCGGCAGTCCTTCCCGTCCGCCCCAGAGGGAAGTAGAAAAAACCAGGCACATAGATCTAGGTTCGATCAGGGATTCATACATCTATTCGATCATCATCCTTGTTGCTCTGATCATTTACGGGAATAGTGTGACGTACCAGTATACGTACTCCGATGATACGCAGCTGCTGGTCGTAAACCAGGAATTCCTGAGCAACTTCGCAAATTTTCCGAAGCTATTTACCACAGATGTCTTTATTTCCATAACGAACCCACAGGTCTTCTACCGTCCGTTTCTCAACTTTCTTTTCATGCTCGAATTGCAGGTGTCGAAGGATTCTCCGGCAATATTTCACGTTACGAACATACTCCTCCACATCGCGTGCTCTCTTCTCTTGTTCGTCGTGCTCAAGCAGCTCAACGTTTCGAAACCAATTGCAGGTATGGCGGCTGTTCTCTTCTGCGCACATCCATTGAATGCTTCAGCCGTTGTTTGGATCCCGGGGAGAAATGATACCTTGCTCACATTACTCGTGCTCGCATCATTCTTGATGTTTCTCCGCGCACTCGACACAAAACGATTGTTGCCGCTCATTGGCCACTTTGTCCTCCTCTTCCTGGCGTTGCTCACAAAAGAATCGGCCCTGATGCTCCCCATCATGTGCGCTACCTATGTCTTTATTGTGAGAAGGGAAAGGATTCCACGTGCAACAACGGTTTCCGTCTCGATTGCCTACGCCATCCTGCTTGCCCTCTGGGTTTGTTTGCGGAGTATGGTCACACGAACATTTGAGGTCCACCAATCAATCGTTTCGCTCGTTGTGAGCTGGCTGAATAACTCACCGGCGTTCATCCTGTATATTGGAAAGGCATTGTTTCCGTTCAATCTCTCGATATATCCGAATCTTGCGGACCATTCATTAATTCCCGGGGTGATCAGTATTCTTCTGTTCGTCGCGGCGTTTTTCTTGCGCCGACCCTCGTCTATGCGCCAAATGTGCTGGGGATTGGGATGGTTTTTTCTCTTTCTCGCTCCAACGTTTATGTCGGGAATAATCTTTCACGAACACCGGGCATACAGTGCGTTTATTGGATTATTCATTGCAGTTACCCAGCTTCCGCTCATCCAATCAATCGACTTTTCAAAGTATCGCCATCTGCTTGCATTTCTGGCACTCATCACTGCTTTCTCGGTTCTCGCGATGGTCCATTCCGAGAAATTTCGCGACCGTACAGCATATGCAACGACGGCGTATCTGAAGGATCCGAGCATCGATGCATCCTATACGAGCCTGGCGGGTCTGTTTCTGGATGAAGGGAATGACGACTCGGCCGAGCGCGTACTTAGGGCCGCAATTGCGCGTGATTCTTCCATGAAAGTCATCCATCGAATGCTCGGTGATGTATTTGCGAACCGACGTCAATATGCGCTCGCTGCGCGAGAATACGAAACATCCATCCGGCTTGACCCGCTTCAACTCTACAACTATATCAATTATGGGAAGATGTGTTTGTCGGCAGGCCGGCTCGACGATGCCGCACGACTGTGGAAGCGATCGGTGATGATTAGTCCGGACTTCCTTCTCGGATACTACTACCTCGCCAATTTCTATGTCCATGCCAGGAATGATCCCGATTCCGCAATGATGTATGCGAAACAGATTCAACAACGGGGTGTAACGGTGATGCCTGAGTTGCTTCATGCCATCCAGGATAACCCACTCTACGGAAAACGAAAGCAGTAACCATTTCTTCCCTTATCTGCAATACGAGAGATACGGGAAAATCATTCCATTTCGCGACGTGAAACGAGATCAACAACATAAGATGATCCTGTCTCTGCGGGAACACAAGAGTGCTATGAAAGACGAGGATAAGGAAGCTTTCGAGATGATGCTGAAGCGCGATAGAGACGACGAGGATCTCGATTCCATTGCTCTTCAGCAACTCCACCGACTGCATGAACAGTATGCAGCGAAAAGGTCCAAAGAAGAGCTTGCTGAGCGATGGAAGAAGCTCACCGGCGGGTAGCACAGCGAGACCAGGAAATATTTTTCACCGCGAGCAAAATTGAATGTCCAAATCGTTTCGGGTTGATTCTCCGATATCCCCTACCCCGCAGTTTTGTCCTGCCTATGCGACCGATCGCGCTCGACATTCACCTTCAAGAGTTCCCTCGAACTTAGGTGCATCCATCCAACGATCAAAAGTGTCATTACTCCCCCGAACACCGCCGAAGGTACCGTTCCCATGATTTTCGCGGCAAGGCCAGACTCGAAGGCACCCAATTCATTCGAAGAGGCGAGGAAAATGCCATTCACAGCCATGACCCGTCCACGAATTTCATCCGGGGTCATCAATTGGAGAATTGTTGCTCGAATGACGACGCTAACGCTATCGAACGCACCACTGAGAAAAAGGGCAATGACCGAAAGAGACAGCCATGGCGATACAGCAAACACGATGATACTCACACCGAATCCCACGACCACCGTCAAAAGATTCCTCCAGGCATGTTTCATTGGAGAAAATCGTGCCAACATCATCAGGGTCAGCACAGCGCCCAGGGAAGGCGCCGCTCGCAGAATGCCGAGACCCTCGGCACCAACCCGAAGAATATCCTGGGCATAAATGGGAAGAAGTGCGACGACTTCGCCGAACAGGACGGAAAACAGATCGAG
>JADGQA010000264.1 GCA_017882185.1 Bacteroidota bacterium
GAAAACCACAGGAAGGGAAGAAGAATCCAAAATTGGGAATCTCGAATGATATGATCTGGAGACGAAAAGTGTACGGCAATGCATAATCGGAAATTATGCGCTCGTAATCAATCGATCGAAATTGAATATCGCGTCACTTCCAGCTATATTCAGTTGAATACATAGTCATTCGTTCGGAATTGATATGAAATCACTTGTTATCGGCGTCTCCGGCGGATCGGGGTCCGGCAAAACGTCGGTCACCAATAGAATTCTTGAGCATCTCGATCGGAGCCGCGTTGTCGTAATTCAGCACGACTCATACTACAAAGATTTGAGTGTCCATGGAGGTCTGGCGCCGGATAAGATTAATTTTGATCATCCAGATTCTCTTGAGACGAATTTGCTCATTCAACATCTGAGACAATTGAGGGAAGGGAAGGAGATATCCCAACCGATCTATAATTTCACGACGCATCGGCGACTCAAAGAAACTCAGACCATCCAGCCGAAAGAGATCATTATCGTTGATGGAATTCTTATTTTTGTCGAAAAGGCTCTGCGCGAGCTAATGGATATCCGAATTTACGTTGATACAGATGCCGACGAGCGATTGATCAGAAGAATCAGGAGAGACATGATCGAACGTGGCCGATCTGTCGATTCCGTTATGACGCAGTACCTGAATACCGTAAAACCGATGCATCTGGAATTTGTGGAGCCGAGCAAGCATTGGGCTGACATTATTATCCCAAGAGGCGCAGAAAATCTCGTCGCGATAGACATGGTCGTAACCAAAATTTGGTCGATGTTGCGCGAAAAAAAGGATTGAATACCTAGCAGGAATGATGCAGTCACTCAGTTCAGTTTCGTCCAACTCATGATGCCATCGATTCGAGTGAAGAGAAATACCTACCTTGACTCTCCATCAAAATTCGAGTATCTTTTTTGCGCTGTTGGAGTGTGTTCCTTCAAGTAATGCATTGTCACAGTCAGAGTAACAGTCAATGTTTGAGAACACTTGAGTGTCGTCGGAAAATTGAAATTGGCAGGAAAGCTTAGCAGCTCCCCATCCCGCAATCTCGAAGCCACTTACAAGAAATCCATCCTTCAAAACGGTGTCAGAGTCATTTCGGAGGAGATCCCAATCGTAAGGTCTGTCTCGGTTGGTGTCTGGGTCGATGTCGGTTCGCGCGATGAAAACGAATTGAACAATGGCATCGCACATTTCATCGAACACATGGCTTTCAAGGGGACAAAGAAGAGATCTGTGCGGGACATAGCTCAAAGCCTGGAATCTGTCGGAGGGTATCTTAATGCTTTTACGGGGAAAGAGCACACATGCTTCTATGCGCGGGTCCTGGATGAATTCACTCCACTGGCAGTTGACGTTCTTTCGGACATCGTTCTGAATGCGAAATTTCCCGATAAAGAGATTGAAAAGGAAAAAGGAGTCGTTATTGAAGAGTTGAAGAATGCCGAAGACGACCCTGATGACATTATCCACGACTACTTTGAAAAAGCGATCTTCGGCGCTCACCCGATGGGTTTCCCAGTGATAGGAACGGAGAAAAACCTACGTTCTTTCCGACGGCGTGACCTCCTCGATTATCTGGCAACGAAATATTCGCCGGAAAAAACAATCATCGCGGCTGCTGGCAACATCAGTCACAAGGGGCTGCTCGACCTCAGTAAACGCTACTTCGGCTCTACTTCGCCTTCCAGGAATGGGAAAAAGGACGAGCGGACGCGGCCAAAGGTACAAAAACCGGAGAACAAGGAGTATCGAAAGCCGATCCAGCAGGCGCACGTTTGTTTGGGGGCTGTAAGCTACGGCATGAACCATAAGCAGCGATATCCTTTGATGGTCCTTAATTCGCTTTTGGGTGATGGAATGAGTTCCCGGTTGTTCCAAAACATACGAGAGAAATACGGGTTCGCATACAATGTTTATAGCTTTGCGAACATGTCGACTGACACCGGGACATTCGGTGCTTACATTGGAACGGACACGAGCCACATCGCTGATTCTATTGATCTCATTTGGAAAGAATTCAAGAAGATCCACGACCGCGGTATTTCAAAATCCGAACTTGAACGCACAAAGGCCCAGCTCAAAGGCGGAATGATGCTGGGTCTTGAAAGCATTCCAAACCGCATGATGCGACTCGGTTCTTCTGAGTTGTATTTTGGTGAATTCAACTCAATGGATTCGATTATCCATCATGTAGAGGCCGTGACCGTCGATGATGTCCACGCAGTTGCAGATGACTTGCTGACGCCGGAAAAATACTCAACAGTTATCTTCAAACCGGAGGAGACGTAATTGGATCCTCGGAATTGATTGCTGCAATTTGTCATATTCTCTGGGAATCGTGATTATGGAAACAATCGCTGAAATAGACGTTCAAACTTCATTGTCGATTTCAAGAAGAGCCAAGGAAATGCAGGGCTCGCCAATCAGAAAACTGGCGTCGACAGCCGAAGTGCGCAAGAAGCAGGGGATACGCGTGTATCATTTGAATATCGGCCAACCTGATCTTCCGACATCATCGGCGGTATTTGAAGCCATTCGCAAATTCGATCAGAAAACGATAGCCTATGCACCATCGAACGGCCTTTCGCCTGCATTGTCTGGATGGAAGGCTTATTACCATCACGTCGGAGTCGATTTTGAAGAGAAGGAAATGATTGTCACGACAGGCGGCTCGGAGGCAATCGTCATGGCGATGATTGCGGTGTGCGATGCAGGGGAGGAGATCATTGTATTCGAACCATTCTACACCAATTACAACGGATTTGCTTCGATTGCCAATGTGAAGCTGAGAGCTGTTCCGCTCTCGATCCACAATGGTTTTCATCTGCCGCCGACAAAAGAAATCGAACCATACATCACAACAAAGACGAAAGCCTTCATCATTAACTCTCCCTCGAATCCTACGGGTGCTGTCTATACCAGAGAAGAAATGCTGAGGATTGTGGATCTCGCAAAGCGACACAATCTGTTTGTGATTTCCGATGAAGTATACCGAGAGTTCGCCTATGAATCGAAGGCTGTTGGGATTACAGAGTTTGCGCAACTGCGCAATCAAGCGATCGTCGTGGACAGCTGTTCGAAACGATTCAACGTGTGCGGCGCACGAATCGGAGTTATTGCGAGTCACAACACCGACGTCATTGCGAGCGCGCTGAAGATCGGACAGGCGCGCTTGTCTGTCGCGACGATCGAACAGATCGCTGTGGCGCCACTCTTGAACGATCCATTCCCTTATACGGGACCCATCGTTGAGGAATTTCGAAAGCGGCGCGATGTCGTCTACGAAGAGTTGAAACGAATTCCCGATATCACTTACTACAAACCTGAAGGAGCTTTTTACATTGTTATCGGCCTGCCGGTGAGAGATGCAGAGAGTTTTTCGAAATGGATGATCGAGGAATTTGAATTCAAGCGTGAGACGGTTCTCGTTGCTCCCGGACAAGGATTTTATGCGACGTCGGGGAAAGGAATCAACGAGGTGCGTTTGGCGTTCATGCTGAGTGTGGAGGATCTGAGACAATCCTTGAGCATACTTGGTGTGGCCCTCAAGGAATACAAGAGCAAGGGAATGTGAGAGGTCTATCTGAGACTACAGGGAACTGATCGATTATGGCGAACATTACGATAGACGGCAATCAATACGAAGTTGACACAAAACTGTCCGTCATCGAAGCGGCACGTCAGAACGGGATTCATATTCCGCATTTCTGCTGGCACCCGAAGCTTTCTGTCTCCGGTAACTGCAGGATGTGCCTTGTTGAGATCGAGAAAATACCAAAGCTCGCAATCGCGTGTGCAACGCAGGTTGCGGACGGGATGGTAGTTAAGACGACAAGTGAAAAGGTTGTCAAAGCCCGGAATGCCGTCATGGAGTTCCTGCTTATCAATCATCCGTTGGATTGCCCCATCTGCGACGAAGCAGGGGAATGTAAACTTCAGGATTATGCGTACAAGTATAGCATCGGATACAGCCGTTTCGAAGAAGACAAGGTCCACAAACCAAAGCGCGTTGAACTGGGGCCCAATGTCATGCTGGACGTTGAGCGTTGTATCATGTGTTCCCGGTGTATCAGATTCTCGGATGAGATCGCGCATCAGCCAGTGTTGACGTTCACGGAACGCGGAAACCATGTTGTCCTTACAACATTTCGTGGAACGCAGCTCGACAATCCTTACTCGATGAATGTGATTGAACTGTGTCCGGTCGGTGCATTGACGAGTCGGGACTTCAGGTTCAAATCACGAGTTTGGGAAATGTCTTCGACCGAAAGTGTCTGCACCGGATGTGCGCGGGGATGCAACACGAATGTTTGGGTACGCAACAATGAAATACTGCGTCTCACACCCCGGAAGAACGAAGACGTGAATTCACATTGGATGTGTGATCATGGCAGATTGAATACATTCAAGTATGTCAATAGTTCTGCGAGACTGAATGGTCCAATGCTTCGCAAGGAAGGCCAGCTTGTGGAAGTCGGGTGGGACGAAGCAATCTCGAAAGCAGTGTCCGAGCTGCGTGCATTCAAGAAGACCGAGATCGCAGGCCTTGGATCGGCATTTGCGACCAACGAAGACAATTATGTATTTCAGCGTCTGATGAAGGAGACTCTTGGTACGAGGAACCTGGACTTCGTTCGGCACACGAAGGAAGGAGATGAAGACAACCTCTTGATTCGCGCTGACAAGACTCCGAATAGCGCAGGTGCACGCGAAGTCGGCGTTGCCCCATCGGAGGGTGGTCTGAATTTCGAAGGTATTATCAATGGCATCAAAGAAGGTACTATCAAAGCGTTGTATGTCCTGGAGGACAACATAGCGGCCGATCCACAGATCGCGAAAATATTGACCAACTTACAGCTGCTGATCGTACACTCATACGAACGGAATGAAACAGCCGATCTTGCCGATATCGTACTATCGAGTTCGACGTATGCCGAGAAAAACGGAACACTCATCAATTTCCAGGGGAGGCTGCAACGCATTCGTCCTGCGGTCACAACCCTCGACAAAGACAGGGCGCTCGACGGACTTTCGATGAGCCGTTGGGACAAAT
>JADGQA010000070.1 GCA_017882185.1 Bacteroidota bacterium
GGTGAAGAATCACCATGAAGTATGATTTCCAAACCATAGAGGCCAAATGGCAGCGCACTTGGGATGAACAACACACGTTCCGAACAGTTGAAGATCTGCGAAAGCGGAAAATGTATATTCTGGACATGTATCCCTATCCGTCAGGTAGCGGTCTCCACGTCGGCCATCCGGAAGGATACACTGCGACAGACATATACGCACGATTCAAGCGTATGAACGGTTTTAGCGTGATGCATCCGATGGGTTGGGATGCATTTGGTCTTCCGGCCGAGCGGTATGCGATGCAAACGAACATTCATCCCAAACTGACAACGGAAGAGAACGTGAACACCTTCCGTCGTCAGATCAAGAGTCTGGGGTTGAGCTATGACTGGGAGCGCGAGGTCAATACGACTGATCCACAGTATTACCGGTGGACACAGTGGATATTCCTTGAGATTTACAATGCATGGTATGATCGAAGAGCTGATAGAGCATGCCCAATCAGCTCGCTCGTTGAAGAACTTGAACGGGAGGGGAGTGCGAAGTTGGGTCTCGAGACATCGTTCTCTGCGAAACAGTGGAAACAAATGTCACGCAAGGAACAGCACGATTTCCTGACACAGTTTCGACTGGTTTACTCCGCTGAAGTGCCCGTCAACTGGTGCGAAGCCCTGGGAACAGTATTGGCAAACGAAGAGGTCGCCGAATGGACTGAGAAAGGGTATTCGGTTGTACGAAGGCCAATGCGCCAGTGGATTATGCGCATTACTGCATATGCGGAGCGTTTGTTGAGAGATGCAAAGGCTCTCGATTGGCCGGCGTCAACAATGGAACAACAACGGAACTGGATCGGTCGCTCGGAAGGAGCAGAAATTGAGTTTGAGGTTGAAGGCAATCAAAAACATTTGAGTGTGTTTACGACACGGCCTGATACATTGTTCGGCGCGACCTACATGGTTTTGGCTCCCGAACATCCGTTTGTCGCTGAGATCACGACCGACAGACAGAAAATCTCTATCCAGGAATACGTAAAGGAGACATCGCTCAAGAGCGATATTGAACGTGGGACAGATAAGGTCAAGTCCGGCGTTTTTACCGGTGCCTATGCCATCAATCCCGTCACACATAAAAAGATGCCAATCTGGATAGCTGATTATGTGTTAATGGGATATGGGACAGGAGCAATCATGGCGGTTCCTGGGCATGATGAACGAGACTTTGAGTTTGCGAAGGTTTTTGGATTGGAGATACTATCGGTTGTCAAAGGCGTCGAACCATCCGACGGAGTGTTCACGGAGGACGGCATTGCGGTCAATTCGTCGAGCATTGAGCTTAGCATTGATGGCTTGCCAACTTCAAAGGCAAAGGACCAAGTGGTAGAATGGCTTGAAAAAAAACGGATTGGCAAATCCGCTGTACAGTACAAGCTCCGCGATTGGCTTTTCTCACGGCAACGATATTGGGGTGAGCCAATTCCGATTATTCACCTGGAAGACGGAACTGCGAAGGCATTGTCAACCGAAGAATTGCCTCTCGAACTTCCGCAACTCGAGAAATTTCAACCAAGCGGGACCACTGAATCTCCACTCGCTCTTGCGCAGGATTGGGTCAATGTAGTCGATCGTGAGACTGGCCTCAAAGGACGTCGGGAGACAAATACGATGCCACAATGGGCTGGTTCGTGCTGGTACTATCTCCGATATCTTGATCCACAGAATGCCAAATCGTTCTGTGACAAGGAGAAGGAACGGTACTGGATGCCTGTCGATCTGTACATTGGTGGCTCGGAGCACACCGTTCTTCACCTGATGTATGCACGTTTCTGGCATAAGGTGCTTTTTGATCTGGGCCACTTGAGCACCAATGAGCCCTTTATGAAACTCCGTCATCAGGGCACGATCCTCGGCGAAGATTCCCGCAAGATGTCCAAATCCAGGGGGAATGTGGTGAATCCCGACGAAATTGTTGCTTTGTATGGTGCTGATTCCTTCAGGCTGTTTGAGATGTTCATGGGACCACTTGAAGAGATGAAGCCGTGGAACACGAAAGGGGTCGAAGGAGTCCATCGGTTTCTGAACCGAGTGTGGCGACTCTTTGTGAATAATGAAGAAGGAATACTGGAGTCTTCCATTATCGATTCCGATCCAACATCGGATTTTGAACGACTTTATCATCAGACAGCTAAGAAAGTAACTGAGGACATTGAGGCGCTCAGGTTTAACACTGCTATTGCCCAAATGATGATATTCGTGAATGAGGCAACGAAATTGGAACAACGCCCGAGGCAGACAATGGAGAAGTTCGTACTGCTTCTGAGTCCGTTTGCACCTCACATTTGCGAAGAGCTGTGGACAATTCTCGGTCACGGGAGCACGCTCGCAATGGAGCCTTGGCCGTCATTTGATCCCTCCAAGGCGATTGAACAAGAGATCGAAGTCGTATTCCAAGTCAACGGAAGGCTACGTTCGAGGACTTTTGTGCCGATCAACACCGATGAACCGGGACTTGAACTGCGGGCACTCGCCGATGCTAACGTAAAAAAATATCTTGACGGGAAAAAAATC
This sequence comes from Bacteroidota bacterium, assembly GCA_017882185.1. Taxonomy (GTDB): domain Bacteria; phylum Bacteroidota; class Ignavibacteria; order UBA10030; family UBA10030; genus JADGQA01. The sequence goes on from JADGQA010000070.1 coordinate 2,547, forward strand.
GTCAAGCGCATTGTTGTCAAGAATAAACTGGTGAATTTCGTTGTCGCTGAGGCGTAAGGATATGCGGAATTGAGCTCCGTATCCGTTATTATCATTACAAAGAATGAAGAGCACAACATTCGGGAATGTCTTTCAACCGTGATGTGGGCGGACGAAATTGTCGTCGTGGATGCTGGAAGTTCGGACGCGACTGTGGCGAAGGCAAAAGAATTTACGGAAAAGGTCTTTGTCCGCCCCTGGGAAGGGTATGGGGCTGCGAAGAATTTCGCGCTAAGTCAAATCACGAGCGACTGGATTCTCTGGCTTGATGCAGATGAGCGTGTGTCGGATCCATTGAGGGACGAAATTCGACACGTTCTTGCGACGAAAGATCAAAAGGCAGTCGCTTTCTCTGTTCCCCGGAAGGCGAATTTTCTGGGGTGCTGGATTCTCCATTGTGGGTGGTACCCGGGGCGGGTGACCCGACTCTTCAAGCGGGGGAGCGGTCGTTTTACGGAATCTAGAGTTCATGAGCGATTAGAAATCGAAGGCAACGAAGGAGAATTGACCTCGGATCTTTTGCACTATACGGATCCTACGCTGTCCCACTATTTTGAAAAACTCAACAAATATACGTCTCTTGCGGCTGAGGAACTGGTCGACGAACGGCGCTCATTCCATGTCAGTCAGATTACTATCCGCCCTCTCTTGACTTTTATTCGTATGTATTTCCTGAAATTAGGATTTCTCGACGGTCTTCCAGGATTCATTTTGTGTGTGCTTTCTTCCTGTTACGTCTTCACGAAATATGCGAAGCTGTGGGAGCAAAGGCGCGGAGGATCTCTTGCGGAGAATAAACAATGACGAACGATGAGAAAAACAATGCCCTATTTGTAAGCCTTTTGATGATGTTTCACTCTGCTGCGATGCAGTACCTCGGCAAAGTGAAAAACCCGGAGACTGACAAAATCGAAAGAAATCTTGAGCAGGCGCAGGCAATCATTGATATGTTCGATATGCTGAAGGAGAAAACGAAGGGCAATATCAGTGCAGAAGAGGAAAAATTCCTTTCGAATCTGGCCCAGGAGCTGAAACTGAACTATGTCGACGAAGCCTCCAAGCCGGAGCCGACAGGGGGAGAACCAAAGTGATATTTGGAATTTCAGGCAACTTAGACAAAGTTGAGTTGTCGCACGTTGTTGAGCAATTGCTCACGCGTTTTCGACAAGAAAAGATTCAGTTCGTCATTCATGATGTGCTTGCTCGCACTATCAAACCGCTTCTTCATTCTCAAAAAATCAGCCGCTCCTGCCTGGTATCGGAACAAAAACTCGGGACTTCATGTGACATGCTGATTTCGCTCGGCGGGGATGGAACCATTCTTCGTTTCGCAAGGTTGCTTGCTGCGAGCAAAACCCCCATTTTGGGTATTAACCTGGGTAAGCTCGGATTCCTTGCAGAAGTATCTCTCGACGAAATGAATGAATGTCTCGACGAAATCCTACGAAATGAATATACGATCGAGACGAGAATGATGCTGGAATCCTATGGGAATGGGATGAAATCGAAATTCACAGCACTCAATGACATCGTCGTCTCAAAATACGGCGCATCACGTGTGATGGACATAGAAACACACGTGAATAACGAGTTCTTGGCCACGTTCACAGGGGACGGTATTATTATATCAACACCGACAGGATCTACCGCATATGCATTGGCGAATGGAGGTCCAATTGTGACGCCTAAGAATCGATCGATTACCATTAGCCCAATCTGTCCACACACTCTCACTGCGCGACCAGTCATCGTTCCCGATGATTCTGTCATCGTACTGAAGGTGTTGTCAGCAGTATCCGGAATACAATTAACGGCAGATGGACAGCAGGAGAAGCAATTGAGCTCTCCGGCAACAATCACGGTACAAAAAGCCCCTTTTGAAGCAAGGCTGGTGAAAAGAAAGAGTACGAGCTACTACGAAGTGCTGCGGAAGAAACTCCACTGGGGAAAGGATGTTCGAACCAGAAACGGCGAGAATTCTTAGTTGCTTTTGGCCCCCTCCTTTATCCATTGCTTTATGCCGTTGATTTGGTTTGACGTCAATGGGTTTTGGTTCGAAGGCATTCTTGGTAAGAACGTACCATCGAGCCATTTGAGGAGCAGGCTGTTGGTATCGCGAGGCACCACCAATTGTGGCACATAATACTGCAATCTGCTGTATGATGGCGGTTCGAGATTAAGACCTTGAGCGGGTGTGCTGCCGCTGTGGCACTGCGATCCGAGGCAAGTCTGTGCAAAGAGTGGATCGATGTCGCGCGAATAACTCAAGTTCGAATCTGGGAGTAAGTACCCGCTCGTATTAGGTCTTTCATCCTTGCAGGAAGGAATCACGAGAGCAATGACGATAGCGAACGGCAGCAAGACGAGCGCGATCTGCGAGAGCAGGTTTTTTCGAGGTGAAGACAGATTCATAGAATTTCAAATGATGGAAGAAATAGTTTTCGAACACACTCAACCACCATCAGAAATTACTCAAAACTCACACATCGTGCAATGGCATTCAAAATTGACTTTCCATCGTTCGTTGGGTATATTGAGCTTAATGCAAGGGCCGTTAGCTCAGTTTGGGAGAGCGCCACAATGGCATTGTGGAGGTCACCGGTTCGACCCCGGTACGGTCCACGAGCAATCACATGCATGATTTGGAAATCGAAAGGACAATCACCACCGGTTGTCCTTTTTTTCTTGAATAAGGAATCGCGAGTTCCATACGGGATCTTGACTTGACACCCACGAAAATTTCTCTTTCCAAGCCGGGTGAATTGTCTCTCAAATGGGCGGATGGATCAGAAACCATGATTCCGTTGAAAACGTTGCGAGACAACTGCCCATGCGCCTCCTGTCAAGGCGAAACTGTCCTACTGAGAACGTACAAACCAATGGAACAGCCGGAGTTGCCAGGGAAATACGTGCTCAAAGGAGCTCAACAGGTGGGTAATTATGCCCTCCAGGTGTATTGGGGGGATGGTCATCAGACCGGTATCTATACCTGGGACAAACTCCGTAGTCTCTCTGCATCTGCGCTAGAATGACACCGCTCGGCGTTTTCACACGACTTCTGAAATACTTCTTACGCCACAAATGGCGGGTGGTGGCAGGATTGTTCTCTGTTGGAATGATGAGCCTGTCAGACGTTCTGACGTCCGCTCTCATGGCGACACTGATAGAGTTTTTTCAGACTGTCGGAAAGCTTGTCAGCGACCATGCGCCAATTGTTGTTCCGTTCGATATCACCGTGCGAGACCATCCTATCGTTTCTCTGCAGGTTAACGGATACAGCGACGCTATGTGGGTAATCGGAAAGGTCGCTCTTGCAGTCCTCATCATCACGCTCTTCAAAGCCTGCTTTGTTTACGTCCGTGAATATGTCATGAGTTCGGCCCAACAGAAGATACTCATGAAATTCAGAAATGAGCTGTTCGGAACCGTGGTTCAACTTCCAGTCAGATTTTTCGACACCAACAAGACGGGCTACACCATGTCTCGCGTCACAAACGATGTGAACAACGTGGAGCAGACTCTTTCGCTACTTGTTGAAATGTCGCAAAACGCCATATTTGCTCTGGTGTTTGCGACCGTTCTTATTTTTACAGATTGGCGGCTGACGCTCTTTACAATATTTGTTTTTGTCATATTCGGAGAAATATCCCGTAGATTCGGCGATCGCATCAGAAAATTCAGTAAGGATCTCACAAACACCATTGCTGAAATTTCAGCCTTTTTGCAGGAAAAAATATCTTCTATTCGCATTATTAAATCATTCACGCGTGAGGAATTCGAGAAGAAAGAGTTCCAGAAGAAAGTTGAATCGAATTATCACCACGCAATGAAAATTGTCCGTGTGATGGCGCTCTTAAGCCCAACGAACGAACTGTTTAATACTCTGGTGACTTCGGTCATAGTGCTCTTCACGGGGTATCTGTTTATCCAGGGTTCAATGACGCTGAAGGATTTATCGTTCTTTCTTTTCATTATGATCAATATGGCTAAGCCTGTGAAAGGCTTGGGAGAAAGTGGCGCAAGAGTGCAGAAGTCGCTGGTTTCAGCCGGGCTTATATTTGAAATGCTGGACCTCGACGTAGAACAAACGACCGGTAATATCACAGAAATGCCTCGTTTGCTCGGACAGGTGGAATTCCGGAATGTGAGTTTCTCCTATAACCGAGAACACCAAGCCCTGAACAATGTCTCCATGGTTGTGGATCCGGGCAAGAAAATTGCCCTTGTTGGACCGAGCGGGAGTGGGAAAAGTACAATGGTGAACTTGATACCGCGGTTCTATGACGTCGTCAAAGGCACAATCACGATTGACGGCATGGACATCCAAACGATGGATCTTGCTTTTCTTCGCTCCCACATCGCAATCGTTCCACAAGAGGTAGTCTTGTTTAGCGGGTCCATCAGAGACAACATTGGTTACGGCCGATTGGGTGCCACCGAATCCGAAATCATTGCGGCCGCGCAATCTGCAAATGCGAATGAGTTTATCGAGCGATTGGAGTGTGGGTATGACACAGAGGTTGGAGAACGGGGGGTCCAGTTGTCTGGCGGACAGCGTCAACGCATTGCGATTGCCAGAGCCATCATTCGTGATCCGAAAATACTCCTGTTGGATGAAGCTACTTCGGCGCTCGACACTGAATCCGAGCTGATGGTACAGGAGGCTCTGGATCGATTGATGCGCGGAAGGACTTCCTTTGTTATTGCCCATCGGTTGTCTACGATTCTTCATTGTGATCAGATCTTTGTCTTGGATCATGGATCGATTGTCGAGCGCGGCACTCACGAGGCCCTTCTCAATAAAGATTCGGGACTCTACAAGCGACTCTACACGCTCCAATTTTCCGCGTAGCCCGCCAGAGAGGTCCATTGAACAGATGAAAAGGTTACTCAAGTATATTGAAATAGCCTTCCGCCGATTCCTCATTTCTCTGCTGCGTTCCCTGGTCCGATCTCGCAAACCGGTCACAGGGGCCATTGATTTTAGCTCGTGCAAATTTCTCTTTGTGAGACAAGACAGGATCGGGGATGTTCTTGTCTCAACCCCGCTCTTTGCGGCACTGAAAAGAAAATATCCAAATGCCATTGTTGATGTCTTGCTCAGCACAAACAACCATTTCGTCCTGGCAAACGATCCTTTTGTTCGGAAGAGATGGATATACGAGAAACACTTTGTGTCTTCTTGGAAGATGATGAGCGCAATCAGGAAGGAGCACTATGATTTCGTTATCGATCTCATGGACAATCCGTCTGCGACATCAACGGCTATTTGCCTATTGTCCGGAGCCCGATGGACCGTCGGCCTCGAGAAGGAAAACGCTTTTGTCTATGACATTGTTGTCCCGTTGATATCGAGAAAAGACGCACACATCGTTGACCGCATCGCCCGCTTGCTGGTTCCGTTCGGTATTGATCCAACAGATGAAGATCTTCGCATACGGTACAATGTGACGGAACATGCCCGGAAGTTCTCGGAGCGAGTTTTCCAGGACAATGGAATAGTCCCGGCCAAGACAATGGGAATCAACATTTCAGCAGGCCACGATGTGCGATTCTGGGGAGTGGAGAATTTTCGCACCCTGATTACTCTTTTCCAAAAGAAGTACCCCACCCACGCGATCTTACTGCTTTCGAAGCCATCGCACAGAACACTCTCAGAAAAGATTGTGAGCGGATTCCTTCATGTCGTTCTCGCCCCGCTAACGAACTCATTCGATGAGTTTGCCGGTTTGATCAAAAATCTGAGCCTCCTTGTGACGCCTGATACCTCGGCGGTCCACCTTGCTGCCGCATTTTCAATCCCATCGGTCGTTATGTACGTTCAGTCAGACAAAAACCTGAGAATTTGGGATCCCTACAAATCACGGAGCGAATCACTTATTGCGGATGTGGATGATCTTCGGGCAATTTCCCCTGACGACGTATTCCAGGCAGTTCAACGATTGATGTCAAAACGCAGGCGCACAAATCATCGTAGTATCACCACCGCCGCGGCGCGTTCATGACGAGAGGCATTGTTTTCGTCGAAAGAATGTGGCGCAATGCCATCGTCTATCCCTTCCTTCGATTAATATTCACAAATCCACTGGTTTCCTTGCCGATCGATCTTGAGGGTATTTCGTCTCTCCTCATCCTGCGATATGATAAGATCGGCGACATGATTGTTACACTTCCCATATTCCGAATTCTAAAATTCCACAATCCTCGCGTACGCATTGGCGTTGTCGCGAGCGAGGCGAATGCAGACCTACTTCGGGATGAGAAGTATGTGGACAAGGTGTTTGTGCTGTGGCGGAATCCCTTCAAACTGCTCAAGGAATTCTATCTTATACATCAATCGCGTCCGGATGTCGTTCTGAATTTTGTTTTCAATCGAATTACATCGGGTGGGTTGATCGCAAATCTTCTTTGTCGTGATTCGGTCAAAGTGGGACAGGGGCCGCACAAATACGGATTCTATTTCAATGTGCTCCTTTCTCTACCGCGAGGGACAATTCATATGTTCGAGATGCTGATTTTGTACATTGAGGTGGTCTTCGGAATGAAGGTGGGAGAAGAGGAAAGGTATTTGGAGCTTCCTGCAGATCCATCGTCGGAATCAGCAGTGGGTCAGTATCTTGAAAGCCATGGGCTGAAGCGTCGATCCGAAGACCGTCGTGTGAATGGCAGATTCTATATTGTGTTTAATATTTCGGCCGGACAAGATGATAATCGGATTTCAAACGAACAGGGTTTGTCAATAGCAGAACATCTGGCCGTCGAAATGAAGATCGCTATAGTGATTATATCATCGCCGCAGGATGCAGATTGGAGATCAAGAATTGTAGCTGAAATTCATTCGGAACGATGTCTCTCTTTTCCCGGTGCAGGCAGTTCATCACTCAGGGAAGTCAGTTCATTGATACACGGAGCAGTGGCCGTAATTACGCCACACACGTCAATTGTCCACATCGCGGCGGCGACGTTAACGCCGGTGTGCGGGATTTTTTCACCGTTGCAGGTAAACCAGGAATGGCTCCCATTCAAAGTGAAGTATCAGTTCATCGAAGCAGGAAAAGGGGAGCGGGTATGCAAGATTCCAATTCCAACGTTGAAGCGTGAATCAAGGAAATTCCTTGAGTATCTTATGAATGACGGCGATGTAGAACAAAGTTCACGATAGCACAATGATTACAACCCGTTGGCCTGAGAAGATAACAAGATTCGGACTTCTGCTTTTTGCCTCCACAATTGCCATTTCACACGTTCCGGCACAATTTGGCATCGGCTTTGCGGTGTTGGGATGGCTGCTTGAAGGATTTGTCAACAAGCATTGGCAGGTGAAGTGGAGTCCAATGTTTTTGCCGCTGATTCTGTATGTCGCATGGAATCTCATTTGTTCGACAGCCTCTCCCAGACCTGTACACAGTCTTTTGGCCGTCGTCGATAATGAATGGGCGATGTTCCTTATGCTTATGATGTTTTGGACTGTCCAAGATTCTGATACGCTACAGAGAATTCTTGTTTGCCTATTTGTGTCTTCTTCCGTCGCGATGGGATATGCAATTTGGCAATCCTTTTATGGCATTGAGTTGTACAGAGGAATGGCATTGGATCCCATGGGGCAATTCTATCGGTCAGTCGGATTCTATGGGTTCTATCTGACCTTCGCAGCATTTGCCATGACTGTCTTTTTTGTATCTTCGGCATTTGCGCTAGAACGGGGTGGAAAAGGGAAGTGGTTCAGGTTCATTTTGCCATTCATGAGTTTCGCTGCCGTCATATTAACGTTTGCCAGAAGTATCTGGCTTTCATTCGCAGGTGTGATTCCATTTCTCGGACTCGTACGAGGCAGGAGAAGAGATTGGTGGGGGGCTATCGCACTGCTCGCACTATTTGCCATCTCGTTGATTTTCGTGCCATTGTTGCGATATCGGGCCGCGTCAATTTTCGACATTAAAGCAAATCAGACGCGTATTAATCTGTGGCAAACCTCTTTGAAGATCAGCCAGGATTTCAGGTTTGTCGGGATTGGGGAAGATAATTTTGACTATTATTTTGAGAAATACAAAGTGCCCGGATATTACGATACAACGGCACATCCGCATAATGATTATCTCAATGTTCTTATCAATTCGGGCGTTCCCGGTCTCATATTTTTTCTTTGGATGTGGATAGAGGCACTTCGGTCGGGAATTGTGACGTGGAGGAAATCGGAGAATAGCACGGTGAAGACTGCTGCTTTGGGTGGCACCCTTTCCTTAGTCGGGCTCATCATTGGGGCCCTGTTTCAGGATTACTATGGCTCGTTCATAAACTGCCTAGGCTGGTGGTTCGTTGTAGGATTGATTTTTGCAGGAAAGCGAGCTCAAGAAGCGGATTCTGGCAGACGATCCGATGATCCTTTTCTTCCCAGTCAAACCAAATTGTAATTCTTGTACTCTGCAAGTCGATACCCGCTCTTTTTCTCGATCCAATTGAGGAGGAGCTCTCTCGGAGTCTGCTTCAAATTGCTGGCATCATAGGAAAACGACCAATCCTGTGCATCGATTCTACTCTTCATGGTGGCAGGATGCGTGCCCTCAAATACACTCAATGTACCACCGGTTGAATAGTCGAATTGATCCCCGCGTTGAACGTGTTCGGAAATCCAGGAATCAGAGTGCCAGAGCCGATTGAAGCTCATTTGTTTCCGCTGCTGTATGCTGGGTGGTTTCACCCATCCATAGTGGTAGACCGACGCGTCGACTAACTTCACGTTCATTTTCCGCGGACCAATTCGAAACCCTTGTGCATCACGCCAAGATTGTACTCCAATTTTATTCCGAACAACTCGAATTTCTCGCCGATACCATTTTCTGGAATTCCCAACATAGCCATAACTGCCGTAGAAATGGATAAAGTTGAACAGTAACCCCTCGACAGTTGGGTCGTCAAGATGCTGGAGCATCGCCTGTCGAATTACGGGCAAATCTTGCTCATGGACTACCTCATCGGCCTGGAGATAGAAGGCCCAGTCTCCTGAGGTGTGATTCAACGCGATATCGGTTTGTTGGGCAAGGATAGACCCGCCCGTTCTCAAGGATTCATCCCATACAGTTTCTACTATCTTGATCTTAGGGTCATTGAGAGATTGGATTTTGGCAAGGCTGTCGTCATCAGAATTACCGACCGCCAAGACAAATTCATCACAAATCGGAAGAATTGATTGAATCGATTCCAGAAAGGGGTAATCAAAGAGAACCCCATTGCGAACAAAAGAAAAGCCGCTGATCTTCATATTACGGACGAGGGGAATTGCTCGCGACGTACTCTTGAAATGAGACCGTCTTGTAGTAGTCCTTACCGATGTACGCCAGCACGTTGGCAAATCGTTCCGGACCTGCATAACCGGAAAAATTAGTTATGTGATTGGAATTCTGATCGTAGAAGAGAGTTGTAGGATAGCCGGTGACACCAAGCTCACGGACAAAATCGGCCTCGCTGACATTGTTACCTCTAAATGAAAGAGTTTTGCCAGATTCTGCATTCAACTTCACCGAGATGAAATGCTCCTTCAAGAGTTGAAGTACCTCTTTGTTGGTATAGACTTCGGAGTCCATTTTCTTACACCAGCTGCACCAGTCGGTATAGACATCAACGAGGACCTTCTTGTTGGAATTTCGAGCGAGTAAAATTCCCTCGTCGAACGGGTGCCAAACGATTGGGCTTAGAGTCGAGGGCGCAACACTCTTTTCGGTCGAGTAGAATGCAATTGCGAATACACCGAGGAGTACCAGGAATGAGGCAGCATACCTGTAATTGTAGGCTTTCATCCTCTACAACTTTACTCCGACGGTAATGATATTGGCGTCACCGAAACCTTGGGAAAAAGGAATATATGCGTAGTCCAGCTGAATAATCGAGTAGTGAATCCCGATGCCTGCGCTGAGGCTGCGAATATCAAGTCCAGTTTGATAACCGATCCTGATCGCTATGAGCTTTTCGTAGGTAGCCTCACCTCCTAGACGGAACCCATTCGTCCCACCCGTCGTAGTCTCTCGCCCAATGGCCAACGAGCTCACGAAGTCAAAATCACCGCTAGAAACAGAATAATATCCACCAAGGTCAACCTTTGTCGGAAGGTCAGTCTTTTGTGATCTGAAGGCGTTCATTTGCCCCAAATTGGTGACAGCGACTGCAAAGGAGAGACCTTCAAACGGTGACCGGTATAATGCGCCGAGGTCAATGGCATAGCCTGATGCATCATCAATGTACAGTTTGTCGTAAAGATATTTGACTGTACTTCCCATGCTGAGTTCTGGGAGAAGGTTGAAGCCATATCCAAGCTGGAATGCAGTCGAGTGAGAGCTGAATGACCCCAAGGCAGGACCAGGAATCTCTCGAATGGGAATATCCGCAACGTTGGTGCTGGAAATGGCAAAAGCCACGGTGCCAATGGGCAATGAAAGAGATGTACTGAGAAGCTGTGTCTGGACGTCTTGGATCCACTGCAATTGCGAGAACGTCACTTCGAGAGATTTTCCGGAGGCAAGACAAGCAGGATTTAAGAACGATGCAGTGGAATTATCTGGGTCAGCAATTGGTGCTCCGGCCATACTGAGAATTCTAGCCGGAAACAAGAATTTGAGACTCGCCTCTCCAGTGGAAGTGCCTTGGGCCAATCCATATGCTGGCAACAGAAAGCACACAAAGATGATCAGTGATTTCATTGGAAACTCAACGATAGAGTCAAATAGTGCATACCCGCCGATATGTATGGCTCAAAGACGTAAGCATAATCCACCTTGGGATTCCAAGACGCCACTTGAGTCTGAACGGAGAATCCGACCGAAGGTTTCGCGGCAACATCACCCGCAAACGAGATTTGATCGACACCTCCACGGATTTGTAAACCGCTGAAAAGGTCAAGTTCTGCGCCGAAACGCGCATACTTGGCAGACCCAATTAATTCAAATTCACCTGACGCAACCAACCCCCACTCACGTGAAATATAGCTGATTCCCAGCCTTTTGCGGGAAGGGAAGTCGTCTACATAGGAACTTCCAGTCTCTCCATACAATTTTGAAGTATCCCATTTATATTTTGACAGAACATCTTGTAACACAAGACCTAACTTCAATTCATCTGAGATAGAATATAGAGCACCCATGTCTAATCCAAACGTCGTACTCTTCACGTTCGAATACAAGTTATAATACAAAACCTTTGCCGTAACGCCAAACGAGATCTTATCGTCGGGAACCAAACCAAATGAGAAAAAAAACTGATTTTCGGAAGTCGAATAGGTTTCAGTTGGCTGTCCGTCATTATCTCGGCCATCAATGTTGCCGACACCTGCATTGATTAGTCCAACGGATACTCCGGCGTCGGGATTCAGATGCTGGGTGTAACTTACAAAGTTCAATCTCCGGTCAAGAGAAAGGCTCCCGTAAGAAAGGAGCACGGTAGGCAGAGACTGATATGGCAGCAGAGCTGGATTGTAGTAGGAATCCAGGTTACCGTAGGGCACGGATGTCAAAGCATTCCCCATGCCGATTCCGCGAGCGGCAAATCCCAATCTGAATGGCGCGCCAGCTAGTCCGCCGAGATAACTTGACGCATCCGAGCTGATAAGATTTTGCGTTGAAATAAGAATTAGGGAGATTATGCTAACTCTCAGGGGTGAAATGAATTGTCTCATTTTGCTTACTGAACTACCATGATCTTTCCCCAAGCTGGATTTAGTCCGCCGATCTCTACGCTATAGAAGTAGACACCGTTGGCAACCCGTCGGTTATGGTCATCAAATCCATCCCATATTTCGTCTTGCTCACCGATAGATGGACGTGACGCGTTCTGGAGCAATGTCTTGACCGGATGCATCGCAAAGTCAAAGATTCTGATGGTTACCGGAGCATTATGGCCTCCAAGGCCATAGTGGAGGCGTACCATACCTTGATTGGGCGAAAAAGGAAGTGGGTACGAATACGTCTTGGAACTGGTGCCAACCGGAGTGTATGTTCTAAAAACAGTCCAGACGGATCCGAATGGTTGCGAAGAGGAATCGAGGGTAAAGGCAATCCCGTCGGGACCAGCGATCCAAATTGTATCTCCTTCGGTCGCCACGGCATACATTTGACTCGAAGTAAATCGCTGCAAGCTCTTTTGGTCAACGATAGTACCAGTCTTGATCCAAGAATCACCGTAGTCAGATGTCCGGAATATACCATTGTCAGTGGCGACATAGACTAGGGAATCCCTAACCGCAATGTTGTGTGCAAATTCCCCTAGAAGCGTTGTCTTCCACGTTGATCCCTGGTCAAATGAGTAGCTAACCCCTCGCTGTTCGTCACTTGCCTCCGCATTTACTGTTGCCGCCCATAGGATCTCATTGCTCCCAACACGTTGCTCGTTGATCGCCACTACAAAATTGCCCGAAATTGGCTGAGTTTGATTCTGGTGTGAAAATTTCCTCCAGCTCACCCCTCCGTCCGTAGTTCTGTTAATTCCACCGGCTGTGCCTACCCAAATGGAGCTGTCATTGCTCGCATAGACCGAGAATACTCTATGGTTCAGATTTTGGCGGAGACCGGCTTTCCCGCTTGCTGGGGTCAGGTCGAAATCAAGAGTATCGTTTGGAGAAATGGAATCGGGCCCGGCATCGGGGGGCAACACGACTCTTTGCCACGTTGCGCCATTGTCGGTAGATTTCCGAAGCATTCCCGCAAAGTTCGCGGTCCATACGCTCGAACTTGTTACGGCGAGATCATATGTGATATTGTTGGCCGTAGTCGTGACGGCGAGAGTCTTGATCCTGTTGATACCGTATTGAATTGTGTCAACAAGTCCAGTGTCGACTGGTTGAGAAATGTAATTCCAGGTAAGTCCGCGGTCAGTGGAAAAATCCAATCCGCTCCCTTGCGGAATTGATTGATTGTCCTGAGTGAATGAAGACGCAATGGCAACCCAAATGATCCGATCATT
>JADGQA010000265.1 GCA_017882185.1 Bacteroidota bacterium
AGTTCTTCAATCTCCTTGTTGTTTTCAAGGTAGGACTTGGTCAGTTTTGCCCGCAATTCTTCCCCGCGGTCGTACAATCGTTTTTGCCTCTTCGGCTTCGTCGTTTGTATCACGTACGCGCCAAGAAGCGGAAACGCCACTGTCGCATCAATATAGGCCGTAACGGTTTCGTCCAATTTCGTTGGATCCAGCTTTCCCCAGCTGGCAGCTTCGCTTGGAGGCGCTCCGGAGAGTCCTCCGGTATCGGGACGCGCGTCGGTTATATTAATGTCATAATCCTGACCGGCCTCGGGAATCATCAACACCTCCTGTATCTGAGGCTCCGTCTGAAGCAGAAAGTTTTTTGGGCTACCGCCGCCGACCAGCAAAACGCCGGCCTTTCCATTCTCGTATTTCCTGGCATTCAGAATAATTGCAGTCGAGTCGTTGACGTCGATACTTGGATTAATCTTGAGCTTGAACTTGTCCCGGAGGTTCGCGGCATCCGCAAGCAGCTCCAGTCCTGCGACGTTCATGCCGATGGTAGAATCACCTGGAGAGGAAGTGAACACCGGAATGCCGTTGCGGTAGGCCGCCGCGAGAACGCTCACTTGGCCCAGGTTGTTTTTCTGTTCATATTCGTTGACCACCTTGCCGAGGTGGTAATAATATTCCCGCGTACCCATTTCTTTCTGGAATTCCGGCCGCAGCATGATCTGGCGCAGAATCTTGTCTGTTGCCATCAAGACGTCCTGATAGTCAAACAATATGTCATAGATGCGCGTGATACCCTTATCCCTCAGATCGGCGTCGTCGACATTGTGAGTTCCGCGGAATAACGGCATGTTGAAGGCAAAGTGGAGGTCGTGGTACATGTTGGCCCCTGTGGATACCATCCAATCGATGAATCCGTGATTCATCAGCGGGATGATGGTGGATGGTCCGAGGCCGGCAGGGATCAAGGCACCGGCAATACTGACCCCAATAGTGACATCGTCGGGAGAATATTTTGTGCGCATGAGCTGGCAGGCTGCTCTCAGCCGTCCGCCATTGTAGGCATCCATATTGTCAATGACAGCCTCGATACTGCTGTCTTTCGTGACGGGCTTGGGAAGAACCCGCTTGCCGGACAAATACTGATGCTTTGAGTGATGAGCCTTGTTCATATGATCCATGATTGATCCTTTGTTGGTTGAAGAATGCGGCTGTCTGTCGGGCGTGCCTCCAGAGAGCGCAGACGGGGTAAATTCAAAATAACTTGCGTCAATTTAGGATAGAAAGTAGAGAGACGCAAGAAATGAAATGGTTGGATTTGCTCGTCCGAAATCAAAAAGCACGAACAGGGGAGAAAGTGAAAGGTTGAACGCAGCCCGGGAGGTAATACGTTTGAGGAAGTGAAAAGAGTCGCCGAGCGCAGGGGAATTGGATCGACTCTTACGATTCAATCATCCCGCAGAAATTCTCCGATTTGGATCAGCAGTATAAATACGTTTTAATCGCTCTCGAGTTCAGAGTTCCGTAGGATTTTTTTCCATTGGCTACGCCCGATCCACTCAGGGACGAAACCCAGCGCTTGCTGATCCGTAACAGCTCCTAGACCAGGAACCCGCGGAACATATTCATTAATTAACGGAGGAAGTCATGAAACGGTCACTGTTATCTATGCTTCTGGTGGCCTGCGTGTGGGGTGGTATGTTCGCGAATGAGTCATCCACCTCCAAGGCGGTGCTCACACAGGAAAAACTCGAACTGATCGAACAAAATCTGATCATCGGTCTCGAAAGCAACATTCCAAGCCTCCAGGCGTCCGCAGCCCTGGTGTTACGTCAAGTCAAGGAGATCGCGCCGCAATATGAGTTTTCGCTCAGCGTTATCCCTCTCATGGGGCTCGTCCGGACCGAAAGCTACGATGCTCCTGTTCGGATGGCTGCGGCGTTGGCCCTGTACGAATTGAGATCAACACGAGGTGACTTCGCCCTCGCCCGAATCGCACGCTTCGAAGAAAACCCCCGCGTGAAGAAGTTGTTGGAGGCCATGGCGTACGAGCGGGGTTTACAGAACGATCTCTACTAGATTATTCCATTCTTGACGCGGGAGAGAATGGCACTTCAGGCGGAGGAAAAAATCCTCCGCCTTTTCTGTTTTATCATACTCAGCAGGGGTCTGACGCTTTCAAAGGTCGTGACTTGAGAGACCAATGATCCCGACGAGATGACACCAAACCGATAATCCGGTCTCACATACGATACAAGATTTCTCGCTTTCGTGAAGATTCTCCACGTGTTTCATCTTCAATTCCCAATGTATTGAGTAAGGCTGAGATAGATCAAAAGGCCTCGTTCTGCAGTCCAATTCTCAAACTTGGGAAGGAGTTAGCGGAACTGAACGTCTGACCAACGTGTTAAAGAAAATGTCCGTTGGAGCATCTGACGTTGGGAAGAGGGGAAGGGTGGTGATGGATTGAATCCTCACAAACAAAAAAGGATTGGTCATGATCCAGAACGAAACATTTAACGTTGCTGTTGCCATAGTCCGCGAGAAACTCTCTCCCGACTCTGCAAGAATAATCCATTACTCCATCGAGAAAAGTGAAGTGGACTCATCGGCCCTTCATCGCGTCGGATTTGGTGTCGCGATTCGGAATCTGCTTGCCGAGAACGGTATGGTCTGGGAAGAAGCGATTCTCTTCAGCGTCTGGTTCGCAATTCTCAAGGAAGCTATCCGGCCGATCCTCGAATAATCGTCAGCGTCGAGTAATTCCTTCCTGTTAATGGGTTGTTTTGACCCCGCTTCAAGTCGCATCTCACATTCCTATTGCGACTTTCCATTTGTCGTTCTGCTATTCGCACTTTTGCAGCCGGGATACAATGTTACCCATGTGTTTAAATCCTATTGTGACGGCAAACATGCATCTTAGCGGGGATTTTGCTTTATTACATCAGCAGTTACTACTTTCAGTCCAAGCATGGCCTTTTCGTTCAGCTTCTAATCTCGGCTCTCTCTCATTCTCATGAACGCGCAAGAAAAACTTAGTGTTCTCATAGCTGATGACGAGGAGTCCTTTCTCAGGGTCCTCACGACGGTGCTCGAGTCAACACATCGCTTCACCATTTTCTCTTGCGAGACGGGCGATGAAGCCATCGAGGCTTTGGCAAAGACTCGGTACGACATTATCATCCTCGACCATAAGATGCCGGGAAAGAGCGGTCTCAATGTACTGCAGTGGTTGCACGAACAGAAAGTGAATACGCCCGTGATCATGTTGACGGGTGCCGGCTCGGAGAATATTGCAGTTGAAGCAATGAAGCTTGGCGCGTACGACTACGTGCGTAAGGATCAGTTTGACAAATATCATTTCCCGTTAGTTGTAAACTCTGTGTATGAGCGGTACCTGTTTAAGGAGGAAAGAGAAAAGCGGGAAGTGGACGCGAAAGAGCGCGAGATCTATCTCAACTCTCTCGATTTATTGAGGAACTCTGTCTCTTCGTTTTCACAAATTGTCAATACAACGCTTACCACAATTGCGCTCCTGAGCGAAGAAAGCGATCGCTTGCTGTCTCCGCTTATCCTGCCTGAAGGAAAAGAACATTTTAGGAGATACTTTCGGAAAATGAAGGAGGAGTACGACACTCTTGTCACCGTCACGCAGTCGATGGTGAGCCTGACAAAAGTCATGTACGACAACTACCAGGGAATGCAGGGTGCCAGGCCGCCCCAAAAGGAGCAGACTCCAACCAGGAAGGCGTCCCAACCAAAAGTCTGACAAGACGCTTGAGCGTTCGTTCCACCTCCCGAACCATGAAGCATCGAATTCAATTTCTTCCTCTTTCCCTACACAGGACTTCCTCGTCTGTTTCATGAGGTTCCCACCAATTCTTAGGAATGAGAATTATATCCATGGCATCTTTTCACTTGTGATTGATTCATGATCTAAGTAGAATACGGCAGGCTTTTGATTCGCACGAGCTGGGAGGCACGTGTGAGGTGCATCAGTCTCACATTTTTCTTAGAACCTCTGGATTCCTTGAATGGATGAAAGAGGTCTTTGCGTTTCTAGAGCGATTGACCAGATCGACTTATCTCCGTTCACGGATTCTCGGAGTGTCCGGGCGCGAAATGTAGTTTAGGATTCCGGGAAGGACAATGCAGAGAATAAATAAGTTCGGCAACGGAAGAGTTTTGTCACAAAGATGTAAAGAGTTTATTGGGAATGGCAGGATCTATAAGTCTCTGTGATCGAAGATCGCTCACAGAGGAGGAGGAACATCATGAAAATCTTTGTCGTAGTTGCTGTATTGTTTGCCGGTTGCACCTTTATCTCCGAGACGCAGAATCCCGATGTGTTGCCGCAGCTTGTTTACCGTACTGCGCTCCCGTTGATTCCACCGGATTGGGCCGACTCACGACCAAAGCTGGAGGTGTTGTTCCACGTTTCCAAATCTGGCGAGGTTATGGACACGAGATTTGTCAATCCTACAGGATATGATTCGTGGGAATTGACCGCGTTGGGAGAAATGAAACAATGGCGATTCTCTCCGGCACGCGTCGGTCAGGATTCCGTGCCGGTGTGGATCCGAGTACCAATTACTGTTCGGTTTACGGATCCAAGAATCTTACGCCTGGCACAACTCGTGTGCGTCGACCGGGCTTGCGCTGACTCCGCGTACCGGCTTCTCGAGGCAGGCTATCAATTTGAGTCGATCGTTCAAGAACTACCTGCCGCAGGCTACGGGACCTATGAGAAAAACATCGGCGAAACAGACATACGCGTATACTCAGAAGAGGTGCAGAAGGAGCTCAGGAAGCTGAAGGAGAATGGATTCACAAAACCAATTCGGTTCGGCGATTCCTTCGCGATTTTCAAGCGATTGGTGAGCAAGCGCGTATCCGGAGTCTGAATCTCCCGGAGGATTTCGAGTTTCTGAATCCCGAGGACCGGAGGGGCGAACAGATCATGCCGCCGATCATTCATCTCGGCTCAGAAGAGGAAGGTCAAATTCCTTGGCGGCAGAGCGCGCCAGATTCCTGCCTTCCTTGCTGAATGCCCAGTAAAACA
>JADGQA010000266.1 GCA_017882185.1 Bacteroidota bacterium
AGGACTCTCGCAAGAATTTATTCCAATCTCAAAATTGGGAATCAATCTGCAGCCATGTTCGAAAAAGACCTTGACTGTAACGGATTTTCGTCCTAATTTCCAGTTACCGATAAAGTAATCGGTGCAGTTGCTAGGTTTTTAGGACAGCAACGAGCAGTTGTTTGAGGGACGTTGGCCTCTCCAGCACACGTTCGGTGAGCGGGATTATTGGGTCGGGTTTCGGAGATACATTTTCAAACAAATGCTATGATTCTTGAGAAATTCTCTCTTGGCGTCGGTGATAGATTCGGACACGAAGGATGTGCTCAATTACAGTCACTCCAGCTTGCTGCAAACAAGGGAATCATCATATCGCCGGTATGGAACAAATCTTATCGTGAACATTCAATTATAGGAACGGCTCCTTCGGATGGTCGGGCGGCTGCAGACGACGCTGTTAAACGGTGCAAGTGGACGCATCCGTACTATGTCGATGCTGACCATATTGGTCTCAAGACGGTCGATCTTTTCATTGAGTCGAGTGATTTCTACACGCTTGATGTCGCCGATTTCATCGGATCGCCGGCTGATACCAGTTCAATCGATGCGTTTGTTCGATCCGTCCGCAATTTCAGCGGACGCCTGGAGATCCCGGGCGTGCAAGCAGCACTGAACGTCACGGAAGAGGATATTCGTGCTGTGGGAAGGAAGTATCTCCTTGCCGTTCAGGAAGCCGGCAAGGTATACCGCCACATTGTATCCATCAAAGGAGCTGAAAACTTCGTGACGGAAGTCTCGACAGACGAAGCTCTCGAATCACAAAGTTCAACCGAGCTCTTCTTTATCCTTGCTGCTATAGCACAGGAGGGGATACCAATTCAGACGATTGCTCCAAAGTTCACTGGCAAATTTCTCAAAGGTATTGACTACGTTGGTCCTGTAGAACAATTTGCCAGAGAATTTGAAGATGACCTTTGTGTCATCTCCTTCGCAATCAAAACCTTCCATTTGCCGGCAAACCTCAAATTAAGTATTCACTCCGGAAGTGACAAGTTCTCTCTCTATCCTACCATCCATCGGATCATTGGCGCTCACAATGCAGGCCTCCATCTCAAGACGGCTGGCACAACATGGCTGGAAGAGCTCATTGGGTTGGCAATGTCCGGGGGCAAGGGCTTTGCGATCAGCCAGGCAATTTATGCCGATGCCTACAAGAGAATTGATGAATTATGCAAGCCGTACGAATCCGTTATTGACATCGACCGCCGCCGATTGCCGGAACCGAAGATTGTAAATGGTTGGAACAAGGATGAATTTGTGGCCGCGCTGCGACACGATCAATCGAGTCTAAAGTATAATTTACATTTTAGACAGTTATTACATCTCGCTTACAAGCTTGCGGCAGAAATGGGGGATGATTTCACTCACGCACTCGATCGCTCGCGCGAATACGTGGGCAGGAATGTCACCGAAAATCTGTTCCAACGCCACATAAAGCCTCTGTTTCTTGGGCTATGAAATAAAGGATCCTCATGAAGTCTGCAAGAATCAATCCTGGCACTCATCGATACTTCCGATTAGTCCTTCAAGGTTTCTCCGCTGCCTTGGCAGTTCTGCTGATTATCAACATTTCTTATTCTCAGACGTCGGTTGTTGATCAGGCGCCGGCGGCAATCGCACCGATTGAGACTCCGTTTGGCATCCTCTCGATCTCAAGACCCGCATTCCCAAACAGAGACTTTGACATTCGGGAATATGGGGCAGTCGAAGGTGGAACAGTGAAGAACACTGAATCCATTCGTAAGGCAATTGAAGCAGCCGCCGCGACCGGCGGGGGCAGAGTCATTGTTCCCAAAGGTGTGTGGCTGACAGGGGCAATACACCTTGAAAGCAATATTAACTTGTATCTGGCAAAAGGGGCGGAACTTTTGTTTAGTCAGGATATCCACGATTACTTGCCAGCTGTCTTTTCCAGGCACGAAGATACGGAGTGCTACAAATTTTCAGCGTTAATATATGCGAATGGTAAAAAGAATATTGCCGTTACGGGTGAAGGTACGTTGAATGGTCAGGGTAAGCCTTGGTGGAAATGGAAACAGACGAATAAAGGCTCAGACGCACGGGTGATCGAGATGGGAAACGAGAACGTTCCCGTACAGGAAAGGATCTTTGACGGAACGAACGGGAATTTTCTACGTCCCGCTTTCTTTCAGCCAATGAATTGTTCGAACGTATTGGTAGAAGGCGTCACGTTCCTTTACGGCGCATTCTGGACGATTACGCCAACCTATTGTGACAGCGTCATCGTGCGAAAGGTTAGGATAACGACAGTGGGAGGCTTTGGCCACACTCCGAACGGGGATGGAGTGGATCCATCGTCAAGTAAGAATGTTCTGATTGAGTATTGCGAATTCAACACGGGCGATGACTGCATCGCAATCAAGTCCGGGAGGGATCGGGATGGTCTCCGCGTTGACAAACCGACGGAGAATATCGTTGTTCGCCATTGTGTCGGTTTTCAAGGTCACGGCGGTATTGTGGTGGGAAGCGAAACCTCCGGAGGAGTGCGGAATGTGTATGCGCGTGATTGCACATTCAGCGGGACCGACAGAATCGTTCGGATCAAGACTGCGAGAGGCCGGGGAGGTGTGATCGAGAATATGTGGTTCGAGCATCTGTCTGCAGACACGATCCAGCAGGAAGCGCTGCATATCAACATGCTGTATACGGGCTCGAGATTTCCAGCGCAACCGGTTACACAAACAACACCGACCATACGCAACCTCCACTTTTCTGATATTTCCTGCACGTATGGGAAAACGTACGCGATCGAGTTGCTTGGCCTACCTGAAAGGGCGATTGAGGATATCTCATTTGACCACATCACGATGAATTCCGCAAAGGGGATACATTGTGTCGACGCTGATTCGGTGGTTTTTAAGGATGTGAATATTTCGCCTCAATACTGGCCAGTTGTTGAGATTACAGATGGAGAGAACTTGATGTTCGATCGAGTCGGCGTTCCCCAAGGAGCGAGCCCGTTTATGAGTGTCAACGGATCGAAGGCGCGCAATATCTCCATCGTCAATTCACAAACAGGCTCTGCCGCAAAGGTTCTTGATGTCGGTCCGGAAGTTGTTCCCAATGCCATAAAAATCCGATGAACGAAAATGCTTTGACCGCGGATCAAACGCATTCATATTTCCGCATCCTCATCACGCTGATGCTGTGCGCTCTGGTATCACAGATGCTGCCGGCCCAATCAGTGGAATTGACAGACGTCGGAAGGGAGCAGGAACCTTGGTCGATTCGAATGGCGGAATCGTTCATAGCTCGCCACCCAGACACGATTGCCTATGCAACTGATCCCAGGAGCGGACATTGGACGTATGAGCAAGGAGTGATGCTTGAATCATTGATCCAGCTGGCGTGGGCTACTGGTATTGAACAATACTGGGCATACGTGAAGCAAAACATCGATCTTTATGTCAGGGATGACGGAACGATCGAAACGTATGAATTCGATTCCTTCAATCTCGACAACGTCGCAACTGGAAGAGCTCTTCTGGCTCTCTATGAGCGCACGCACGAAATCAAGTACAAATGGGCTGCAGAAACTTTGAGAAGACAGTTGGCGCAACAACCCCGAACACCTGAGGGGGGCTTCTGGCACAAGAAGATCTATCCCTACCAGATGTGGCTCGACGGACTTTATATGGCGGAGCCATTTTACGCACAATACGCACTGGTCTTCCGTGAGCCGGCCGACTTCGACGATGTGACGAATCAATTTGCTCTCATAGAGTCACACACCCGCGATGCGAAAACAGGCCTGCTCTACCATGCCTGGGATGAAAAGCGAGAACAGAAATGGGCAAATCCGGTGACCGGAACTTCTCCTCATTTTTGGAGTCGGGCGGTAGGTTGGTATGCGTGGGCGTTGGTCGACGTCCTCGACTATCTTCCAAACGATCATCCAAAACGGATGGCGCTTATCGCTATTCTGCAGCGTCTTTCAAAGGCTTTGCTCGATTGCCGGGAACCAAGAACAGGATTGTGGTACCAAGTGCTTGATCAGGGAAATCGCGCGGGCAACTACCTGGAAGCTTCAGGCTCTTGTATGTTTGTTTACGCCTTCGCCAAGGGAGCGGAAAAGGGCTATCTCGACAAATCTTATTACACGATTGCGAAAGAGTCCTTCAAGGGCATTATTGATTCGTTGGTTACCGTTGATGTCGATGGCAAAGTAAATCTCAATCATGCCTGCCAAGGCGCAGGTCTGGGTGGATATCCCTATCGCGACGGAGGCTATGAATATTACATCGGTGAAAGACAACGAACCAACGACTTCAAAGCCATTGGTCCATTCATTCTGGCAGCATTAGAACTGGAGAAAGGCGCGCCGCAATGAACATCACGTTGGCGCAAGCATCACGCAAGAGGAGAGTAGCGCGTCAGCATTTCGTTGTTCCGGCTATTGTCATCGCATTGCTCGTTATCATTGCGTGGAGTTTCAGGTCGCCGGTCAGGATTTTTCTGATTGGTGATTCCACGATGGCAGACTTCATCAGCCGACGATTGAGGGTCCGAAAATATACAAGCGAAACGGTTACTACTATGTCTTCGCTCCGGCGGGGGGTGTGAAAGCGGAATGGCAGACAGTCTTGCGATTGAAAGACATCTATGGTCCGTACGAAGTCAAGATTGCGCTTCATCAAGGGAACACGGACATCAATGGCCCCCATCAGGGCGCTTGGGTGGAAACACAAACTGGAGAATCCTGGTTTATCCACTTTCAGGATCGCGACGCATATGGCAGAATAACACATCTTGAGCCGATGCGTTGAATGGATGACTGGCCAAGAATGGGTGAAGATCTTGACAAGAACGGTATAGGAGAGCCAGTGATCCGTTTTCGAAAGCCGAATGTTGGGGGTTCTTACGCTGTCGCAACACCGCAGACAAGCGATGAGTTCGATATGCGAGTGTTAGGGGTCCAATGGCAATGGGAATCCAATCCGGGTCGCAATTGGTACTCTTTAACTGCCGGCAAA
>JADGQA010000267.1 GCA_017882185.1 Bacteroidota bacterium
TCTGCCCACGGGGATGGTGCTACATTACCGATAGCAAGTTCTACGGTCATAATCTCAGTGCAAGTATTTGGCATGATGGATCATATGACAAAGACCAGAAATTCGTGATTCGCTATTCATATTTCGACGGAGTGCCAGGCTTCCCGCTCGGGAGACATCACCGTGATGCCCAGATGTATTTGCTCGATTGTATTTTTTCAAGAAATTTGGCGGACAAGTCAATCTATCTGCCCGTTTCGCCTAATGCGCGAGTGTGGAAATGGGGAGCACGACACTATTTCTTCAACTGCCACCGATTGGGTGGCGACTATGAGTGGTTTGCTGACAATCTTTCAGGGGCCGAGGGTTCACCGGCCGCGAACGAGATTACGGCCAAATGGACATTCGGAGGCCGATGGGACCCTGAGGGGACGATGCCGGCTGTTCTTCCTTTTGTTTCTCAACCATGTCCGCGTGAAGGTGCGTATGAAATTGCTTACAACCGCGGAACATTGAAATGGGTGCCTTCACGAGATGCGGATTTGCACGTTGTCAACTTTGGCAAGAACAACGAGCCGGAATTTCGCAGGAGTCAGAAGGATGCCCTGTTTGATGCTGGGGAGCTTGAGAGAAAGACAAGGTATTACTGGCGAATTGACGAGATCAGTGCAAGCGATACACTCCGCGGCCCTCTTTGGCACTTCACAACAAACTAGCGGTTAGAGTTTCGAAGGGAATTGCTGAAGAAGGAGAACCACAAATTCAAAAAAGTCCTAATCTTATCGACCTTTTATTCCTTCTATGAAACACTATTCCTGCACACGCAACATGTATTTGTCATCAAGTGAAAGGGAGTCCAAATGACAACCAGTTCTTCCTTGCAAACGTGGTGCAAAGGCCACATTCCTCTGCGAAGCTGGCCGCGCCCACTCGAACATCGTGTCAAGGCAAAAGCAAGTGCCGCGTTCACTATTGTCGTGCTGATGGGTCTTGCACTGAGTACAGTTTCGGCACAGACCGTCGGAAAAATCTCAGGAAAGATTACCGATGAAGTGACTGGCGAAGCGCTTGCTGGGTGCAACGTCGTGATCGTCGGGACGCAACTGGGGGCTGCGACGGACATCGATGGCACGTATTTCATTCTGAATGTCCAGCCGGGTAAATACAACTTACAGGCATCGTACCTCGGATATCAGAAGGTGTTGCAGCGAGACGTCATCGTAAACTCTGGAAGGACGACGGTTGCCGATTTCAAACTCAAAGCCTCAGCGCTGCTGCAGCAAGAGGTGGTTGTTGAAGCAAAACGTCCTGACGTTGAGCGTGACAAAACATCGACAAGCACTGTCATACGCGCTGAAGATGTTGGACAAATCGCCGGAATGAGGGATATCGGAGACGTGATCGGTTTGGCAGCCGATGTGACCGACGGGCATTTCCGCGGAGGTCGTTCCAATGAAGAGTATTATATGCTCCAGGGAATGGGTATCGTTAATCCTCTGGATGCATCTGCCGCGTTCAGACCCATTTTGAGTGCAGTTGAAGAGGTTGACGTCATAACGAGCGGATTTGGCGCTCAATATGGAAATGCTCAATCCGGAGTCGTGAACATCACTATGAAAGAGGGAAAGACCGACAAGTGGTCGTCGAGGATTGAAGCGAGAATGAGGATGCCTGGACTGAAGTATTTCGGTCCTAGCGTCTACGATCAGAATGCTAATCCCTATTTGCTCAAACTTGCTGATCCGACGTACTGGCTGCAAGGCGACAATAGCAGTGGCAACAAGCCGCCGGTTGGATGGACGGCGACATCGTTCGGTGGGGATTCGACAATCATGAGTCAGGTGGCACAGTCAATTTGGAAACACGCGACACAGCAAGACCTCAACAGCAAATACTGGAAATCGCAAATCGACTACAGCATTGAGGGTGCAACCGGAGGTCCCTTGGCCGAAGGGATACGGGCCTTCATGGCTCTTCGATCTGAAGTGGACAATGAAATTGTGCCAACCGAACAGCCCGACAAACAGCAACAGGTGATGGGTAATATTGCGTTCGATCTCGGACAGGGAACGGCTCTGAGAATAAGTGGCGGATATCAATATGCGTTCAATAATGTGTTGGGAGGAAATACAGGTTTTTATTCCTGGGTATGGGACAGAATCTTGGGAATATCGTATCAAGAGAATACCGATGCGCAGTTGGGTGTTCGATTTACGAAGGCGCTGAGTCCAAGCACGTTTTACGAGATCAAACTGAATGGACTTCGCAATACCAGACGATTGGGGACGTCTCCCTATTACGATACGATTACCGACGCGGTCAGGAATATGGAGACAGGAACAGGAATTATCCAGAGGACAATGAATTTCATGATTTATCAGAACGAGACCGGCAAGACGTTTTTCTATCTGGGAAATAATCTAAGCAATTTCACCAACGATGTGTCGACGACAGTTTCTCTGGATGCTTCGTACACAAGTCAGGTAACAAGTTCGCATCTCATCAACGCGGGCATTCAGGCCAATTACTATGATCTCAATGTGAACGAGATAGGCAATATAGCCTCCAAAGGGAGCATCACTCTACGACAGTATACCGGCAACCCCTATCAGCTCGGTCTCTACGGGCAAGACAAGATGGAATTTGAAGGCATGATCGCCAATGTCGGTCTTCGCTGGGACGTGTGGAATTCGAATAACTATTATTATGCCAACCAATTTGACCCTTTCGTGATTCCTGATTCGCTCGGTAATCCAACCCTTAACTATAATGCTGCACTTGCCCCAAAACTAAAAGCAAAGCCGATTGGCAGACTACAGCCTCGCGTCGGCGTCTCATTTCCGGTATCGATGACCACAGTCTTCCATCTGAATTACGGGACGTTTATGCAGAATCCATCGTTCCAGTATGTTCTTGGCGTACAGGAAAAATTGCCCCCTCCACCGACATCTCCAACGCCATCCAGTCTCGGCAACCCGCTCCTGAAACCTCAAGTGACCAACCAGTATGATGTTGGCGTCACGCAAGGATTGGGGGTCGGATTTACGCTGGACGTGAGCGGATATTACAAAGATATCAAAGACCTCATCGATCAGGCAATCTTCATCAATCAATCGACCGGCACAAGCTATAATTCTTACTTCAACAGAGATTATGCAGACGTCCGGGGGTTCCGAGTACAATTGCAGAAACGGACGGGTCCCCTTAGTGGATCGGTCAACTATCAATTCAGTGTCGCAACAGGGAAGAGCTCTTCGGCCGCAAACGCTCCCGTGACAATCACAAAGGACGTCCAGGGAGCAGTTTCGGCGGATGCCGTATCGAAAATCCCGGTTAAAGATGTTTTGCTGAACTTCGACCGAACTCACAATCTCATCGTCAACATCGCGTATTCAACGCAAGAGCAATATGGTCCAAGAATGCTTGGTGCGTATCCTCTTGAGAACATGATATTCTCTTCAATATCATTTGCCCGCAGCGGGCGTCCATACACCTCGGCGGACAATGCAACCGACGTCAATGGTCTTCGCTCTCCGGCTGAATATAACACAAATATCAAGATTACAAAGTACTTCAGAGATTTCTTTGGAATTGGTGCGACATTCTATGTGGAAATTTTCAACCTCTTCGACAACAAGATCTTGAACTATAATTATCTCTTTAATACGGCCAACAAGACAGACCAGAACCCGGCTTCAGCATGGTACTCCCACTATGCTTTCAACAACCTGAGCAACGGAATTCTATACTGGGACAGCCAAAACATTGGAGGTGCGTATCCCGAAGATCATTCATTTATGCTCTACGACAATGCTCCTCGCTCGTATAACTTTGGCATAGCAATCGATTTTTGAACAATCTCAACTTAAAATGCAGGAAATCGATATGAAACGACTTACATATCTTATTCTCTTGTTGGCGTGGTGCTCGTCTGCTCTGATGGCGCAGCGTGATTTCAGAACGCATGTGCGCAGCATGTTGCATCAGACGATTTTCAATACAGGCGAAATCGGAAGAGCACTGGATGCCAACGCGTCTACGACGACCGGGTTGCCAGCCGGCACATCTTCGTGGGAATGGCCGCCAAACTCGTACCAAGTCTTGAATAGCATCATCTATTGGGGTCATCAAAATTCCTTTGGTTGCGGCATCCTCTTTGGTGCAACTATTAACGGGTCTCAAGTCTACAAGGCTTGCGGTGGAATTACCGACGGCTCAGGGAATGGGACCACCATCGCCGGCGTTTATTGTATCCCCGGGAGTATCACGCGGACTGAAAATTATCCGGTGTTGGCCGATGGTTCCCTGAATCCTGCGTACAATCCGGATGAAGCAGAAGAAACGATCGTGTCTCATTTTACCACCACCGATCCGATGAAGCTTTCTATCACTCAAACCAGCCGAGCGTGGAGCTATCCCGGATATGATGCATTCATTATCATTGAGTACGATATCGTAAACAACGATGTGGTCGATTATACAAACGGATTTGTGATGTTTGAGAATGCCATCGCCCCGTCAGCTTTCGCATTGCAGAGATATTACGGTCTGTGGAACGAGTCTTCCAATACGACCCGTTCGAGGGAGGTCTATGGGCGCTACGATTTTTCCCGATACTTGACCTACGTGCATGGCAGGAGCGGGTACGCCGACCCGAACCCGACCTTTTTCAACAAATGGTCAGCCGACGGCGATCGAGGAGGCTTGGATGGTCCGCAAGCAGTGGGATTCATGGTTCTGCACTACGACTATGATCATTTGCAGCTGAAAGGCCAAACGACGTATGTACTGACCTACACTGCACGTGTATGGGATGCGAACAACAAGTTCCTTCAACCGTATACGTCTCAGCAGGTGCCGAACAGGAATGTGGATCTCAGTAGCAGCAGAGCTGTGTCGTACGGCTTGACGCTGACAAACCGTTCCTACTCAGCGTTCGATTTCCAATCAACGTCAGCCACTCCCAAGAATGATTCTATCTACTGGGCTACCTACTACGTGCCGACGGCAGCGCAAAATCCTGCT
>JADGQA010000268.1 GCA_017882185.1 Bacteroidota bacterium
GCACTGGCGGTTTCTTCGTGTTGCGGGATGTCCGGTTCTGTAACCTCATATCCTAAGAGAGAAAGCATTCTTATTCCGAATCTTGCCCCAAGTTTTCTGTATCCCGCAGCGGTAAAATGCAAGCGGTCAGACCGACTTGCGCATCCGCTTGAAGAAATGACGTACGAATTTGGAAGTGCTTTCGGAAGCGTTGCAATGACGATGTTCATCGCTGCGCAGGCACCGTTTTCGTCGGCATTTACTAATTCCCCAGCAAGCAGCGGTACTGATGCAGGAATGAGATTCAAATCCTTGATCAGGTTGCCATAGATACCTTGTACTTTTAATGCCCACGCGCTGTCATTAGTATTCGATTCTCCCTGGTGCAGCAGAATGCCTTTTATCACCCCCTCCTTCTGCGCCAATTTTGCCATTTCTACGAGATATGCATACGGATTGCCGTTGTAGGTATTAATAATGTTCGCCATCCACGTCGGTGCCGTTGAAGCGTACGTTTGAAAACTGTCTTTTTCGAACAATTCAATCTTACACCCTGCAACGGCAACATTCACTACTCCCACTTTGATATTCTTCGGAAGGTGAGCAACCATCGTTCTCCCGAAATAATCGGCAGGACACAGTCCCGTGTTGGGGCGGCACAGCGGAGGAACGGCAGTATACCAGTGTCCTTTTTCCCTGCCCCGTTTCGGGTCGTCGACCGTTTCAAGAACCCGGAAGTGGTCATCGACGTTCGTCTTATCCTGCTCTTCAATTCCCGGAAAGCCTTCCATGTTTGACTGTCCAAAGCACAGGAAAATGTAAAAATTCGGATCTTGTGAAGTAGCCTTACTGGTTGTTAAGAGTACCCCTATCAACAAATACATTAGAACCCTAAATTTCATTTTAGCTCTCCCAGAGTATGTTAACTAATTCTTTCTATCCGACTCAATAATAAGAACTGAACAAGTTAAATTTCTGATCCCATCTTCATAACGTGAACCTTCGTTCAGATAAGAAGAATGTGCTATCGACAAGATCTTTGAAGACATCTGTTCAATTAAGGAAATTGATAATGCGGAACGAATTGCGTACACTTTGTTTCACAAAGTAAAATTGGATCTCGTTTCGTGAACGAGAATCGAAAATTCTGCGAAAGGTCTACTATGAATATGTTCCGCAACTTTCTGATGCTCGTATTGGGTGTCCTGGTTGTGTTCGCGTTTCAAGTCATCTCTGGCTCCTCTGGCAGCGCTACGCTCGGCGCCACGACGAGCGATACTACTCGCAGCATCGCGCCTTACTTCACGCCGGCCACATCCGCTGCCAAAACTCCGGATGACGACGGGTTCCTTCAGCGCTGGCTGCTTCTCGAACCGATTAACAAACCGAACCGCAGCAACACCGTGTTTACCGACAGCTACGTCCGAAACACCCTGAATACCGAGTACTTTTCCAATCAATTCACCGTCATTCCGCACGACGGTGACAAGGTGACGGTTGCAGGTCAGGAACTTAAATGGCATGCCCTGGAATCCACTGATTTTAACATCAAGCTCTTTCGCTTCGCCTACGGCCTGAACAAGCAGACCTACGGCGTTCTGTTTTGGGTTGTTACCCTCGTCAACAGCCCACGGGAGATGAAGAACGTTCGCATGGCTGTCGGCTCCAATTCGGCATCCCAGTGGTGGCTCAACGGCAAGGAGGCTGTCATTCTCTCCGGGGATCGGCGCATGGTTATGGATGACTGCGTCTCCAAACGCCTTACGCTCAACAAGGGGCGGAATGTCATTCGTGGCGCCGTTATCAACGGCCCTGGATTAAGTGATTTCTGCGTCCGCTTCATTGATGAGAATGGTGAACCGATCAAGAATCTCGCTTTGAGCCTCGACAAGGCTGGAAATTAATGAGTTATCCTAGTTTTGGTATCAATCGTTTTATTCTTGGAGGATTTATGAAATCCCGTATTCTGGCTGTAGCGGTTTGTGCCCTATTGTCTATCTGGTTGTCTAGTTCGTCAATGGCTCAGGTCGGCAAACCTTACATCCACGACCCCTCGACTATCATGATGTGCAATGGCAAATATTACACTTTCGGTACCGGCAGTGGAGGCTTGATCTCCGACGACGGCTGGACCTGGCACAGCGGAGCCGTGCGTCCTGGCGGCGGAGTAGCTCCCGACATCATCCTCATCGGGGATCGATACTACGTGACCTATGCCAAGGGAGGAGGCGGATTGGCAGGCGGACACGCCAGCAATGTCCACATCATGTGGACCAAGACGCTCGATCCTCAATCCCCCGACTTCGGATTTAGAGACGACACTGTCGTCGCCTCGTCTGACGGCATCGAGGACTGCGATGCAATCGATCCTGCGTTTCTTCTCGATCCCACCGATGGTCGGCTTTGGCTCACTTACGGAACCTACTTCGGCTTCATTCGGATCGTCGAGCTCGATCCGAAGATGGGCTTGCGCATGCCCAACAACCAGCTCCTCAACATTGCTATCGACTGCGAAGCTACTGCTATGATGTATCGCGATGGCTGGTATTATCTGCTTGGCACTCACGGTACATGCTGCGACGGCCCCAACTCCACATACAACATTGTCGTTGGCCGCTCCAAGAAAGTGACAGGCCCCTTTCTTGACAACATGGGCATGGACATGCTCAAAGGCGGCGGCAAATTCTTCGTGGGTGCCAGCGGTCGCTTTGTTGGGCCGGGCCATTTTGGCCTGCTGGACCTGGGCGACGGCGTTCAGAAATTCTCCTGCCATTACGAGGCCGACCTGGATCAAGGCGGCCGCAGCGTGCTGGGCATTCGTCCGCTGCTCTGGAAAGGCGGATGGCCCATTGCCGGCGACAATTTCAAGGCGGGCACATATGAAATCCAATCCGAACGCAGCGGCTATGCGCTGGAACTGGCTGTGGATTTCGTACGCATGGCAGGTGGTATGCGCTTCTTTAGACCCGCCCCTGATGAACCGGTGAAACCGATTCCATTCCAAGAGCTCGCAGAGGTGTCAAAGAACTGGCCGACCGGCAACATCGACATTCGCATCGGCGACTACATGTTTCGGCCCCATCAGAAGTGGACAATCACGCCTGTCGCCGACGTCGGCGGCTATCCCGGTTCGCCCTATTTCAAAATCACTATCGCTGGAACAGATCGCGCACTGGCCGCCACCGCAGACGCCGAGGTTGTGGCGGATTCCGCCTTTACTGGCAATCCCGAACAATTATGGCGCATCGACCAATTGATTGATGGCACATATCGTATCATGCCCAAGGCAGTGCCCAATTCCAAAGAATCCCTGGCTCTGACCGCTGTGGGTGGCAGCACGCCCACGCTGACCAAGTTCGATCCCAGGAGCGACAAGGCGCATTGGAATTTTAGAACGCCGTGAAGAAGATGGATCGAATGATCGGCAAATTGAGAAAGAAACACCTTGCTACCTCAAGCTATTAACATGATGTTGTAGTGCTATGCGCCTATGATGCATTATGAGATTCAGCCTTTATCAAAGGCCGATATCTATAAACTGTTATGACGTTAACATCCATTTTCAATTCCCCTTGACCAGTTGTTGATGGAGCAACGGATCGAGTTCATCCAATCCTGTGATGCTGTGAAGGTGATTGGCCGAAATCCACGGCAGCCAGAAACGGTGCCCACCGACCCCACGACCAGGACCGCCCGGACCCATATGCCATCCTTCCTGCTGCCATCCGATGCCTTTCAAATCATACTGGCGGCCGGGAATTGCAACCATGGACTTAGTATCGTGCAGCAGGACGCGCGCAACACCGAGATAATGCTCATCCTTTGTGTACTCATATAACTTTGCATACGAAGGTGCAGCCCAATCCAGGTACTCATCAACGCTCCCGGCAGCACGCGCGGTTATTCCCTGAACGCCTACGGTAGGCACACCTTTCTTCCAATGAAGGTGTGCATCATCCGCATCGATCGGCATCGGCAGGTTCCATATCCAGATCCAGCTTTCAGTATAGTCTGCTGCCGATTTCGTCCGTTCCAACCATTTGGATTCCTTCGTCGACTCATAGAGACTCATGAATGCTTCCATGCCCAGCATCCCTGCCTCTTTGTCGGTAATATTCGGATTATCACTTGCACCACCGACGTAAAGTCCTCGTACTCCATAGTTTGCCCAGGCGTATTCCGCCGCACGAATGGCCGATTTCTTGTATTTAGGATCGCCGGTGTCTTCGGTTATCATGACGAGCAGCGGTACGGGACAGTAACTCGTTGTTCCCGTCAGCTCCGCCGCTTCGGAACTACCAGGCTTCCACCGCCGGGGAAACGATCCATCCTCCCTTTGCTGCAAGACTAACCAGTCAACGTACGACTTTACCCAGTTGAACCATTCCGGATGCTGGCGGCCGAGGGCACGCTCACGCCGGTATGCCCGCATCAGCACGCGCATATCTTCCGTGGCGTTCCGGAGCCAGGGGGCGAGCCATTCCTGCCGTTCACCAGTCCATAGTTTTCCGGTTGCCAGATCATAACCGGTCGCCTGAAGTGGCACACTTGGGAGCGCCCGGATCATAGATGAAATAGTGTTCAAGCCGATCTTGCGCATTTTTTGTCCACGCTCAGTAGTATCACGATCACCTTCGCGCAACAACTGGTCCGCGCATTCGATATTCTTGCTCACGAATCCCATCGCCGCCATTGCCCAATTCCATTGAGGGCGGCTCGTATCAAACGTGGCGACCGCAAAAGGAATGGCGGTGCGCCCGTCAATAGTGGCAGCCTGTGCGGCCAGGTGGTCGGTCAGAACACGACGCATCTGTTCGACGTCAATCATGGTGATCGCTGGCTTCAACATGCTCCACGCCCATCGCCAAGTGTTTCGAGTGACGTCTCGCAACGACTCGTTTTGACCGAACCGAAAGCTCACCTCG
>JADGQA010000071.1 GCA_017882185.1 Bacteroidota bacterium
CTCGTGCCAACCCTTGTCGATTCCATGAGCTACATTTTTCCAGAGATCAAGACCAATCAGGAACAGATACAGAGAATCATCAAAGGTGAGGAAGAAGGATTCAACGCAACGCTCGATCGTGGATTGGAAATCTTCGAGAGTGCCATCAAGGAAATTGGGCATTCAAAGACATTTCCGGGCGAAGATGCGTTCCGACTCTACGACACATATGGATTTCCGCTTGACCTTACGCAGCTTATGGCTGAAGAGCGCGGGATCAAAGTTGACGTTGGTGGTTTCACGGAACTAATGGAACAGCAACGAACTCGCGCGCGGGAATCTGGCAAAACCGATCGCATCAAGGCAATTTCACAGGTGATGGATCGGGCAGGTGAATTCACTGAGTCGGAATTCATCGGCTACACAAAACTTGAAGATGATGTCCTGGTTGACCGAGTCATCGAGAATTATGTGTCGTTGAACCGAACTCCGTTCTACGTTGAATCTGGCGGACAGGTGAGCGATACTGGCACCCTCGAAGGTGCGGATTTTGTAGCCGAGGTCATCAGATCCATCAGACAAGACAAGAAACTCATCCACGAAATTCGGGTCATCAAAGGAAATGCTCCACCCCTTACTGGCACACGGGTTCGTGCAAGAGTCGATTCGACACGGCGCCTCAAGATTGAGCGCAACCACAGCGCAACGCATCTTGTCCACGAAGCACTTCGGCAAGTGCTTGGCAACCATCTCCATCAACAGGGTTCACTCGTCGCGCCAGAGCATTTGCGATTCGACTTCAACCACTTCGAAAAAATTTCGCCAGAGCATCTCAAAGCAATTGAGGACATCGTCAACGAAAAGATAGCCGGGTCAATTCCGGTCAACGCTTTGAATGATCCAAAAGACTGGCTGACGATTGACGAAGCCAAGCGCCGGTATCCAAACGTCAAGATGTTCTTTGGGGATAAGTATGGAGACCGGGTGCGGATCGTCGAGATCGACCCGAAATTCTCCGTCGAATTGTGTGGCGGCACCCACGTTCGTTCGACAAAGGACATTGGCTTCTTCAAATTCCGGAACGAAGGAAGCATCGCAAGCGGAATCCGACGAATTGAAGCCGTAACGGGAGATTTCGCTCTTGAGCTATTGAAGCTCCAGGAAAAAAGCATTACGGAGCGCATTGATTATGCCGGCGACCAACTTGGTAAGATTAGAGAACTGCTCAGCAAGGTTCAGCACGTGAATGCTGAGGCCGTTCCCACGGGATCGGACCTGTTGCCAACTTTTGCCCAGACCCTTGAGAAATTAAAGAGTACCTTTGACAGGCCCGGAAAAGTTTCCATGGAACTGCGAACCTATTTCGAACGCCACGCCGTCGTGGGCCGGGAAGTTGAGAACCTTATCCTTCGGTTGGCCGACATGCTTAAGGCTCTCGAAAAGGAAGTTGGACGAAACCGCCTCCAAACGCTCTCATCGGATATTGAAGGTCTTGTAGCACACGCCGTCAGCATCAACGGATTCAAACTGGTAGCCACAAAAGTCCAGTCCGCATCTGTCGACGAGTTGAAATCGCTCGGCGATTCATTGCGAGCCAAACTCGGCAGCGGGGTTGGCCTGATTGCATCGGTCATCGATGACAAAGTCTCTCTCGTGTGCGTCGTAACCGATGACCTTGTGGCCAGCAAGAAAGTCGAGGCAGGAAAAATCGTCGGTGCTGTGGCTAAACTTGTCGGTGGAGGCGGAGGTGGCAGGCCTCATATGGCCACGGCAGGTGGCAAAGATGTCGCAAAGCTTGACGAGGCAATTTCGCAAACGAAATCCATCGTAGAATCATTCTTGCGCAAATAACCATGACAACACTCGAAAAGCTCCTTGAAGTTCGGAAAACTCGTGGTGCAGGGTATCTCATTCTCATCGACCCGGACAAAATCGACCCGGCCAAGCTCCCTGCTTTCGTCCGGGATGCCACCGAAGCCGGGGCAGATGGATTCCTGTTTGGCGGAAGTCTCCTGCTATCGAACGAAATCGACAAACTCATACAGCTGATCAAAAGTAATACGTCGTTGCCTGTGATCATCTTCCCGGGGAGCCTCTTCCAGATATCTCCTGTGGCCGACGCAATCCTCTTCCTGCTCTTGATCAGCGGGAGGAACCCGGACCATCTCATAGGCAATCAGGTAACCGCGGCACCGATCATAAAGCGAAGCGGACTTGAGGCGATTTCCACAGGTTATATGCTTATAGAAGCGGGAAAGACAACCTCTGCGGAATTCATGAGCAATACCAGGCCGATTCCGCATAATAAGCCAGACATTGCCGTCGCGCACGCGCTGGCGGCCGAGCTCATCGGCATGAAGCTCTTGTATCTCGATGCCGGGAGCGGGGCGGATTTCCCCGTTCCGGATGAAATGATTCAGAAAATCGCAAAACATTCCTTCCTGCCGATGATTATCGGAGGTGGAATTCGGAATCCGGAGGTTGCACGGGAGAAGGTGAAGGCGGGAGCGTCCTTTGTCGTGACAGGGACAATCAACGAGCAAAATTCGCAACATTCGCTCGTGCGGGAATTTGCGGAAGCCGTGCACTCGGTCCAGTTTGCCAATCGTAAAACCTGAATTCAGAAGGACGGCCATCGCAACCATCCATTGACAATTCGCAATTGAGCAATCACCCAATCGACAATCATTCTATCTAAAATTCTGTATGGCCCACCTACCCATCACCCTCCTCTATCGGGAGAAGTTCATTACCGACTCTCTGCGCGAAAGCGCAGAGACAAAGAACAAGATAGCCGAGCGATGTTCTGCCGATATTTCGAAGGCAATCGACCTCGTCATCAAAGCCTTAAACCAGAAGAAGAAGATACTTCTTTGTGGTAACGGCGGCAGCGCGGCAGACGCTCAACATCTGGCGACAGAATTCGTCATCCGGTTGAGCCCGACGATCAAACGTCCCGGACTCCCCGCCATCGCATTGACAACCGATACGTCAAACCTTACGGCCGGTGCGAACGACTTTGGATATGACGAGGTGTTTGCACGATCCGTTGAGGCACTCGGAAATGAAGGCGACATCCTTATCGGAATCAGCACCAGCGGGAATTCGGCAAGCGTGAACAACGCATTTGCAAAAGCCAAACAGCAGAAAATGGTCACGATTGCCCTCCTCGGCAAGGATGGAGGAAAATCCAAAGACGTTGCCGATCTTGCCATTATCGTTCCGTCCAACGACACCCAGCGAATTCAGGAAGGACACATAACGATCGGCCATATCATTTTTCAGGAAGTGGAACAGGAGATGTTTGGGTAGTAAAGTAGGTTGCAGGGAGCAGTATACGAGTTGCAGGCTGCCGACCTTGAGTCGCAGGGTACGAGATCCGAGTTTCAAGGAAAGATTTTTGAAGTTTCGTGAGCAAAGTCCTTCACCGCTCTAGAATATCCTGAATGTCCGACAAATCCCGAAAAGACTTCCTCGTCCCTTTTCTCACCGTTCTTTCGGACGCCGTGGCCATTGAGGGCTCGTTCCTTTTTTCGTACTGGCTTAGATTCTTCTCTCCGCTGACCACCTACGTCGACGTTACAAAGGGATTCCCCCCGCTGAACGCATATATCGCCGGCTCGCTTTTTGTCATTCCTGTTTGGTTGTTTCTCTTCAACCGGCGAGGCATGCATAAAGCCCGGAGAAATGTCTATTTCTCCGATGAGTTTTTTGCCATTGTCCGTCTTGTCTTCATCGGTATGTTGATTGTCATGGCCGGAGCATTCTTCTACAGAACATTTTCTTATTCGCGCCTTGTTTTCGGCCTCCTCGGGATCAATGCTGTCGTGTTCATCTCGGCGGGGCGATATACTGTAATGAAATTCGAGCAATGGTGGTACCGAACCGGGCACGATGTAAAGAGAGTCATTCTTGTCGGCACCAATTCCACTGCACGTCGCGTGTACGAAGCGATTGCAGGCAATCGGGGGCTTGGATATGTCATCGAGGGATACTTCTCTCTCAACGGTCCCGGGCAGATGGAAGCAACGCAGGCGAGGTTAGTCGGTCCTGTTCGTGAAGTCCCGACCTATGCCGCAACGTATGCGACCGATATCATCCTGGTTGCCCTCGACTCAAAAGATCATCCGGTGTTGTTCGATTTGGTCCGCCGATGTGAGGGAATGAACACTGAAATAATGATGGTCCCGGACCTTTTGGACATGATGACCAGCCAGGTCCGGATCAAGGAACTCGAAGGGATCCCTTTTATCCGGATTAAGACGACCCCGATGAGTACCTGGAATCAAATCCTGAAACGGTCCTTTGACCTCGTCGTAGCATCGATTGTCCTTATCCTCGTCTGTCCGGTTTTTTTGCTGCTTGCCGTATTGATAAAATTGACCTCTCCCGGCCCCGTGTTCTATTTGCAGGAGCGGATCGGTCTTGACGGCAGCTCGTTTCGGGTTATGAAGTTTCGATCAATGAAGGTTGATGCAGAAAAAACTACAGGCCCGGTCTGGGCGCAAAAGGCTGATCCCCGAACAACCGGATTAGGGAAATTCCTGCGAAGGTTCAGCCTTGACGAACTCCCCCAATTGATCAACGTTATCAAGGGAGAAATGAGCCTTGTCGGCCCGAGACCGGAACGACCGCACTTCGTCGAGCAATTCAAGAAAGAGGTTCCCAAGTACCTCGATCGGCACAGGGTCAAGACCGGGATGACAGGTTGGGCTCAGGTCAATGGATTACGCGGTGCCGAAGGCTCGATTGAAGAACGCACAAAATTCGACGTCTACTATGTCGAGAATTGGTCCCTCGTTTTTGACCTGAAGATCATTCTTAAGACAATTCGCGCGGTGCTCTTCGGCGAAGAAACCGGATAGTGGCAGCCCTTGACCCTCTTTTCCTGACGCACATTCCCGTTTTATGATTGCAGCGATCATATTCCTGATTCATTTTTTGGCAGGCGTGTATGCGTTCGTGAAATACAAAAAGGAAGGGATCGGGGAAGGACTATTGGCAGCAGCATTCGTGGTCATCATCTTCTCGGTAGGATGGACAATGAGCACGATGATCTCGAAACTCCTGTATCCAAGCACTCTTGCGGCAAGTTGGGTTGCTCAGCTCCAGGGAACTCGACTATCCCGGCTGCTTGCGAAAGAGCTTACGATCGATACGTTTTCACTCGTCCTTCTGACTTTCGGCGAATTGGTTTTCTATTATTACTATTTGCAGTCGGGAACAAGTGGAGGAAAGCAAAACCAGGAAAAAAGCGGAGAATAGCCTTTTCGGTTACTTTAGCTTGAAGTTAAAGGTTACAACACAGGATTGGTCAATTTGCGG
Source organism: Bacteroidota bacterium (assembly GCA_017882185.1). Taxonomy (GTDB): domain Bacteria; phylum Bacteroidota; class Ignavibacteria; order UBA10030; family UBA10030; genus JADGQA01. The sequence goes on from JADGQA010000071.1 coordinate 5,305, forward strand.
TGCGGAAGAACGCAACGGTTCGAATTTCCAATAACGCAGTTCCTTCATCGCGGCATTCTCAAGTTGAGTGTTAGCCTTTTGAGCCGGCTGAACTGATTTAATCGAACCGTCCGGCGATACCACCGCGAGAATGCTAATTTGTGCTTCGACATTGACGCCGTTAGGATACTTGGGTAATTCCCCGCTCAGTCTCCGACGTGTACCACCGCGCAACCAACTCATCGAATACCCGAACGAGTCTCCGGAGCCGCTTCCAAATCTGTCTGCGTCTCCTCCCTGACCACCACCATTGTTGCCTTCACCGCCTACAATCTTGTGGGGATTCGATCCTACGCCGAAATGAGCGTTTCCTGACGGCATGTCCCCCTCCTTCGAAGCAATCAGGGTCCCACCGCGAAACCTCTCAGCACTATTGCCGCCTCCGCCAACAGCATTCAAATCGTCATACGGTCGTCCTCCGGAAACATCCTCGTTGTCCGCAAGGAGTTTAGACGGATCGATTTTATTCGCGCCAGGAGCGGAAGGAAGTTCACCCCGGATTTCTCCAAATCCGCGGGCTGCGATGTTCTCCTTGTATTTTTTGGTGCGAGGGCCCGGTCTAACTTTGTGGGGAGCGTGTTTCGTATCAGTGTTTCCAGCAGGCGGGGCGAGAACCGGGTAAGCAGTTAGAGCGAATTTCTTGTCGGTGATAGAGGGAGGTGCGACGAGTTCTTCGTATTTGGTTATCCTAACAGCAACTGTCTGAGTGTCTTCCTTGGGTTCGATGTAGGCGACTCCCCAATACGACCCGATGGCGAGGAAGTTCACCACGAGCGAATAGCGGAGCCCCTTCATCAAATTCTTTCCATAGATCCTCTTGAGCTCTGTAACGCCATAATCGCGCTTGATTGCATACGACAGTTTCATCAACTCTTCCCCCCGTTTTCCGTCATCCCTTGCTGCCATTTCTCCGTCAGGGGATCCGGCGACCGTCGTACGAAATTAAAACAACAGACGAATTGAACGTCTACTATTTGGTATGGACCCTGTCAATCCAGTAGTTCGACCGCAGTTCCAATGCAAAATCCTCGACAGCCTTCTTCGCATCGTTGCGCGATGGATAGTGACCAATCCGCACTGTGTACCAATTCTCTCCCCTCATAGGAATTGTTTCCACGAAGGCGGGATACCCTGCATCTTCCAGCCGACCTACAATTACGTCCGCCGGATTCTTCTCACGGAAAGCTGAGACTTGGACGGTGTAGTGGCCTTGCATGTCGGAAAGTTTCTGCATTGGTGTTGATTCCGCCATGGTCTGCTTGGGTGTTGTCGCCTTTGTGTCAGGACTCTTGGACTTATCCTCCACCATCGACGTTTCCAGCAACGGCACGCTCGCGGTATCCTGAGGTTGTACGACTTGCTGGTTGTTTTGATTTGAAGCCATCGGCGATCCGTCTGGGAATGTTTCTTCCTGCACCACCGTGGCGGCCGCTTTCTTCTTGAACGGAAATTTGCCTTTCTTGTACGAATAGAAAAGCGCAGTGCCGATGATCAGCAAAACCAGAACTGTCAATAATATCTTATTCAGCGAACCGCCGCCGCTGCTTCCGCGCTTGGAAGGCATGGGGGCCGAAGGGGTCGTTGACTCCTCTATTCCGCCTTCATCGATAAGATTTAAATCTGGCATTGATAATTCCTCCTTAATTGTGGAATCGTGGTTGGAATAAAAGACCAAGGTTCGTTTTCGTCATGTCACCACCTCAGAGAGATCCCTGCTGAGAGAACGAAAGGATTTTCCTGGTATCCTCTCCAAAACTCGTACCGTTCGTTGAGGAGATTCTGGACATTGAGAAACAAGGTTGCTTGTTGAAAGAACCGGTACTCACACCGTAACCCAATCAAAAGAATGCTTGGCAACGTCTTGACGTTAACAACGTTGTCTTTTCCCTGGTGAAACAACGTGAGTGTTGCAATTCCTGTCCATTGACTGGCAATATGTCTTGTGTAGCTGAGTCCAAGTTCAAAGACCGGCAGGTATGGGACCGCGCCGCCGGTTTTCGAATTGTTGGATATGGTCGCCGTCAATTTAGAAGCAAAATAATCATTTGCGGGCAACTTTGCAAATATTTCGCCGGAAAATGAGGCAATAGTCGTCCGCCCTCCATAGGCAAGCACCCAGATTCCCTGTGAAAGAGAATCTGAATACAACGGATAGTCCTTGATTGACTGCACACGCGCTTCGAATTTTGTGCGCGTCCCTGCTGACCAATCAGATTCGAAGGCCAGCATTGCGTCCAGTTGGTCGTCCGTGTGCTTGATCTTCGACGTTGCAGAGAGGTACCTATTGTCATAGATCATCGATGAAAGGGCCGCCGGTTTGGCTTCCGGTGCGTACGACACCCTTAGTGTGTGCCGTTCAGTGACTTGATAGGCCACATCAAGATGCGGGTACAACCGGACGAATCTCTGTTCTTCCATTCCGTTCGCGAAATAGCCGTGGATTGAGCCTTCCAACGAAAATGCGCTCCAGAAATAGCGCTCACTACCAACCGCTACGTCGATAAGGGAGAGTCCCGATGAGGAATTGCCGTAGGATATCGATCCCAGGTGCGCATTGAATCTCACAGTCAATGGGACCGAGGATAGCATCAATCGCGTCGCCCCCCCAAGAATCATACGGGTCTCAACGACGGTCTGCGAGCTGTCGTTGACCTCGAAATTCTCGTACCCAAGATCACCTCTGTAAGATATGGGACTCGTGATCCAATTCATGATATCGGCAGAGAGCCGGAAATCCGTCTTGGTTCTGCTTAGCGAGGGCTTGCGCGTTCCATACCAATTATAGGTATCGGAATTGTAGGTCAGCTCGCTGTGAATATCTGATTGGTCGAAATAGGGGTTATAGGATTTCAACTTGGTACTCCCTTCCAGATCTACACTTCCGCCGGAACGTTCGGTGAAGGGAGCAAAGCCCTTGGTTCTGTTGTACTGCCCATCAACGGAAAAAAAGTAGTCCCCAAATGTCCGTCCGATCCACAATCCAGCCTGAGGAGAGAAAAATGTACCCAAACTGGCAGATACCTGACCACTATACGGAGAGAGTTGCCTTCCTTCGATTTCTTCTTTCGTGCCCAAGGCAAATTGTGCCGTCTCCCGAGATCTTGTCATAGGAGGATTCAGTACGGATGCCGGGAGATTTGACAGTGAATCTTCCAGCGCAGACTGTTTCTCAACCTCCGGCAAATCGATCACAGCGTTTCCTGTTATCACAAATTCTGGTAGATCTATTTTCGGCATTGCCGACCTTGCCATGCCTCCTGACGAGTCTTTTGCGCTCACGGGAAGATCCAATCCTCTTGTCTCAGGAAGACGTTTCTCCGCGGCCCCTTCCTGTGCCGTCCCCACGCTGAATTGCAGAAGCGACAGAGTCTGTGCTATGAGGAGAAGCCGAAGTATTCCGTTTTTCCTCCTACGGAATACGTATACCTCCCTGTATCGACCCCATCGAGTTCTATGTTGATTGGTCAATTGTATTCCAAATCATTTACAGAAAACCTGGATCATTGTACCCTCAAAGCTTCTGCAATCTTTCGAGGCGCTTTTGGGCTTCTGCCGCAGTCTCCGTTTCCTGCTTGAATTTCAACGCATTTTGATAAGCAGATTTTGCGTTAGGGGAATCTTCAGTCGCGACATATGCATCGCCCAAAGCGACATATGACTTTGCCATCCATTGGTCGTACGACGGGAACACATATTTTACCCGTAATAGAGCTGTGATGGCATTCTTCCAGTCTTTGGCTCCGGAATACGCAAGGCCCGAAAGGTATTGTGCTTCCGCTCCAAATTCGTCTGTCCGCGCTGTCGCAATTTCCTTTGCTCGGTCCTGTGCGGCCGAGTAACTCTTTTTTTCAATGTCGATCCGTACGAGCCCGAGTTTTCCCTTGACGGCTACATTGGACGAAGGGAATTGCGAAATGATCGACTCAAATTCCTCCCTCGCATCGGTAAGGTTTCCGTTTTCGATGTACAAGTTACCCATTTGGTAAAGGGCTTCCGGGTACACTTCAGAATCTTTGAAGTCCTTGACGATTCGCGTCAGGGCCCCAAACGACTTGTCGTACCGTTTCTGCACTGTGTAGATTTCCGCGGCTTCTTCCAATGAGCGAGCTACAATCCCAGGCGATGCATTTTCTGTATGGATGGTACTCTCGAGCGTCGCTGCCGCATCACTGAGTTTGTCCTGGGCTCGGAGACATTTGGCCACCCAATAAAGCGCCGTTGCCAGGTTTTTTGATTTCGGATATTTCTGGACCAATTCCCTGTACTGAACTTCTGCTCCGGCATAGTCCCCATGGCCGAAGAACATGTCTCCCTTCTTCAAGATGAGATCTTCGCGCATGGTCGAGGAGGGATTCGCCATGATAAAGGTATCCATGACTTGAACTGCTTCCTGCTGCTTACCCTGAGCTGACAGACAGTATTGCTCCCCATTAAGGGCATCCGTGACATAACTGCTTTTAGGATAATGGGATACGAGCTCGCGATAAGCTTTGATGGCTTCCGAGTATTGTTTCATATTGTAGTATGAATCGCCCGTACTGTTGAGTGCCCTCGGAATCAGTTCGCTACTTGGGTAGGTTGAAATCAGCTTCTGAAACTCTCGAATTGCATCCGCGAATTCCTTCCGCTGAAAGTTGATCCACCCAAGCGCATATTGGGCATCGTCCGCAAGATCCGAATTTGGGTAAGTCTTGATCAGGGATTCAAACTCCTTATATGCTTCGCTATTGTCTCCCTGACGAAATAGAGCCTGACCGAGCTGGTAGTTCGCATATTCGACACCGCTGTTCTTTGGAAAAAGCCGCATGACTACGCGATATGATCCTTCTGCTCTTATGAAGTCTTTGAGTTCAAAATAAGCGTCTCCAATCCTCAATCGCGCATCAAACGACATGGATCCGCTTGGATAGGAAGCAACGAGCTGTTCAAACCCCTCAATGGCTTTCTGATAGTTGCCTTGTTTGAAGTACGACCAGCCGATGCCGTACATCGCTTCCTGTCGCTTCTCCAAATTGCCGGAAACAACAGTATTCTTGTATCCATTCAGGGCGCTATCGTAGTCGCCGAGCTGAAATTCAGCTTCGGCCTTCCAAAACTGCGCATCGGCCGCCTTTGGATGCTGAGGATATGCGTTGATGAAATCCGCAAATTTCTGGGAGGATTCCTTCAACATTTTCATCTTGTACAGGCACCACGCGGTCTGGTAGCCAGAATTGAGTTTCACTTCGAAGGAGGCACTTGCATCGGCTGCAGCTCTCTCAAACCAATCGCGCGACTCCTTGAATTGCAGCTCTTTCAAGAGACATTCTCCAACCATCATGTACGAATCAGCAAGGACATCGCTCTGGGGAAAGTTCGTCGCGACGCGTGTGAATTCTTTCTTTGCCTCGTCGATCTTCTTATCATCGAACGCCATAACGCCAAGGTCAAAGAGCGCATTGTCGGTATACTCGCCGCTCGGATCCCGACTGATCAAATCAAACAGCGTCGCGATGGCTGTCGCCCGATTTCCACCAAGTTTTTGTGCCACCGATCTCCGGTACAGCGAAGTAAAGGCGAGTCCATCCGATCCTGTTGTGTCAAGGGCGAACGTTTGAGCGGCATCAGGGTACTTGTCCTGTTTCAGATATGCCCAACCGAGCGCGTAAACCACCTCCCGCTGTAATTTGTGGTTCGAATACTCCTTCAGGAACGCCTCGTAACCCTTCTGGGCCTCGGGATAGTTTCCAAGCTGATAATTGGCTTCCGAAACAAGATAATCTGCTTGTCCCCGCTCGTCATCCTGTGCAATGGTCTTGCGGGATTGAGAGAGAACCTCAATCGCTTTCCTGTAATCCTTCGAATAGTAGTAACACTCTCCAATTCGCACTTTCGCCGATGGGGCCAGACTGCTTTGGGGAAATTCTTTCAAAAATCGTCCGTACCAATTCGTTGCTTTTGCGTATTCGTTTTTCTTTTGATATGTCCAACCAATGGAATACAGGGCGTAATCACGGAGGCGGCTCTTGGGATAATTTTCGTAGGCCAACGAATAGTACTTGATGGCATTTTCAATGTCTGCAAGCTGGAGGTTCCCCTCACCAATCCAGTATGCCGCCTCCCCCGCAAGTTCACTTTCGCCAAATTGATCCAACACAATCTTATACGCCGCAATCGCTTCGGTGGGCTTCTTCAATTTCAGGTAGGAATCGCCGAGTCGGAATTGTGCATCCGGGATGAGTTTGGACTGAGGGTACTGACGTACAAATTCCGTGAAGCCTTGAATCGCCGAGTCAAATTTGCCCTGATAATAGCGACATTCATTCTGGAGAAAGAGCGCATCAATCTTTCTTACACTTCCAGGATAGTGCGCGAGAAATTTTCCGAACTGTTCTTCTGCGAGCTGATAGACGCCATCGTGATAAAGTCCAAGGGCAAAGGCATAGTCTTGCTCCTCCGCAACGATGGCCGTGCGATTGACAGGGTTCGTTTGTGAGGAGATGGGTGACATGGGAAGAATCAGGAATAGCCAGAGGTAGAGGAAAAGGCGAGGGAAAGGAAGACTGCGATTTCCTTTGATTTTTGACATTCCTGTTATGGACCTACGAATCTGCATCTCTATGCCTTGAAACCACATTGAAAAAGCTTAAAGTAGAATCTTAAACAATTCTACTAACACATTAAGTTAATGGAATTCGAACCAGAAGTCAAGAAACACCTGAAATGGCGATTCTGAAGAAAAAATGAGGAAGAGGATTTAGGAGGATGGAGACTTACAAGGCGTGATGCAGAAGCGGGATTAGCGGGACGGGGCGGTCTTATCTGTGAACGTCCGGCAGTAATCAAGAAATCGATAGACATCTGAGAAGTTTGTCGCGATTCCGAGTGACACGCGGACAGCTCCGGCTGTTTTACCCTTGGATGCTATAATACATTGTTCGAACGAAGCTCGTTCTTCGTTTTCGAAACAGTCGCTCATGTCGGACTTTGTCAAACCAAAGGCAATTTCTCCTGCACCTGGATTACAGAAACAACCCGTCCTGAGTGATATATTAAATTTCCCCGCCGACTCTTCGATTGCGTGAAAATTAAAGACCTTCCCTTTCGGATCGTGAAAGTTCATCGCGATTGTCCCTCCCCGCATTTTGATATCGTGCGGTCCGTATATCTCAACGACCGGTGATCCATTTTTGTGGCTAAGAGAGGATAGATTCTCCAACAACCATCCAGTAAGGGAAATGACCCGATCATGGACCTGATCGATGCCTGCGTCGCTTAGGAATTTGAGACCGATTTCGATCGCCGGAAGGTTTAAATAATTGATCGTGCCGTCCTCGAACCCCGTTTCTCCGTCTGCAAGGTAGTAGCTGTCCCCCTGTACAGAGACTACTTTGATCGTGCCTCCTGAAAACCATGGACGATGTAGTTTTTTGAGCGCCGATTTCTTCGCAATCAGACACCCGACGCCGGTTGGATATCCGAACATTTTATAGAATGAAAGTGGAACGAAGTCCGGATGCCGATCACTCAGATCGAGGCGGTTCGTCGGAACGAAGGCGGCAGCATCCAACAATACATCCCAGCCTAGAGATTGTGCACGCTTTATCCACTCAAGGGGATGCTGGACGCCTGAAAAATTCGATTGAGCAGGAAATACGAAAAGATTGTGACTCTTGGCCGGTCTTTCCAGGTGACGCTGAAGATCACCGGCATTGATGCGTAAATCGGGGGCGTCGACCGGTACATAGGTAATGCTTGCCCCCTTCGCGCGTGCGAACTCACGAATGCCGTTGGCGGCATTATGATTGTCGAACGTGAGAAGGTAACGAGATTGCGAGTCAAACGGGTATGACTCGCCAACGAGCTTTAGTGCACCGCTGGCGTTTTGAGTGAAAATGACGACGTATTCTTTCGGCGAGGCATTGAAATACTCCAGAACACTTACTCTCGCCTGTTGATCCAAACGGGTTATCGCTAGCGACGAAGGGTTGTTCGAATGCGGATTCCCAAAGATGCCGTGTTTCAGGATGTGCAGGTGTTGATCGAGCTGAGAATTCGAGTAGAGACCGCCCCCGGTATAGTCCAGGTATACGTGTCCGGTTTCATCCAGCCGCGAGAATTCCTTTGCACGCAACGCATCCAGGCCTCGTGTTGCTTCATATTCCGGATGAGATCGCTTGAATTGCTCAAACGCTTGATCCCTCCGGGCAGAGTCGTTTTGTTCACCTATCTTAGCCATCACCGCTGGATCATTCGAGATCATTCACAACTTTCTATCAAGCAGAATCGCGGCAAACTATGATCACCGCACATTGCGTGTCGTCTTCCGCGGTCCGATCATCCGGTTTCCTGAAGATATTCTTGCAGACTCTTGACAGTCAGCGTTCCACTTTTCTGACTCTCAATTCCCTTCACCGCGGTCGCAGCAGCGGAAAGTGTCGAGATGTAGGCGACTTTGTGCTCAAGCGCAGCCCATCCGATAGAGTATTCGTCATAGCGCGATGACTCGCCAAGGGGGGTATTGATAACAAGCTGGATGTCGCCATTCTTGATCATGTCAACGACGTTGGGCCTGCCTTCCCCGACCTTGAAAATCCGGTCAGTCTTGACCTTGTTTTCATTGAGGAATTTTGCAGTGCCTTCCGTTGCGACGAGCGAAAAACCGATTGCAACGAATCCGCGGACAATATCCAGCGTAATCTCATTCTTATCGCTGTCATTGACGCTGATGAATACCCTGCCGTCGTTGGGTAATGTGTTCCCGGCACCCATCTGGGATTTGGAGATGGCCTCGCCAAAGTTGCCCGATATGCCCATGACCTCCCCAGTCGATCTCATTTCGGGTCCAAGAAACACGGGAGTCTGCGGAAACTTGGCAAACGGGAATACGGCCTCTTTGACAGAAATGTGCTTCACCTTCCTGAAGTCGTATCCTTTCAGACCGAGTTCTTCAATGGTTCTCCCAAGCATAATTTTCGCCGCAATTTTCGCAAGAGGCAGACCGGTTGCCTTGCTGACGAATGGGACAGTCCGGGAAGCGCGTGGATTGACTTCCAAAACGTAGACGACATTGTCCTTCATCGCAAATTGAACGTTGATCAATCCCACAACTTTCAAAGCTTTCGCCAGTCTCACCGTGTAACCAATCATTTCCTCAAGGTTTTTTTCGGAGATCATGTACGGTGGCAACACGCACGAACTATCCCCGGAATGGATACCTGCTTCTTCGATATGCTCCATCACTCCGCCGATGAGGACATCCTTTCCGTCACAAATTGCATCCACATCATATTCGAAGGCGTCTTCGAGGAATCGGTCGATGAGGACGGGATGCTCGGGGGAAACATCAACTGCCTTCTTCATGTATTCGCGAACCGCGTCGCCGTTGTAGCAAATCTCCATGGCCCGTCCGCCCAAAACATAGGAAGGCCTGATAAGGACAGGATATATAATTTGCTCGGCAACGAGCACGGCATTCGTGACGGAGTAGGCCGTCCCGTATTTCGGATGAGGGATGTTGAGCTTTCTCAACAATGAGCCAAATCGCTCACGATCTTCAGCGAGGTCAATGCCCTCCGGCGAGGTGCCGAGAATGCGGATACCGTGATCTTCCAGGGCTTTTGCAATTTTCAGTGGGGTCTGCCCGCCGAAGCTGACAACGACACCGTAGGGGCGCTCGTGATCACAAATGTTCAGTACATCTTCGAGCGTCAGCGGTTCGAAATAGAGTTTGTCAGTCGTGTCATAGTCTGTGGAGACAGTCTCGGGATTGCAGTTAATCATAATCGTCTCGACCCCTTCTTCCTTCATTGCGAAGACGCCGTGGACGCAACAATAGTCAAATTCAATCCCCTGGCCGATGCGGTTTGGTCCTCCACCGAGAATGATCACTTTCTT
>JADGQA010000072.1 GCA_017882185.1 Bacteroidota bacterium
ATGGCGCCGCCAGCTGCCCGCACCGAATTAGCAGCTGGTAAAGTTCACCCCCATCAGAAAAGGCATGCCAAGACTCACTTGCAACAGGATGGTAATAATTGGAAAGGTCTTGGTGAAAATCGTCCACAGATGATAAATTGCCTTCGAGCTCAAACTTCAAAAGCGTCAGGATTTTTAAGGCTCTTTGGCTCGCCTCCTTTGCTTTGTCAGCTTCGTTTCTTTTCCGGGCTATGCGATCGATCCAGAAAGCTATAGGAAGCCCGATCGCAATCCCCACAACAGTGGCAATGAGGTTGGAAAGTGAATTTGACCAAAAAGAGAGATCGAACATTGTTGTTTATCCTAAACTAGAAGGTGCCAGCTAACTAGTGATTAAGCTGGATCATGCAGGAATGTGCTCCATATCGGTGTGTTAGACTTTGAGATTCAGTATTGGATGCTGTGGCCTGAATCGGAAAGGACTCCGTCGGAGGGAAGTTCTTCTGATAATATTACAAACGCCGACTTCTCCAGTCACCGTTTCCCCTACAAACACAAAAACCTCTGTCATCGCACATGCGAATCCAGAGGTTTCTCCGACACTGCCAACTAAACTCCCCAGTTCCGAAGGCAACAAATACTGAAGCAAGCTACCGAATTTTGGAGCCTATGTCAATCGTCTCTTCAGGATGAAAAGGTTTCAGTCAAGATTGTTTTTTCACCGACATATCTGTATCTTTGAATCATCACAGAGAGCAAGAAGGGAGTAACGGCATGGCCAATATCATTAAGCATTTCTTGCTCACCCCTAGCGAGGCTGCGGAAAAGGAATTGATACTCGACAAGCTCAGGGTTAACCCTCGCGGCCCCTGGGTGAACGGCAAGAAAATAAGTCTGCCAAAGGCAAAAGGGACACCATCCGACAGCAAGAAAAAAAAATAATCAAAAAGTGAATCGCTCTTTGAAAACAGTCCGGCTCAATGACGAGTCGGACTTTTTGTTTGCGGCACTTAAGATATGGACCAATACACCGCCTTTGGTATTCTAGAACTGAAAGCAACAATCAATCCCAGACGAATCCGTCATAAGCCCACTCCCTCCGTCTGTTGAACAAACTGTTGAAAATCAGTATCTTATTTCAACAATTCAGCCCGATTCAAAACCTGTGGTTCTTCAAAATTCACTTGCACCCGTAGCTTCCAAAACGGCCCACGAACGGAGTGAGTGGACGCCGTTTTGAGAATCCCGACGTTCCTCGTCGGGATCTAATGAAGTGAAAATAATTAGTTTACATCTGCACCCGTAGCTCAATTGGATAGAGCATCAGACTTCGGATCTGAGGGTTCGGGGTTCAAATCCCCGCGGGTGCACAAATTCTGCTCAAAATCGCCAACTTCGAGCATCAGACTTTTGCTAACAAGGAAGAAACTGTTAGCAATCTGTTAGCAATTTTGTTAGCACTGAATTTCTCCTCTCCTAACGCCTCTTTATCCAAGGAGGTGTCACATGCCCACCCTTTTCAAACGCTCCAACGGCTTCTATTACATTTGCTACGATGAATCTGGCAAACGTAAGTGGCAAAGCACCGGCGAAAGAAACAAAACTGAAGCTTTTAGAAAGTTTGATAAATTCGATCAACCTCAATCAGCAAAACAAATTACCACTACGCTCCAAGGATTCATCAAGGACTTCCTTCAAGACGCGGAGTCTTCTTTCTCGATCGGAAGTCAAACAATATTCAGAACAGTTTTCGCCCATTTCTCCAAGTTTATCGGCGCGAGGAATCTGGATTCAATAACCGTAAAAGACGTTGATCTTTATCGGATGGCCCGAGCGAAATAAGTTTCCCCTGTCACTGTAAATATAGAATTGAGGATGCTGCGCGTTGCATTTTACAGGACGGAACGGTGGAAACTCCTTAGTGAGAACCCATTCAAGAGAGTTCGCTTAATGCGCATTCCTGAACAACAACCGACATATCTAACCAAGGAAGATTTCCAAAAACTGATGGCACTGGTGACTGAAGACTGGCTAAAGGATATGCTTGTCGTAGCAGTCGCAACTGGGATGAGAAGAGGAGAAATACTGAATCTTACCTGGGAGAGCATAGATCTCGAACGTCGAATAATCCTCGTCCGAAACGTCAATGGCTTTCAAACCAAAAGCGGAAAGACTAGAACGATCCCAATGAATGATATGGTTTTTTCTGTTATTTGGAAGAACGTCAGCGTTCCTCACGGAAAATACGTATTCGAGTACAGAGGAGCCCCGATTCAGGAGAGTCTTGCTACGCACAGGTTCAAAATTTATGTTCGGATGGCAGGTCTAGATCCAAAGATTCATTTCCATTCTCTCAGACACACATTTGCAAGTTGGCTCGTGCAAGACGGTGCGACCCTATATGAGGTTCAAAAGCTGCTTGGTCACTCGAGCTTGACCATGACCCAAATTTATAGTCATCTAGAGCCTGAGCAACTCCAGAAAACTGTGAATCGAATAACGTGCTTAGGATTAAATATTTAGGAGATGGGGGTGACAAACAAGAATATGTCATGGCAGACTCCGTCTGTCACCGGCAGAGGCTGGAGACTCTTTATTCAGAATTCCTTTTCATCCCGGACATGCTCTGCGATCTGAAGACGGCTGTGTAGAGTCAATTTTTCCATGATGTTATGCACATGACTTTTCACCGTGTGCGTGGCAATATTGAGCTGTTGCGCAATTTCTTTGTTGCTCATACTGTCTGCAATCAAAGCGATAATTTCCTTTTCACGCTCTGTCATCCGAACGGCCATCCCGGAATTCCTTTTCCCTTCCAAAAGGACATGCTCGGTCACGTGTGCAAAGAGCGATCCGGTCATCGCATAGGGAAGCACTGTTTCTCCAGCGGCTACTGCTCGAATCGTTTTCATTACAACGTTCACCGTTGCTTCCCTGAGGATGAAACCCTTTGCCCCTGTCCACACGAATTCCAAAATGTCTCTTTGTGTGGGTGCAAGACCCATCCCTATAATTTTAATGTCGGGAAACTTCTTTTTCACGAATTCCATTTCATCAAGACTTTTCCTGCTGTCCAAGCCGAGATCCACTAACACCACTTGGGGTTTTGCCGCACGCGCCTTCAACAAGTTGTTATGCTTCCCGTCGGAGACGGCCACAACTCTGACATCTGGCTGCTTATTGATCATGTCAGTGATCATTTCTCGTAGGATGCGGTTATCCTCCAGAAGTAGTATTCGGATTTTTGCCATTGGCCCTCCCGCCCACCGAAGATATACGGATACGATCATAGCAAGGAGCGTAGCAGTCCCGTAATTTTCAAATTGCATCAAGCTTACGCCATCAACTCCCCGCCGAAGAACCTGTTAATTCATGCAAACGAATTGGTCTTTACATAAGACCAATCGGGTTGCTTGAGTCGTTGACGTTCATCGTATGTGAAAGTGTGCATCTGATCATCGTAGTCGACGAGCTTTGGAAGTCTTAACTCTCGTGTGAGATTGCATTCAGATGAACAATGCGATTGAAACTCATCTGAAAAGCGATTAATAAGACTCTCAATAAGGAGATGCTCACCTGTCGGAAGTGCACAGCGGTTTCCCTGATCGACTGTTCCACAGCGTGCAATAATGGTCTCGATGTCCTGTTGAGTCCCCTTTCCTTCGACAAGACGGTTCAAGTGTTCCGTGATTTCACCTGAGCTGAATTTGCACGGAGGACATTGGCCGCACGATTCGACGTAAAGGAACCTGGAAAAGAGTGCAGCCGCTTTTATCATGCATGCAGTATCGTCATAGACGATGTAGCCACCTGATCCAAGCCCCGATCCGATTGCCCGCATGCTGTCGAAATCCAAAGGCACATCAAGATGACCAGGTGTAAGCACGCCATTCGAGGCGCCAGGGAAAATCGCTTTCAGCATACGACCATTTGGAACTCCGCCTGATATGTTTTCGATCAGGCCGCGCATCGACGTACCCAACGGTAATTCATAGCAACCTGGCCGCTGGACATCTCCGCACACGGTGAATATCATCGTTCCCGGTGAATCCGGCGTTCCAGTCTGACGGAACCAATCCGACCCATTTTGCATAATAAGAGCGACATTGGCAAGCGTTTCCGCATTGTTCACGAGGGTTGGATTATCCTGCAAAGGTTTTCGAAAGAGTCCCTCCATATACGGAGCAAGCCATCGTGGTAACGGAAGATTACCTTCGACGACCTCCAGCAGGGCCTTTTCCTCCCCGAAAAGATATTCTTCGGGCCCCAAAACGAGCTCGATGGTCAACTCCCTTCCCTTTGGGAAAATCTGTGCCTGATGAAACTCGTCAATCGCCTGGCGCAATCGTTCAGTCACTTGTCTGAAAGAGCGTTTGATACATATGAATACTCGCTCAGCTTTGACGGCGTGCGCTGCAATCGCGAGCCCTTCCAGTGTCAGGTAGGGGTTCATCCGAAGCAAATAACGGTCCTTGAATGTTCCCGGCTCGCCTTCCGCACCATTACAGCACGCATAACGGTTACCGCGTCCACCACTGACAACGCCAGCCCACTTGACCCCCGTCGGAAAGCCTGCACCGCCTCTCCCCCGCAATCCAGATAGTTTGAGTTCCTCAATAATCTGATCAGGAGAGAGACTTAGTGCTTTCCTGAGGCCGGTGAGGCCCCCGGACGCTTCATATTCCTTCAGAGAACGGACTGGATTCCCGTCGACAGGAAGCAGACGACGAAGTTCGCGAACATCCTGCCGAGGAGTCGACGATTCTCTCATGCTTGCAGTTTCGCCGGCAGCTTTCGCCGGAGGTACTGTACGTTTTTGAACTTCGGTCGGCGAATGCACGAGAACGTTGCCGGCAATTGCCGGATGCAAAGGCTCGTCTCCCTCAAGGGAAAGTGTGAGCAAGAACGCCGATTCCTTGAGCGCTTCCATACTATGTTGAATCTTCGATTGAAGTGTGAGAACCTGACCTTTCTCCAGGATGACCGTTCGGAGTGGAGTCGTGAACTTCATCTTCCCCTCAATCATCTGAACACTTATCGCTCCATTCGCCTGGTGAGATGGTACTTTGGTGCCATTGCGCATCACGACGAGAGTAATGCGCTGATGATGATCTTTGATCAATGTTTTCGCGCTTCTCTCTCCCTTCTTCCAAGCTTCCTGAGCCTTGATTTCCGCAAGCGTTTTTTTAAGATCAAACGTTGAGAGTGCGGCGTTCGATTGGTCGTAAGCATGAACATCCGTTTTTGATTTGCTATCAGCATCTGCCATGGTAAATACTCCATTCTATGCTTGTTTGTTCCCAACGTATTCATTTCAGACTAAAGGATACGCCACCACATAGTCGAACCGATGCGGTTGTCTTAAGACGAACATCCCACGCCTGATAAAGCCCATCCATACGCTCTGGCCAAGTGGTTCAAGCTTTTGTAGCGCATTCTGTTTCATTCCTTTTTCCTCACCTCTTTGGTGCAAGCACCTTTCTTTTGGTTATTTTCCTGCTCGTTGTCGATGCACGTCTTTTCCCTTTTATCGAAGCAGGAACACGACTCCTTGTTTCGCCGTTCCGATTCAGTTCTGGCGATCCGGGCGGATAAGTCACTTGTACGCCATCAACTTTAGCCCAATCGGCAAGAGTGTGAGGCCTCGTGCTTGTGAGTCCCGTGATTTCTTCGACTGCGCGTCCGCGGGCGATCAACGCATCTGCAATGAGCGATCGATGACATCGCCAAGGCACAGCTTCTGCGCACATGACGGCAATCGTGTCTCGATGGGCCAGGTCGATGAGTTCATCCAGACTCTTGACAAACTCCGGGCTCTCCATATAATCGGCAAAACCACGAAAGGACAGGTTGTGCCAACCGGTATTCACAGAATCGGGTCGGGCATGGCGCAGACCTCCGAGACCCGCCATATGCGTATAGCCAATACCTGCGACCTCGAGTCCGACCGGGAGTGCGTCACGGTTGAACTGGGGATTGTGACGGGAGCGGGGAATCGTCCGTACGTCGACAACCCTGGTGACTCCATGAGCCTTCAACAGGTTGATGAACTTGTCCAGAGGTCGCGTTGAGTGCCCTATCGTGAACACGGGCCTTGCATTGTCGAAGGCGAGGTCAATCACACCACTTTCGCCCTCGATGGTTCTTTCTTATGGTGGTGTGCAGGCTGGTACGTACCAGGCACCGTTCGAAAACTGATAGCGAGCCTGTTCCAGGCATTGATCGCAACGATCGCAAACGTGAGATCCACCAGCTCTTTCTCGCTAAAAAGCTTACGCGCAAGCTCATAGGTCTCGTCGGGTACATGTGTGTCTCCAACGAGTGTTACGGCTTCCGTCCACGCCAATGCAGCCCGTTCGCGGTCGGTAAAGAATGGCGTCTCGTGCCACGCACTTAGGGCATAGAGGCGCTGTTCGGTTTCTCCCCGGGCACGGGCATCTTTTGTGTGCATGTCGATGCAGTAGGCACACCCATTGATTTGAGATGCGCGCAATTTCACGAGTTCCAGTAAGGACAACTCGAGTCCGCTCGATCGTACATAATTCTCCAGTCCAGCCATCGCCCGATATCCGTCGGGTGCGATTTCCGTATACTTCATTCGTTCGTGCATAGGAATCCTTTCTTGTTGTTATGGAACACTTCTCTTCTACCTACACGGCGCGAGGATCAGGATCGAATCATCGTCAGAATCATCTTGAACCGCTTCTGTGCCTTGAGGGCGTGCGATTGATTCGCGGGCATAAGGATCATCCCGCCGGAATGCAAGTGATAGGGTTTGCCAGCGATGGTGATTTCCGCCTCGCCTTCAAGCACATGCACGAGCGCATCGAACGGCGACGTGTGCTCACTCATACCTTGTCCTTCGGCGAACGCGAAGACCGTAACGTTGCCGGTTGGCTTCTTGACAAATTCGCGGCTGACAATGGAACGGTCCTGATAGGTCACCAATTCGGCGGCCATCGCGACTTCGGTGCCGGAGAGTCCTTTTGCTTTGGATGAGGTTTTTGGCTGCATAGTACTCCTTTCGATCAGTTCATTAAATTCCTGCTTCCTGACTGCGGTAAATGCTATCTTCAGGCCATCCACCATAGCCCTTGCCAATGACTGTGAAATCCTCCACAAACTCAATTGCGCGTATGTACTTCACCATTTTGAAACCGAGCTGTGTTTCCAACCGAAGCCGAAGCGGTGCGCCGTGTGGAATGGGAAGGGGTTGTCCATTCATCTCATAGGCAAGGATCGTCTGGGGATCCATTGCCAATTCCATTCTGACCGTTCCATAATAGAACCCTGCTCCTTTGGGATGAGGCTCCGATGTCGATTTGTCATCGAAGCCATAGAAGACAGCGTAACGGGTTGACGATAGCGGTTGACAAAGCGCGATAATGTGTCGTAGCGAGACTCCACCCCACTCCGCAATACCCGACCAACCCTGAATACAGCAATGTTCGGTGATCTGGGTCTGTTTTGGCATAGAGCGAAGTTCAGCCAGCGTAAGATGCAGTGGTTTGTTTACCAATCCTCCGATCTCCAGACTGTAATCTGCGAATTTGTTTCGCGCCATCGCCAGGTAATTTTCCTCTTTCGGCGGACGGCCGTTTATCCAGAAGTACGGCGAGATATCAGCAGTCAAGTAGTGTTGAGAAGAGATCTGGTGACCGAAGAGAGATGTGCGTAGAGGATCGATCATTGCCTGAATGCTCCGTTGTACTCCGCGTGGATGTGAAAACGATGTCATTGTTGCCAGGACGTGGATCAACACGATGCCAGCGATTCCACCAAAGCCGACGACGAGTGCACGCATCAGATCTGGATGTTGCGTCTGTCCGAGAACGATCAGAGCAAATTCTGTCGGCAAACCGTGCAAGACCACCATCGTCAAGTGGCCTACGAAGAATACGACGAATCCGCAAAGAGACAGGAAGTGAATACTTCGGGCGCCCTGCCGGCCATGAAAAATCCGACTATACCAAGGAAAACGTGCGGAAACAGCCGGAGACATTGCGATTCCTGTCGCGATGCTGAGCGGCGCCAGCAAGAAGACTACCGAGGCGTACGTCAACTGCTGTAACGGATTGTATGCTCCCGGCGTGGTCACGAAGTGAAAGCTTAGATAGCTTAGCAGGACGTGCCAGGCATCTGGCACTATGTGCCAGGAAGTCGGAAGAAGCCGACGCCACTCGGACGCCACCAGGAGGCATACGACATAAACGAGCCCCGTCACGACCCATCCGGTAACTGACAAGAAGTGCCAGTGCCGACCGAGGTCCAGGTGTTTGCGGCCCGGGAGAGCAATCCACGAGGAGAATGATATTTCCTCATCATCCGCCGTGTGGAGTTGATCGGCAGACTCCCGTTTCTTCGAGAAGGTAAGCCACTCGCTCCCTGGCGTGCAGTCATCATTCCAGTAAAATTTTGGATGCGCGCTGAAGATCTCGATTCCGCTCCGAACCAGCAGTGAAAGGAACAAAAAGTCGAAGAAGTGTGTCGCTCGCAGCCACAATGGAAAGTCAAGAGCGGTCATCATAACCTCCCCACTGTCTGAGAACCATCTCCTTCGGCGTAGTTGCCGATTTTGTCTCCGTACGCATCAGTTAGGATCTCCCTCGTTTTGCCATACCTCGATAGCTTCGTTATCCATCTTCTTGCGAAGGCCCGCCGTTTCCGAAGTGTGCGCATGGCGGTACGTCAATAGCGTGACGATGACGAGCGGCAGGACTCCAAGAAAGATGAAGACAAGGTCGGCAGGCATCCGTGCCCATTCAAAGGCAACCATCAGCGGCTGACTTGAAAACTCCGCGCTGCGTGCATGCCAATAGCCATACTTGGTGGCGTCAAGCAACTGCAATACGCCCGTGGGGAAAAGATTCAGTACCACCATGCCGCCCAGTCCGAGATTTAGTCCCCAAAACGAGACGCGCAGGTATCTTTCCATTTTCCCCCAATGAGCATCGCTGGAAACTTGTCGGAGGGCGAAGACGAGTAACGCGACTGCCAGCATTCCGAACACACCCATGAAGGCCGCATGCGCATGGTTGGTTGTCAAGTTTGTTCCAATCTCGTAATAGCTCACGACAGGCAAATTGATCAGGAACCCGAATACGCCGGCGCCAACGAAATTCCACACGCCAACGGCAATGAGGAAGTAAAACGTCCATTTGTGCGGCAAAGCGATCGACTTGCCGCAGATATCGCAATGCCCACGAGTCAGCCGCACAAAATGCGTCGCGTCCAGAGTCAGCAAGATGAGCGGCACCACCTCCATCGCTGAAAAGATAGAGGACAGCGCCATCGAAGCCATGGTCTGCCCGGTAAAGTACCAGTGATGCCCCGTTCCGATGATCCCACTGCCGAGAAACAGCAATGCGTCCAGGTAAATCACTCGCGCTGCCGTTTGTCGGGCCACAAGGCCGAGCTTATAGAACAGCGTCGCCACCATCACCGTCACGAACAATTCCAGAAATGCCTCCACCCAGAGATGGACGATCCAGAATCGCCAGGTATCCACTATAGTGAAACGCGCCGCGCTGCCAAAGAAAAATGCGGGCGTGTAGAATATTGGTATCGTCGCGGCAGAGATCAGGAACAAGGTGGCAATTTCACGCCGCTCTGGATCGCGCCGCGCAGGACCGATGGCACGCGCGAGCAAGACCACCCATAAAGTCAATCCAATAACCAGTAAGATCTGCCATGCGCGGCCCAAGTCGAGGTACTCCCAACCTTGATTTCCGAACCAAAACCATAGCTTGCCCGCCAACTGCCTTATTCCGATGAGCTCCCCGATCATGCTGCCCCCTACAACCAGCAAGAGCGCGCCCCACAAGAAGTTGATACCGCGCACCTGTCCGCGCGGCTCGTACCCCCCTAATGCATCCGCCAGGAAAAGTCCACCGCCGATGTAGGCCGTCACGATCCAGAAGATGGCCGATTGCAGATGCCAGGTCCGAAGCAGGTTGCTCGGCAGGAATGCTGCCAGATCGAATCCATAGAAACTGCCGGGTTGCGCACGGTAATGCGCAAGACCACCACCGACCAACGCTTGGACCAAGAACAGCAACACTACGACGACAAAAAATTTCAACGTCGCCCGCTGGCTCGACGTGGTCCGGTCCGGTAACAACTGTGGGTGAATGTGTGAGTCGCGGCCTTTCCAGCCAAGGAGATCAAATCGACCAAATGCGAGCAGCACCACTCCAATTCCCGCGAGCAGAGTGATGAGGCTCAGTGCACTCCATAACACGGCCTCGCCTGACGGCCCGTTGCCAATGAGTGGTTCATATGGGAAGTTTTGCGTGTAGGAGTAGGACTTGCCCGGCATGTGCGCTGCTGCCCCCCACGCCGTCCATGCAAAGAATGCCACCAACTCTCGCATTTCCTCCGGATCAGTAATCGTCTTTGCGGACAGACCGTGGCTTGCGGTCGATCCGGCGAAGTAACTCTTCCATTGATCGATCTGACGCCGGTACGACTCCGCTTCCGGCAGGGTAAACCGGAGAATGCCGGTCTTGCTTTCATACCGATTTTCCGAAAGTGAAGCGGGATCCTTTGTGTCGAGCGCCAACTGGTGCAGGTAAGCCGCCGAAAAGTCGGGGCCGAGGTATGCACCGTGTCCCCAGATCGTGCCATTCTCCATCAGCGCGTGTTTCTGGAATACCTGTTGCCCGGCGATGATGTCCTCGCCGGTGAAAACAGTCTGGCCGTTCATATCCACGACCCGCGTGGGGATCGGAGTCCCTACGTCGCCCGTATAGGTATTAACTGCGATCCAGATCAGCACACTCAAGCCAGTCAACGCTACGGCCACGACGCCATAACGCCAACGATGTGATAGTTCCGTGTTCGTCATCAAAATTCCTTCGGATTCACTTTTTCTTCGAATGCCCCAACCGTGCCTTGGTTGAACCGGTGCTTTTGCTGATCTTCTTGAGAGCCGCACCTTTGTGCATGGCCATGTGGTCGGTCGTGTCGCTCTTGATCAAATACTGAGGCTCCTCCTTCGAGGCGCGGACGACATACGTCTTGAACTTTGTGGTGGAAGTCACCTTCTTCTTTATCCTTCCGCGGACGTGTCCCGCTTCCGAGTTCCACTCGACATGATCGCCAACTTTGAATTCGTGTTTCATCGGTATGATATCCTTTGGATGGTTTGCATCGGTGTGCTTGTCGCAGCTCGTCTGTGGCTGCGATGTTCCAGCTGTAAGGTATCCTGCTTCCGCCAGCCGATCCAGCAGCAAATGGAAGTAAACCAGACCATCATACGGATGCCAGCGCTCCAGAGTACGGTGAACGGCTTCGTAATCAAGCGGCTTCACCAGGTTCAGCCAGCGTTCTAGATTCTTGCGAGCGCCCACATCGTCCCCCGGAAACACCTGGGTCCGTCCCAGGCCCCGCAAGAGAACATACTCTGCTGACCATCGCCCCACGCCTCGCAAGTCGCAGAGTCGCTCGATGGCCTCTTCATCCGGCAGTTCCGCAAGTTGTTCCAAGTCGAGACCTTCGGCGGTGATCGACTTGGCGAGCTCGATCATCGCGCGGCCCTTTTGCCGACTGAAACCAAGTTGACGAAGATCGGATGGATGCAACGTTGCCAAGTCTTCCGCACGGGGGAAAGCGTGAGCTGCGGTGTTTCCTTTGAAGACAGCGGCGCCGTAGCTGGTGGCCAAGCGATTGAGGAGGAGAACACCCACAGTTCGTGTCACTTGCTGGCTGGCAATCGCGGTTATCACGCTTTCAAATACGGTCGCGAACCGAGGTGGCTTCATCCCGCGGAAGCGCTGCGCCAAGGAACGAAGCGCGGCATCACGGGAAGCAAGTGGATAGAATGCGGCTATGTCGGTGCGGAACGCGAGTAGCCGTTCCAGGGCCGCCGTGACGACCCGCTTCATCTCGCGGCCGAGCGCAGCACCGCCTACCGCAACGCGGAGTTGCGGCATCTCGGGTAATCCGGTCTGCGTGACCGCAACTTCCACAGGGCCTGCAAGCAGAGGCAGCACCCGGCGGTACGTTTTCCCATCCCAGCGATCCACCACGTTTTCCGGACGGCGGCGCAACGTCCAGACCGTGAGGTCCAGCCGAAACGGAGATATTGGTTTCAGGTAATACGCGTTCCGGTTCATACGTCAGTTTTCAACTGGGAAATTTTGGCCGGCAACCGCCCCTTGAGATTTTTGGCTGTAAGCGGACCAGGTTCTGCGATCAATTGGCGCGCCGCCTCTACCTGTTCCCATACATTCCACAGCAACACTCCCCGCACACGATCATTCTGTAAGTAGTAGATAACGCCTTCCTCATTGGGTCGCTTCCAATCTGCAAAAATCTCGAGGCGTGCGTCCACTTCACCAACGGCTTCATAACCCAAATCGAACATATCGGAATAGAAGAATGGCAAATGAGTGTAAGGTTCGGACTTGCCCGCCATATTCCGTCCGGCTAAGCGTCCCATGGAATTTGCGTTATCTTCGTGTTCGACTCGGATGCGTTTTCCCAATGCAGGATTGAAGAATACAGCAACGTCTCCGGCCGCGTAGATTTCTGGAAAGCTGGTGCGCAGGAACTCATCTACGATGATTCCATTTCCCACCTTGAGCCCGATTGCTTGGGCAAGCTCAACGTTCGGCTCGATCCCGACTCCCGCCACCACGCCATCCACCTCAATTTCCCGGTTCGTACGTGTTTTTAAAACACGCTTGTCGCCGCGTATTCCCAGATTAATAACCTCCTCACCTGCCAACACCTCAATACCTTTCTGCTTGTAAAAGTTGGACACAAACTGAGCGAGAGGACGCGGGAAGATGCGATCTCCGATATCTTTGCCGGGGAAGATCATCACCACTTCTTTCCCATTTAAAGCCAGCGCCGCAGCAATCTCCGAGCCTATAAACCCGCCGCCGATCACCGCAAACCGTCGTCCTTTCTCGGTGAGCGCGCGAAGACCGCGGTAATCTGGCAAGGTGCGGAAGTAAATGATCTGGTCACCGCCGAAGGGAAGGAGTCGTGGCCTGCCGCCCGTGGCCAACAAGAGTTTTTGGTATGCAAAAACCTCTCCCTTGTCGTCCACAATACGTTTTTGTTTGGCATCAATCTTTTTGACGGCACGGCCAAGGTGGATCGTAACCCCTTTACTCTCCGTCTTACGCCAGATGATGCCCAACGGTTTTCCCTTCCAAAGCCCTTTCGAGAGAGGAGGACGATCGTACGGAGCGTCCGGTTCCTCGCTTATCACCCCAATGGTGCCAGTCGAATCGACTTCACGGATGCCAGCAACCGCAGCCGCTGCGGTCATTCCGCCGCCGATGATGAGATATTGATAGTTAGTCATTGTACTTTCTCCGACTTTTGTAGAGTATTCAGTTTTCCAGAGCTTTCACTTTGCCCAAACGTCGTTGGTGACGTTCTGCATCAATGTAACGGGCGGCAAGGAAGGCTTTGGTCAAATCCCACGCGAGCGCCCAACCGAGCACCCGGGCGCCGAAACAGATTATGTTCATGTCATCATCTTCCATTCCCTGGTGTGCGGAAAAGATTTCGTGAACCAATGCCGCCCGCACTCCTTTCACCTTATTAGCGGCGACGCACGCTCCCACGCCGCTTCCGCAGATCGCTACCC
Source organism: Bacteroidota bacterium (assembly GCA_017882185.1). Taxonomy (GTDB): domain Bacteria; phylum Bacteroidota; class Ignavibacteria; order UBA10030; family UBA10030; genus JADGQA01. The sequence goes on from JADGQA010000072.1 coordinate 13,586, forward strand.
CGCGCTCAACTCCACTGTTGGCAACGCTCCGAGCCAGCGGCACGATGTAATCTGGATAGTCGTCTTCCGGTATCAGGCTGGAGGGGCCGAAGTCCAGGATATCGTGTCCGGACTCACGAAGCTCTTTGATCAGTCGTTCCTTCAGAGCCAACCCTGCATGATCTGCAGCAATTCCGATACGCATCATGTCCCCTTCCGTTTTTGATTTACCAACTCCAGGGCACGTTCGCAGATATTCTCAACGGTGAACCCATATTCGCGCATCATGACCTTTCCCGGAGCCGATGCCCCAAAACGGTCAACTCCAATGACATCACCTTCGCCGCCCACATACTTCCACCAACCTTGAGTCGCGCCCGCTTCAACCGAAAGCCGTGCACGCACTGATGGAGGAAGAACTGCGTCACGATAACTTCGAGGTTGAGCATTAAACAATTTCCAGCTCGGCATTGACACAATCCGAGCATTGATCTTGTTCTCGACAAGTTTTTGGCAGGCAGCAACGATCAGACTTACCTCTGAGCCGGTGGCGATCAAGATGATATCCGGTTTACCATCGGGAGCGTCAGCCAGGATGTACGCACCACGGCGCAAACCATCGGCCGACGCAAATCGTCTGCGGTCAAGCGTGGGTACATCCTGCCGTGTCAGGACGAGAGCCACCGGACGATCCCGTGTCTCAATAGCAACGCGCCATGCCACGGCCGTCTCGTTCGCATCGCACGGTCGGATGACGAGCAAGTTTGGGATCGCACGCAGCGAGGCCAATTGCCCGATCGGCTGATGCGTTGAGCCATCTTCGCCAAGAGCAATACTATCGTGTGTAAAAACGAAGATCACTTGCTGCTCCATCAAAGCCGCCAGTCGAATTGGCGGCCGCATATAATCCGAGAAAATGAGGAATGTCGCCGTGAACGGAATGAGCCCGCCATGCACCGCCAGCCCATTCGCAATAGATCCCATGGCGTGTTCGCGAACGCCAAAGTGTAAATTGCGTCCCTCGTAACTCCAACCACCTCCCGTCGATCCCTGCAAATTGCCAGCCTCATCCCTCGAGCTCTCGAAATCGCCCATTGCGTTGAGCGCCGTCCGTGTAGAAGGATCCAAATCTGCAGAGCCGCCGATCAACAAGGGAAGTTTCTGGCTGATTGCGTTTATTACTCTGCCCGATGCCGCACGGGTCGCCATGCCTTTCGAGTCGGCCGGAAAGATCGGGATGTTGCTGTCCCAGGATATATGAAACGCCGAGCATGGCTCCGACAGTGAGAAGAACTCCGGCGACATACACGAAGAGACCTAGCACGATCTGCTCTCCTTATACGTCAGCGTCCTTCCCACAGGCCGAGGGTTGTTGGAATAATTCAGGCGGAAGGGGTTACTAGGTTGGCTTAAAGCGAATTGGGGTGTGATGCCATGATGAGAAAGAACGCAAACAATCGGGGAAGTGCAGTCATTATGGGCACGTGTCATCAGCACAACATAGCAACGGAGATAGGTACAGCATATTGCTTCGGATTGAGGAATGAGCTGAGTGAGAATTCCCCAACTGTGGAAGTGAATCCTCAGCAGCGCAATGCGTGCCGCATGGCACAATATTCTAACGTAGAGGAAATGATGGTAGTTCCTGAAAA
>JADGQA010000269.1 GCA_017882185.1 Bacteroidota bacterium
ATCGACGTTTATTGGATCGAGAGGATAGTCGCCAACCATGCCAAAGTTCCAGAATACCGTGCGAATATTCCCTGCATCGTGAAATCCGAAGCGTTCGGCAGTACTCGTGCCCCGTTGGTCTTTGGGTACCACCGGCTGCAATGGAATCTGTGCAACGCCGTCTGTAGTTGTCAGGAGGACCAACACTAACCATATTACAATCAAGAGGCGATAGTTCATTCCAAGTACCTGAACAGACGTTGACTCATCATTAGAATCGTGCACTTGCTCCTATCTCTATGCGTCGTGGTGCCGCAAAGCGTGAAGGATCGACTAATTTTGCGGCATCTCCCCCCGGTGTCAGAGAATAGTAGGGGCTTCCTGTCGTGGCAAAAACAAACCCATTCGAATACCGGGCGTCAAGGAGATTCAGTATCCTTGCAAAAAAGCTCAGATTCATCCCGCCAAGGGGGAGATATTTCTCCGCCCGAACATCGACTGTTGCCCAAGGTGACCTCACAGAAGAGTTCTTTTCGAGCTTGGCGCCAAATCCTGACCCGATGGAAGTTGTGTACGGGCTGCCGCTCCCATATCGCAAGATCGCGGTAACAGCATAACTGGTTGGCACATTCAACGAGAGCGAGAGGTTCAACGTGTGCGTCTGATCCCAATCAAATGGGACTTGTCGCGGTCTCGGGTCTTCTCCGGCCGATGCGCGGTTTGCCGTTTCGGACGGATCGCTCGAATTGCCGATTGCATTCTGATAAGTATAATTAAGCGATGCAGAAGCAACCGAAGATATACGTTGGTCGACGGCAAGAGTAACGCCATCGACAGATCCGAAATCGACATTCGTGTAACGCGTATACTGGGCGTCTGCGTACGTGTCGATGAATTCGACACCCAGAAGGTTTCGGATGTCTTTGTAGAAGACGGTCACGTCGGCGCCCAGGAAGTCGCCGAACTGCTGTTTGAAACCAAATTCATATTGTGCGGTAAACTCCGGCTTGAGGTCCGGATTCCCAAAAATTCCTTTATCACTCACATTTCCCGCCTGTAAATTGCGGAGGATGCTGTAATCCGAGTTTGAATAGAGTATTCCAAGCCCCGGCATCTGGTAGAAGTGGCCATACGAGAAATAGAGAGCACCTCCGGCCAGAACCGGATACGAAATTCCGAGACGAGGTGCAATCGCATATTTCACAGTCGTGTGTTTCAGATGAGACGATGGGGCACCTTGAATTGAGTTTGCGGGATTTTCGAGATCGCTGGGCACTCTCGAATTCGCATCGTAATACTCAAACCTCACCCCGGCTCTGACCAGGAAGTCCTTTAGTTCAATTCTATCCTGTGCAAACAAAGCAAAGGTAGTGGGATAATACGATCTCAACCCCGGATACAATGAATCATTCACAACCGGCACAATCGTCTCGAAGCCATTCAAGGTGGTTTGAACAAGTGTCCCGGGCTTTCCGAACGTAATGAGGGAATTCTGTACTTCAAATCCCACCTTCACCATATTGTTGCGACCGATTTGACTGGTAATTGACCCTTTCAAGAGGGTTGAATTTGACAACTGTTCAAATCTCCCTAGATCATAACCCTGGATGAATGCGCCAAGTTCGTAGTTTGGATCGCCAATGATAAAACTTGAAGCCAAATAGTGCGGATCATAGAGTGATGCAAAAGCGTAGTCGGTATATTTGAAATAGTTCTGCCGCACACTCAATGTGTAGAACGTTGTTTGCGAGAGCGAGTGGGTCCAATCTAGGCCGTGGGCCAGCGAGACGCGATGTTGACTCTTCCTTCCATCTGGATTGAACCGGTACGCAAAATCGTACAGTCTTGAATCACTGATGCTTCCCACCGCCTGATAACTGAACTGAATATTGTCGAAGGACTTATTCGAGATCTTGAATTGTCCGGACCATTCATCGGTGGTATTCATTGGCACAATTGCATTGTCTCCCGTAGGAATGAAAATCCGGTTTTGAAAATCCGAAACATCCGCCGGTACAAATCGACGTTGGCCGTAAAGGTACCCATCGTCGAGGAATTTTCTCACATTAATCAGAAAGGTCGTCTTCGGCAATCCCGACGGGCCACTGAGAGAAAGGGTAAGACTCTTACTCGTGGGGGGAAATTTGGTAGCAAGATGTGGAAAATCGATTTTACCCGACGGCCCGGCAACATAGTCGGCGACATATGTTTCCACATTCCAATCAAAACGATCCTCGGAGCCACTCCGGAGGATCGCATTGACCACACCGCTCATCGCCTGGCCATATTCCGCATCAAAGGTGCCACTAATGACTTGCACCTCCTGCAACACCGACTTGTCGAGGTTGACAACCGAGGTGTTGTCGTACGGATTATTCACCGAGACTCCATCGACCTGGTACTGCACCTCGCCTGCCCGGCCGCCCCGAAAGTGTCCGTCTACAACCCCTGCCTGTAACGTCACGACATCATTTAAGTTCTGGACCGGCAGGACGTTGATGTCACTTCTTTCCAGGATCGCCACCGAACTTGTCTGGCGCGTGTCGACCAAAGGGCGCTGGGCAACCACCGTGACCTCTTTCGCCTCGATCATTGCCTCGGACAGTGTCATGTCAAGCGTGGTGGTTTGGCCTGCGCTTATGATTACCTGCTCAACGAGCTTCGTCTGGTAGCCCACCCCGCCCAATCGCACTGTATAAACCCCGGGGGAAACATTGACAATAACATAGTAGCCATCCACATCTGTTGCGGCACCGATGCTCGTCCCTGTCAGAAGAACATTGACGCCAAACACTGCCTCCTTCTTCTGATCCGTAATACGTCCTGTGAGCTTTCCCTTCGTATCCGCAAAGGCATTCGTGTTCAAGATTATCAATAAAGCGAGAAGGAGAGCTCCCGTCACGTTCGTATAGATACGGACTTTACGATGGTACGGATATTTGGTCATGGGAGGAACTGATCAACTATCAGATTCTATTGGCACAATCACCGGGGCAACCGAACACCCCGCCTCTCTCCTCCACCTGCTGGAAACAAAGCACCCTCCTCCAGCGATGGCAGAGATTGAATGCGGTATTCCGAACATCATACCGTTCGGTTGCCCCGTGATGAATTGTTGCTACTTCAAGAGAACCATTTTCTCTGTTGGAGACAAGCGTTTGTTATCTCCGCGGGCGGATACGTATTCCACGTTGTAGTAATAGACACCACTCGCGAGTTTGGATGCATCAAAAACGTATTGATGCAAGCCGCTTGATTGACCAACCAGATTCTGCAAAGCCACAAGTCTGCCGAGGAGATCATAGATCCGTATCTTCACACTTCCGATGTCCGGCAGCGAAAATTGAATTGTCGTTGCAGGATTAAACGGATTCGGATAATTATGATAGAGAATGAATTCTCGCGGCACATTCGCGACATTGGCGACTCCCGTTGGCGAGGCCAGGGACGAGTTGTTCAACACGGCAAAAGCCGGAGTAGCAGCCCAAGGCCACTCTCTGAACCACCAGGTCCTGTAGGCAGATGAGTCTGTCAACGTCCTGTCGAAGTCGTGATAGTTCAAGCCAATGGCCACCGTTTTGTTTTGTGCACCCGCAGCATAGCCGAACTTCGTCAGGTCAAACGCCATTTCGACCGTATAGCCTTGTGAGACAACCAACGCGCTGTTCAGTACCGAACCTGCTTTCAGTTTTGCAGCGTAGCGGAACCCTGGTGTCGTCACGGGTCCTGTCATCGCATCCCAAAGCGCTTTAGCGCCTCCGTTCACCGCACTATCAGGCGCAACGCCGAACCGTCGGGCAGCCATCTGATGCACTCCATCCCGAAGGCTATCGACCGGAAAGTTCAGGCTTACCTGCAGTCCGTCAAAGAGGTCGTCACTCACATAGGTAAGGATCGATTGATCGTTCACGTCGGCCCCCACATAGAGGGTATCTCCTTTGAAGAACATCTTCACACGCGCAAGGCCGGCATCGATGACCCCACCGGTGGAGTTATACTTCGGTACATATTGACCGCTTCGACCTTCTTTCGGATAGGTAGCACGCATTACAGAGTTGCCGTACTGAAGGTCAACCCATCCTACGTATTTCCACACGCTGTCGCTTAACGAGCCGTCGAGAACCACATTCGGATAATTCACGCCATTCACGATGGTCAGATCCGGCCCGTAGCTTGGCAGTACTGACGAATTGATATTGACGTCACTTCGCATCAGCACACGTCCCGCCATCCCGCCGCCGCTGCCACCCCATTCACCGCCCCACCAAGCCTTCGTTGCGATGTGCCTGGCAGAACTCGCCGGCCAGTCTGCATCCCAAATGCAAATCGACATTTCTACTGCGTCAGTCGTCACTGAATTTGCGTTGTAGCCAAGACTATCGAGACTAACCGCCCACTCCATCGTCCAACTCGTATCTGCAACGAGCCCACCCGTTCCATTTGTGTCGGAGTTCGATGTGCCTTGAACCGTCGTGGCGATATTCACGATACCGGCCGTCGGAAGAGCGCCATTTATTTGAGGCAAGCCACGCACAGCCGAGGAAGCAGAATCAAACCCCCATACAGGGAAGATGTCCTTTTGCAAGGTTACAAGGCTAACTGATGCAAGATGAGTCCGATCGTAGATGCCCGCCAGTACACCGTCGCTCTGCTCCCAGCCAGTTCCGCCAACCGAGCTGTCTTTGGCGACAATGCCGACGTAGAGCATGTTGTGCGCCTTGTCAGTAAGAAATTTCACGACGACATCTTGAGGGTTAGTAACATCACCGCTGCCGTTCATTATTTTCCATCCGCCGCCGGGAGTACCATCGTTTTGCCCGTATCGGATGACGATCGAATCCGCTTTTGCCCAAACGCTTTCACTCATTTTTCCATCAAGCGTCATGGTTGCACCTGCAACG
>JADGQA010000270.1 GCA_017882185.1 Bacteroidota bacterium
AAGAACCACCTTGGAACGACACTGGTGGTATGGGTTGATTCGACGAAGCCAAACTACCATCAAATTGATCACAACTACTTTGCATACAGACCTGTCTATCCGGTCAATGGAGCCGAGACGATCCGGGTGGGCACAAGCGAAGTCTCGATGTTTAATTCCTTCACGATCGTGGAATACAATTACTTCGAGGAATGTAACGGCGAAATCGAAACCATCTCCAACAAGTCTTGCGGAAATACGTATCGTTACAATACCTTTGTGAGCTGCCAGGGAACGCTGACATTGCGTCATGGAAACCGTTGCGTTGTGGAAGGGAATTTTTTCTTCGGCAATCATGCCCCAAATTCCGGGGGTATCCGGTTGATCGGGGAGGAACACAAAGTCTTCAATAATTATGTCGAAGGGACGGACGGAAGCAGCTTAAAATCTGCTTTCACGATTATGAATGGCGTACCCAATTCTCCGCTCAATAGGTATTTCCAATCGAAGCGCGACACGGTCGTCTTTAATACCTTCGTGAACAACAAGCATACGATCAATATCGGGGGAGGAAAGGATTCTGAAGTCAGTTTGCCTCCTGAAGATTGCGTCTTTGCCAACAACCTCCTGTACACGACGGCGGGGCCGATCATTACCTTAACGGATACGCCGGTCAATATGACATGGCAGGGAAATTTCGTCTATGGGGCAACTGTAGGAATGACATTGCCGTCCGGAAATTATGCCACGGATGCACAGCTCACTCGGGCAACAGACGGGCTTTGGAGACCGGGTTCATCCAGCCCCGTGATCGACGCATCCGTCGGTGTCTTTTCGTTTGTCCACGCCGATATGGACGGACAGGATCGATCGGTTCCCTTTGATGTTGGGGCTGATGAGGTTTCACCGCTTGCCACGACTCGGCGTCCGCTTACTCCCGGTGACGTGGGGCCGCCTCCGCAATTGCTTACGGCGATATCCAAATATGAAACGCCGTCCCAACCACGGCAATTTGACTTGAAGTTTCACGCAAACTTCCCCAATCCCTTCAATCCGTTGACCCATTTTTCCTTTAGCACTCCTCGTGCAGGGAATGTAACGCTGAAGGTATTCAGCCAGAATGGTTCGGAGGTCGCCGTTCTGTGCGACATTGTTGCGGAGGGGAGTAAGACGTACACATCGACCTTTGATGGATCACGTTTTGCTTCGGGTATTTACTATGCGCGGCTCCAATTTGGCGGACAACAGGCAACCCGGAAAATTGTGTTATTGAAATGACATGACGACTCGATGTTACAATACGTCAAAGCTTCTCAGAAGGATTTCGTCGGCGATCGGCGCGTGCGTCATTGTTCTTGGAATGTCAAAAGGGCAAAACCTGGACTCACTTGTTCAGACCGCTATTTTGTATTCAGGACAGCATCTGGAAGCGACAGTCAAGGTTCTTGGTGGTTCCGTAGAATATCCCCGGAGCACACTCGGTGATGGTTCGTGGAAAACCGTGAAGCCGAACGATTGGACAAGCGGATTTTTCCCCGGTTGCCTTTGGAAAATGTATGAATTGACAAACGACAGTGCATTCCGCGTTGCAGCGACGAAATGGACCGCCGGCCTGGAGGTACAGAAATTTAACACGAAGACGCACGATGTCGGGTTTATCACGTTCTGCAGCTTTGGCAACGGCCAACGACTCCATCCTAATGATGAGTATAAACAGATTTTGTTACAGGCGGCCCGGTCGCTCGCAACACGATTTAACCCAGTTGTGGGGTGCATACGGTCGTGGGACAATCGGAAGTGGGAATACCCCGTTATCATCGACAACATGATGAATCTCGAACTGCTCTTCTGGGCTTCGAAGAACGGCGGACCGCACACCCTCTACGATATCGCTGTAAGTCACGCGTCGAAGACGATGGAAAACCACTTCCGGAAAGACGGCAGTACGTATCACGTGGTCAGTTATGATTCGATAACGGGAGCGGTGATCGCAAAAGAAACACACCAGGGCTACGCGAACGAATCGGCCTGGTCCCGCGGGCAGGCATGGGCCGTCTATGGCTTCACAATGGCTTACAGAGAGACTCACGACGAACGATTCCTGAAGATCGCGCAAAGGGCAGCCGACTATTTTATCGGCCACCTGCCTCCGGACTTTGTGCCATACTGGGATTTTCAGGCGCCCAACATTCCGAACGAGGAGCGGGATGTTTCGGCAGCCGCCGTTGCTTGTTCCGGTCTCTTTGAATTGTCGACGCTGACGCAGGATGCAGCAGAGGAGATTCGTTATCGCAAATCAGCGATGCATATCCTCGTGTCGCTCTGCGCACCACCGTATCTTTCAAAGGGGAGCAGGTCTGCGGGTATTCTTGATCGCGCAGTGGGAAGCCGTCCCGCCAATACCGAAGTTGACGTATCATTGATTTATGGAGACTACTACTTTCTCGAAGCGCTTGTTCGATATAGAGATCTTATGAGGACGATAAAGCACTAACGCACGCAATCGCGCTATCACGAGCAGGCCGAGAGCTCGCAGCTGGAATTATTCGTTTTGAAAGAGAGCCTGACTGAATGAGACCCTTCTCGATCTTGTGACACTGCCTCATCCAAATACGGAGTTTAACGACGACTCACAAAATACATCGCCTGTCCTGTGAAAACAATAAACGATTTCGTGAAAAGGCTTTCATTCCTTCATGTCGACGATGTGCGCCGCGTCGTCCCTGTCTTTGTTGTGCTCTTTGTCGGTTCTTATTCTTCCTTCGGCGGTAACATCGTGCTGGATCTCAAAGCGATTGAGCGAGCGAGAGTGCTTGCAGCTGCGGGCAAGTATCTGACCGACGAACCAATCACCATCACGGCGTATAGTTCTCCGCGAAGCGCAGGCGGGCTCCACGATTTTTTCTCGGAAGGAGATTATTGGTGGGCCGATCCAAAGAATCCGGATGGCCCTTACATCCAACGGGACGGCATGACAAATCCGGACAATTTTGTGGCTCATCGCAAGGCGATGATCCGGCTCAGCCTTGAAGTCCCGGCTCTCACCGCCGCCTATAAAGTGACCGGAGAAGAGCGATACGCAGCACAAGCCGTACGTCATCTGATCGCATGGTTCGTTGCCGACAAAACAAAGATGAATCCTCACTTGAAATACGCCCAAGCGATCAAAGGGAGGTCGGTTGGGAGGGGGACGGGCATCATCGATACAATTCATTTGGTGGAAGTCGCTCGTGCTGTTGAGATGCTTGAAGGTTCCCAGGCTCTCTCACCATCGATCGAAGCAGCAATCAAGAGATGGTTCTCTGACTACCTTGACTGGTTGACGACAAGTGAAAACGGCATTCAGGAACGCGAAGCAAAGAACAATCACGGAACGTGTTGGGTGATGCAGGTGGCGGCGTTCTCCCACCTTGTCGGGGATACTGTGAAGCTTGAATATTGCCGCGATCGGTTCAAGGAAGTTCTCTTACCGAATCAAATGTCCAACGACGGAAGTTTTCCACTCGAACTGAAGCGCACGAAGCCGTACGGATACTCACTTTTTAACCTGGATGCGATGGCAACCACGTGTCAAATCTTGTCCACGCCGAAGGAAAATCTGTGGGAATATACTCTGCCGGACGGAAGGAATATGCACAAGGGGATCGAGTTCATGTACCCGTATATTCTGGACAAATCGAAGTGGCCGTACGCGAGCGACGTTATGTTCTTTCAGTATTGGCCCGTTCGTCAGCCAAGCCTGCTGTTCGCGGGACTTGCGTACGATGAAACCAAATATGTAGAACTGTGGAAGCGGTTGGATGCTGGCCCGATTAACGAAGAAGTGATCAGAAACTGGCCGATCAGACAGCCCCTTTTATGGCTCGACTGAAACCCACTGATCCTCAACGTTCGTCTGCTACGTTGGCGAATGGTGGACGAGATCCGGAGAACTCCGATCCGTTTCGGACCGGAATAACCATAAGAATGCCGGGCCGCTTTCGCTTCCACGGCCGCTTATACTGGTTATCTCACCGAAGAAGGAGTAGTCGATAATGATTCGATTTACGTTCGTTGTTGGTTTAATCTTTGTTGCCGGCATTTCTCTCTGCGCTTCTTTTCAACCTCAGGCGAACGGAGATACTCTAAGAATCGGCGACGAGAGACAGGTCTACTCGCTGGACACAAATTGGAAGTATCTCCAGGACGATGCCGCAACAGTCGGTGAGCTTTCAGCGACAAAGGCACAATGGGTCGACGTGACGCTGCCGCACACGTGGAATGCCTTCGATGCGGTAGACCAGGTCCCGGGCTATCGTCGCAGTGCAGGCTGGTACAGGCGTGAAATCGTAATTCCGGAAAACGCCGGTGATCATCGGTTCATTCTGTCGTTCGAAGGTGTCAACCTCAAGAGCTGGATCTTCGTCAATGGTCAGCTGGCGGGAGAGCACATAGGCGGGTATGTCGGATTCGAAGTCGACATCACGACTTTTCTGAAGAAAGGGGCAACGAATGAAATCCTCGTTCGCGCAGATAATTCCTATGATATCGATCTCATACCATCACAGAAGGCTGATTTTTTCATCTACGGCGGGATAACCCGGAATGTATGGCTCAAAATCGTGCCATTGCATTCAATCACCCGGATCGTCATCCGAACGCCAAAAGTGTCCGCGAACGCGGCTGAAACGAGGTGCGATGTTGCTCTTACCAATCGTGGATCGACAGCCAACAAATCAGTTGTCACAGCAATCATCCAGGACAAGAATCACAAGGAAGTCGGCCGCAAGGAGACCACGGTGAATCTGACGAAGGAATCAGAGACAATCACGTTGACTCTTCCGGCAACGAAGCACCCAATGCTCTGGTCACCTTCGAGTCCTTCGTTGTATACCATGACG
>JADGQA010000271.1 GCA_017882185.1 Bacteroidota bacterium
GGAATCCGGGCATTTGTCTTTGATACCGACAAGGGATTCTTGCTTAACGGGAAACATGTTAAGATCAACGGGGTATGTGATCATCATGATCTGGGATGTCTCGGTGCTGCGATTAATACGCGGGCTCTCGAGCGTCAGCTCGAGATACTGAAAGCCATGGGATGTAACGGCATCCGAACATCACACAATCCTCCGGCTCCCGAACTTCTTGATCTCTGCGATAGGATGGGATTTATCGTTATGGACGAAGCCTTTGATATGTGGAAGAAGGGGAAAACGAAATATGATTATTCATCCGACTGGGATGAGTGGCATAGGAGAGATCTGGAAGACATGATCATTCGCGACCGTAACCATCCGAGCGTGTTTATCTGGAGCATTGGCAACGAAGTTTCAGAACAATGGGACAAGAACGACAGCCGTGGAACCGTGATTGCCAGGGAGCTGGCTGCAATTGTACGAACGTTAGATTCCACACGTCCAATCACTTCCGCGTGTAACGATCCGGTTCCTCTTAACCCGTTAATTCGATCGGGTGCCCTCGATCTTATCGGTTACAACTACAGCCATGACAAATATCCCGACTTTCCCAAGACCTATCCAGGCAAGAAATTCATAGCGACCGAAACAGTCTCTGCACTCGCAACCCGCGGCCATTATGATATGCCATCGGACAGCATCAGGCGGTGGCCATCCCGGTGGGATCTCTCCTTAACGACCGGCAACGCCGACTTCACCTGCTCATCCTACGACAACTGCAGCGCTCCCTGGGGATCAACCCACGAGGAGACATGGAAAATCATGAAGAGACATGATTTCTTGTCGGGCATGTTCATCTGGACCGGCTTTGATTATCTCGGAGAACCGACGCCCTACGGATGGCCTTCACGCAGCTCCTACTTCGGCATCGTGGATCTGGCGGGTTTTCCGAAAGATGTATATTACATGTACCAAAGCGAGTGGACGGAAAAACCAGTACTGCATATTTTCCCACATTGGAATTGGAAGACAGGGGATACCGTCGATGTCTGGGCGTATACCAACTGCAAAGAGGTTGAGTTATTTCTGAACAATAAATCGCTGGGGACCAAGGAAAAAATTGCTGATGCTCTCCATCTCATGTGGCGCGTCCCCTTCACCCCTGGGACGTTGAAGGCAATAGGGCGTTCAGGCGGAAAAGGAATTCTGATACAGGAAATTAAGACAGCCGGAGCGCCGGCGAAGATTGTTCTGAAAGCCGACAGAAGCGCGATTGCCGCTGACGGCAAGGATCTTTCCTTCGTCACCGTCAAGGTTTTGGATGAAGGGGGCACGATGGTGCCAAACGCCGGCAATTTGATTCACTTTGATATTTCTGGTGAAGGAAGGATCGCAGGTGTGGACAATGGCCTCCAAACGAGCCATGAACGATTTATGGCAAATACCAGAAGAGCATTCAACGGTCTCTGTCTGGTCGTGATCCAGTCCAATCATAAGGCGGGCCGGATTTCGCTCAACGCGACGTCGGATGGTCTGAAAGAATCATCCTTAGTCATCGATACAAAATGATCCGGCCGAACGATGGAGTGAAAAACAGGTTGTACACCCGCAACCTGCTAGGAAGGAAGAGTAAGGAATGAGAAATCCTTTTACCATACTCGTCAGCATCCTCTGGTTCGCAGCAATTATCCCGCTCTTAGCACAGGATAGCGTAAATTGTTTCCTGAAGGATTTTGGACCAAAAGATGCCACCATTCCACTTTACGAAGAAACGAACACGACAAGCGCAGATCCTACCGTAACGGTTACGGTCAACGCAAATGATACGATTGCAAAAGTGTCGAAGTACATCTATGGCAACAATGCGAATAGCTACATGGGACAGATGGTCACCCAGGCGAGACTGATTGGATACATCGGCATGCTGTCTCCCAATGTTCTTCGTTTTCCAGGAGGTAGTTTGAGCAGCATCTATTTCTGGAACGCGCCAACAAATAGTCCGCCAGCCGACGCACCCGACACATTGATTGACGGTACTACCGGTACAAAATACAAAGCCGGTTATTGGTACGGCAGAGACAATGATAGTTGGACAATCTCGCTGGATAACTATTACTTCATGTTGAGTTTAACCAATAGCACCGGAATCATTACGATCAATGACTCGTATGCCCGTTACGGAACCGGACCGAATCCCGTTGCAACAGCGGCACACTATGCCGCCGACTGGGTTCGCTATGACAACGGACGCACCAAATTTTGGGAAATCGGCAATGAAAGCGGTGGGGCCTGGGAAGCCGGTTACCAAATCGATACAAAGAAAAATCAGGATGGTCAGCCTGCAATCATTTCCGGAAATTTGTACGGCAAACATTTTAAAATGTTCGCCGATTCCATGCGCAAAGCAGCGCAAGAGGTTGGAAGCACGATCTCTATCGGCGGTCAACTGGTTCAGTATGACGCGAGCAACTCGTCCGAGCCGGATCGAAGCTGGAACAGCGGCTTCTTCAGCCAGGCGGGCGATAGCGCTGATTTCTTTATCGTGCACTCATATTACACCAACTACAATGAGAACTCTAGCGCCGCCGTCATTCTGTCCTCCGCTGCGACACAGACAGATTTGATGATGAACACTATGAAGCAGACCACCAGCAAAAACAAGGTAGTATTGAAGCCGATTGCTCTGACTGAGTGGAACATCTTCGCTATTGGATCTAAACAGATGACTTCATTTGTGAACGGCATACACGCTGCGATCGTCCTAGGCGAATTAGCCAAAACTGGTTTCAGCATGGCGAGTCGGTGGAATCTTGCCAACGGATATAACAACGGGAACGATCACGGTATGTTCAATATAGGCGATGAGCCCGGTGTTATACCAAAATGGAATCCGCGCCCAGTGTTCTTTACCATGTACTATTTTCAGAAGTGTTTTGGAGATCACATCGTGAGTTCTTCCATCGCGGGGAGCAACGATGTTCTGGCCTATGCCTCCAAGTTCCATTCCGGACATGCGGGGATCGTGGTGGTGAACAAAGGGACAACCGGGCAAGTTGTGAAATTGATTCCGAATGATTTCGGGTTTGGCGAACGGTTTTATGCTTATTCCTTGACAGGCGGCAGCGACAACGGCGAGTTTTCGCAGGTGGTCAATGTGAACGGACACCTTCCCACTCATACAACCGGAGGACCGATCGATAGTCTGGAGGAAATCCCTGCGCGGGCTTATATTATTGGCGACGGAATTAAGTTCATGTTGCCCGCCCGATCAGTGCAATACATATTGATCGAACCGGGCGACCGCATCTTGTCGGCTGGGAACGAAAGAAAACCGGAGATCGTTGACCGTTTTATTTTGCATCAAAATTACCCAAATCCGTTCAACCCGCAGACCACGATCCGGTATGCGCTGCCACGGGGGAGTACTGTTACGCTGAAGGTATATGATGTGTTGGGTCGTGAGGTGGCGACACTCGTGCACAATGAAAGAATAGCAGCCGGCAATCACGAAGTCTCGTTTAATGCAGAGAACTTCCCGAGCGGAATGTACTTCTACCGACTACAAACGGAGGGGTACGTGGAAACCAAGCAGATGGTCCTGATCAGGTAGTGATGGCCGGATAAAGCTCCCTCTTCTTTACCGCAGCGTTACCGTGACTTCTTTTCCGCGGTAGTTGATAACCTTGTCGCATCGATCTGTGATGTTCAAGCCTGTTCCGTGGTCTTGAGCGACAAGAACGACGTTAATGATCCGCTCCTTCAACATACCCGGGAATTCACCTTTGCAATCGGCAATCGTAAGCCGGCCCTTGACATCGTTCCATTTGAAATCGACAGTCGAGTAGATTCCTTTTTCATAATTGTAATTGTCGTTTTCGTCTTCGTAAAGAGTGAAACTAGCGTCGGCACCGGGGTAAATGCGCAACTCAATCGGGTTTGCAGGCTTCTCTGTTGCGTACTGCAGAAATGGTCCCATGGGAATAATTGACCCGGCTTTCACAAACAAAGGAATTTTATCAATCGGCGCATCGGCCTTCGTTGCTTTACCTCCCTGAAAATTTTTGCCCGTCCAGAAGTCGTACCATTTGTGCTGAGCAGGAAGATAAACCTCTCTCCGTTTTTCTCTCGTCTCTTTCAATTGCTCTTTGGCGAATATTGCGGGAGTCTTCCAGAAAAGGCGCATTTTCGCGGCGCCGGTGGAATTGTTTTCCGTTTCAAGGACAAAATTGTATTCTTTGCCTGCAGCCAATTCAACAGGCTCGGTATACTGCTCAACACTCGTGTACACCATGCGTAGTGTATCGCCGTTCAGTACAATGCGTTTAGGGTCGTAACTCACCAAATGAAATTGGTGCTTGCCGGTTTCCCTGGGAATAAGTTTTCCTTCCCAAGAAACTGAATACATTGAGTCTGTAACATAGTCCGGTCGTCCGGTATACCAAACGAAATCTATGACAGGGTCGGTTTGTTTTTTACTCAAATTCTTATGGTTGGCATCGTTACAGTATTTTGCCAACAATCCGGGTTTGCCGTCATCGGTCTTGAAGAATTCCGGTCCGACCAACACGCTTGATTCGGGTGGACGATAATACATATATTCCGTCACCGGGCAAACCATCATCGAAGGTCCGAACATAAATTGGTCATCGATGGAATACGTTTTTTCATCGATGGGGAAATCCATCGGAAGACCGCGCATCATTGTATAGTCTTTGTTTGTCACCATCCATGCCACTGAATAGATATACGGCATGAGGCGGTAGCGCAGGTTGTCAGCCTTGAGGATTGGCTCGGTGAATTCGCCCATTTCCCAAATCTCACGCGGAGTTTCCGATCCATGTGATCGGAAGATAGGACAGAAGGCGCCGAATTGGAAC
>JADGQA010000272.1 GCA_017882185.1 Bacteroidota bacterium
GGCGATTTCATCGAAGATAATCATCTGGAAGGTGACGTCGACATGTATCGCGTCATGAAAGCACTTGTGCTGGAACAGAAACGACGTGAAGAAGAAGGACGAAAGGATAGCCGCATGCCTTTACGGCCCGACCACGGCCATCTCATGCTTGCAGACCAGAAGTTTGACAAGGTCTACCCTGGTTATTCACTTTTCGGACGAATGAGAGGACTTGCTGAATTGCGGGGATTGGAACTGGGGGTCAGGCGATCTCTCGGGTTCTGATTTCCTCCAACGCTGCAATTTGTTCCCTTTTGCCAAGAAGGTCTCGCCGGCTCTTCGCCGCACGTATTCCCTCACACCATAGTCTCTCTCACTGCTTGAGGCCAAGTTCTTTGCACATGCGGAAGAAATTTGAAGGCGCAAGACCAAGTTTCTCCGCGGCATTGGAATCTGAACTCGAAATACTCCTGACATACTTGAAATAATTGGTACGGAAAATCCGTTCCATCTCCCTCAGTGGAACGACCTGTCCATTGCCAAATTCCTTGATGTTGCCAAGATCTTGCTTGTACAACGGGCTCCTCAGGATCATCGGTTGGCTGACATCTTTTGCCGTAATCTTGCCTTCTGAATTCAGGACGAGTCGCTGAACGACGTTTCTGAGTTCACGCACATTTCCGGGCCATTTGTAATGTGTCAGAATTTCCTTTGCTTTCGGATCGACTTCAGGCACCGGTATGTTGAGATCCGCACTGAAATAATCCAGGAAATGCTGGAAAAGAAGCATGATATCGTCTCCTCGCTGTCTTAGCGGGACGATATCGATAGGTACGACGGACAAGCGGTAGAATAAGTCCTCTCTGAACCTCTTCTCGCTTACTTCTTTTGATAGATCGGAATTCGTTGCGGCGATGACGCGAACATTGACGACAAGACTGCTCGTTCTGCCGATTTTCTCAATCTCTCCATCCTGAAGGACGCGAAGCATTTTCACTTGCGCCGAGGGGGGAAGCTCCGACACTTCGTCCAGGAAAATGGTCCCATTGTTGGCGACCTCGAACAATCCCGGTTTCGGGGCGTTTGCACCGGTGAAGGAGCCTTTCTCATAACCAAACAGTTCGCTCTCGATCAATTCATGGGGGATTCCACCACAGTTGATTGGCACAAACGATTCGAACCGTCGCTTACTTTTCAGGTGAATATTCCACGCCACGAGCTCCTTCCCTGTGCCAGAGGCTCCTGAAATGAGAATGTTTGCGTCGCTGCGCGCGTATTTTTCAATTGCTTCTTTGAGTTGCAGCATCGGTTTAGATTCCCCGAGGATTTCTTTCGAGTCAAGGAGCGACTCGATATTCTTCATCAACCGCTTGTCTGATTTGAGCCTTTGTCTCTCCAAACGCCTCTTTTCGTATGCGTTGAAGATGCTGAGGATAAAATCGGTAGGCTGATAAATATATTCTTCAATATTCCCGGGATACTTTGTACAATACCAGAATGCTCCGGCCTTCAACAGGCTACTTGCAAAATCCAGATCCGTCATGTTGATGGTCATTTTTGTGATGACGATGATCTGCACAAGAGGATCGAGTTCTTTCATCTTCTGAATAAGTTCCTCTCCGCGCAACCCACCGGAGATCTGAAAATCGAGTATCACGACATCATATTTGTCGGGATTACTTTTCATTAAGTCCAGTGCAGCCTTTCCGTTCGAAACTACTTCCGCAATTCGGATCCGCGAAGCGAACAGCTTCACGGTGTTTCTTACCCGGGCAACATCGAAGTCTTCATCCTCGACAAGGAGGATTTGAATCGGATTGGCAGTGTTCATTGTTTGTCCCTGTGATGAATCTTGATAGTGAAACAGCACCCACCCTCTGGGATGTTCTCTGCGTCAAGTTCCCAATCGCACTTCCCTACGGCCATTTGATGTGCAATGTAGCAACCGTAGCCGGAATGGGAACTCACCATTCCATCCGATTGGTCCTTCTCCGCAAAGATGTGTTTCATTCCTTTGGAATCAAGTTCCAGCAATATCTGGTCAATTCCCACTCCATCATCGGCGATGCGAACGGTCGATTCTTTTTTATCCGCATCATAATGCGTGGCAATTGAAATGTCCAATGGAACCTTCTTGCCGTGGTCGATGCTGTTTTGAATCAACGGCTCAAGGATCTCCCAGATGATGAACTCGTTGACCGGAACAGTCGGCACCCGGCGGTCAAGATCGAATGTAAATGCAAACATTTCATTGTGACTCGATATTCGTAAGAAGACATTTTGAACAATGAATTCAATGATCGCATTAATATTGGAATGGAACACCGGATTGACGATGGTGTTGATATCCTGGTCGTACCACTTCATGTCGTAAATAATTCGCGAAATAAAGTTGGAATACGCTATCACCCGCTTCTTGATTTCTTCCAAATGAGCAGAATCGATCATGCGCACGTCGTTCTTGATAAACCCCATGATCTTTTCTGCCTTGTGATGGGTATGATAGATGCGTTTGGTGAAAATCGCCTCTTTCTCCAGTTGTATCTGCTTCTTCAGATTGACTTGATGCTCGGCAAGCAATCGTTCCTGCGCCTCATTGCGTTCCTTCACGGCGCCCGTCGAAACAATATACATCACAATCAAGCCAAGGAACACAAGGCCTGAGAACGCATACGACACCTTGTCAAAATTCGACTGTACTTCATCCGTCAACAGAGTAAAATCAGGAGAAATACGGATATAAAGGACACCGAGATATTCCCCATAGGGTACGAACGGAACGAGGACATTGAATGTCTTTTGGTCCACCACCTCACTGATAATTCTTTCACTCCGGACCATCTCGTCCTTGACCATCGTGAAATACGCAACGCCCAGACTGTTGCTTTCCGGCGGTCCTTTCACATACGGTCCGAGGGTTCCTTTGAAAAAGTCATTCATCTGTTGACCATTACTGACAAGGTATGTCCGCCCATCTTTCAGGAGGATGAGCGATATATCTTCGATGCTGCGTTGGAGAACGAGTTGTTTGAAAATGACGTTGACGGAATAGATCATTTGCGCCTCGTCGATTCTCCCCTCCGAGCGCATACGTTGTTGATTCTCAAACAGGTTCTCAAGGCTGGCAGAGGTAACAATCGCGACCCGCTCGGCATAATACTTCTGGAACCACCGCTGTGCATCATTCAAGAAATCCTTCAGCAGGGATTTTTGAAAGAATGCCAATAATACCTGAAACGAGATCAACACAACGAAGAACACAATCATGTGATTGATGTCGAATCGGTACTGCGATATTTTGGTTCTGATATCGGAGAGTCTCATGGTCCCGGCACCCTAGCGATCCTGCTCCTGCGTCAACGTTAGTTTTTCGGATTCAATTGCGTGAGTGGCTTTTGCGAGTGCATCCGGTACGGACATGTCCTCACGAATCGCTGCGGCGATGTAATGGACGAGTATCTCAGAATACTTTGTGTACTTCTCGTGAGAGGGACGATGAGCGCCTCCCGCCAACATATGATACGTTTGGATGAGCTCCGGATACTTCTTCTTATAGATCTCGTCGTCAAAAATCGCCCTAATAACGGGGAAAAAGCCTCCCTCTGTATAGATAAGTTCTTGCGATTCCTTTCGGAGAAGGAATTTGATGAAAGAAATGGCTTCTTTCTTCTTGGGACTGAATTTTGACACCATAAGATCCCACCCTCCGATGGTCGATGCCGGGAAACCGTCCTTAAAATGGGGGAGCTGCGCGATGCGAAAGTGCTTCTTTTGATCGGCCGTCAAGGGAAAATCCTTGTCGAAGTTCGTCCATCCGCGCAAGAAGAGCCCCTGGTTCTTCGAGAAAAACTCGTAGCTGGACACCTCGGTCATCGACATGACTTCCGTTGGCGTCACTTTATATTTCTGCACAAGGTCCACAAGGAGCTGAAGTGCTTTTTCGGCCTGTGGTGTTTGAAAATTGAATCCATGCTTTGCGAAATAGTCCTCACCGCGACTGAGGAGCACCTCTGTATACACACAGAGAAGCCCTTCGTATTCCGCGGCCGGAAAGATATAGTAGGGATGTGACCTTTGCAGCCCCATCGCGTACTCGATGAAATCATCCCATGTGATTCCCTTATTTACCTTGTCCATGAATTTCTTACCACCCGGCAGCGCACCCAGAAGATCCTGTCTGTACAACAGCACTCCCCGAACCTGATCAAACGGAATGGCAACAAGCTTTCCGTCCTTATAGCAAGACTGGAGCGTTTCATTGGTTATCCCATCGAGCTCGGACTTGTCAAAATATTGGTCGAGAGGTTCGCCCCATCGAGCGAAGCGTTGAACCCATACAACGTCGACAGCGAAAAGGTCAATGTTTTCCCCTTCCCCTCTGAGCGATCTTGCAAGGACTTCCTTTCGCTCATTTGTCGTGAAATCTTCGTTGGGGAAGTCAATGGGAATTACCTTGATTGTCCCTTCGTGCAGCCGATTGTATTCTTCGATAAGATGACGGTGTGCTTCCGTCATTCGATCTGCGAAATATACCTCGACGAGGGAATTTTTTCTTTGCGTCGAAAAGAATGCCTGGAGGGCGATAAATGACAGGGCGACTGCCGTGAGAAACATGACGCCCCAATGCTGCCGGATGATGCTTTTCATGAGCGGTGTAAACCCCATCTCTGTGGATTCCGATGGAAGAGAATCGTCGGGCCATTGTAGTGAGAAGAGAGCATCGTTGAATGCTTTTTGATCAGCCCGTGTCTGCTATCGGCGATTTTCATCCTCTGGAGTGACAAAGGTGTGAACCAATTTCATTATAGGAAGGTAGAAAGAGTTCCGGAGAGGGTCAACAATCACAACATTCCAACGAGAAAGGA
>JADGQA010000073.1 GCA_017882185.1 Bacteroidota bacterium
AGAAAAAGATAGAGTACCGCTGGATACGGGCTTAGCAAAGACCACGAGACTGGCAATACAGAAAGACAATCTTCACAGATTCTATCATCATCCTCCCCCGTTTGTCATCCAATTCATCGAAAGGGTGTTTAGATGCGTTCCAGATTTATGCCCAGTGCGATTTTTGTAGCCACAGTTCTATCATCAATTGCATTCACACTGTCGACGGCACAGACAATTTCCGCCCAGGCCTTCTCAGACATGCGTTGGCGACTTGTCGGACCATTCCGCGCGGGTCGTTCCATTGCCGCAGCCGGGATTCCCGGCAATCCTTACACATTCTCTTTCGGATCCGTTGATGGCGGAATGTGGAAAACCGTCAATGCTGGTGTGACGTGGAAACCGATTAGTGATGGCCAAATGAACCCATCCGTGGGGGCTATTGCCATTGCTCCTTCCAATCCAAATGTCATCTATGTCGGAACGGGAGAAGCGGACATACGATCGGACATTACCTATGGCGATGGAATTTACAAGTCCGTCGATGGTGGAGCACACTGGCAGCACATTGGGCTCTATGACTCAAGGCACATTGGTAGAGTGCTCATCGACCCGCGCAATCCTGATATTGTGTTGGTCGCGGCAGTTGGGCATGCTTATGGAGCGAACGAAGAGCGGGGCGTATTCCGCACCGCGGATGGCGGGAAATCCTGGACGAAGGTTCTCTACAAGAATCCGGATGTCGGAGCGGTAGACTTGGGTTTTGATCCACAAGAACCTTCGATCGTGTATGCGACGTTGTGGCAGGCGCGACGGACACCGTGGAGTCAGTATCCGCCGGACGAAGGTCTCGGCAGCGGATTGTTCAAATCCATAGACGAAGGACAAACGTGGAATGAGTTGACAGAACACGGACTCCCATCGAAACCGTACGGTCGTATAGGGATTGCGGTTGCGAACGGTTCACACGGCAATATTGTCTATGCATTGGTGAACGGACAAAAGAACGGTTCTGGATTATACCGTACGGATGACGGCGGACAAAACTGGCGTCTCACGAGCAAAGATCCAAATATTGTCGCCCGAATGTGGTACTTCGCGGGCATCACAGTCGATCCACAGAATTCAGACATCGTCTATGTTCCCAACCGCTCCCTGATGCGCTCCACGGACGGGGGAAAGACTTTCCCTGTCATTAAAGGTTCGCCCGGCGGAGACGACTATCATTTCCTGTGGGTGGATCCGCAAAACGGTCAACGCATGATCGTGGCCAGCGACCAGGGTACGTCTGTGAGCGTTGACGGTGGTTCAACGTGGAGCAGCTGGTACAACCAACCAACAGGACAATTCTATCACGTTGCCGTGGACAACCAGTTTCCCTACAGAATTTATGGCTCACAACAGGATATGGGGACCACCAGCATCACGAGTCGGAGCGACTTTGGTCAAATTTCGTTCAGAGATTGGTATCCTGTTGGAGGAGAGGAAAGCGGATACATCGCGCCGGATCCGTTGAATCCAAACATTATTTATGGGGGTGGTCCGTACGGCGATGTAACACGGTACGACCACACGACGGGCCAGTCGCAAGTTGTCTCCCCTTCCGTTCTGGCTTCGTTCGGCACGCCTGCACCATCCCGCAAATATCGATTCACGTGGACCTCGCCGATCGTGTTCGACAGGCGCGATCCACACATTCTATATCTCGGATCCCAGGTTTTGTTGGAAACGCGCGACGGCGGACTCCATTGGACAGAAATCAGTCCGGATCTTTCCGGTTCAGACAAGAATATGCGAGACAAGAGCGGGCCACCGACAATCGCAGATGCATCCGCAAAAGGCTGGGGTGTCATCTACACAGTCGCACCTTCGCATCTGCAAAGCGGCCTGATTTGGGTCGGAACTGACGACGGACTCATTCAAATCACAGAAGACGGCGGCAAGCAGTGGCACAATGTGACACCACCCGGACTACTTCCGTGGAGCAAGATCAGTCTTATCGAGGCATCTCCGTTTGACGCCGGAACGGCGTATGCGGCAATCGACCGGCATCGGTTGGACGACTTTGCTCCGTACATTTATATCACGAGAGATTATGGAAAACACTGGGTCCGTTGCGATAAAGGAATAGACTCTCTTGCTTATGTTCAGGTCGTGAGATCCGACCTTACACGCAAAGGGTTGCTCTACGCCGGCACTGAAACAGGTGTCTATGTGTCATTCGATGACGGTGAGCATTGGCAGTCGCTCCAACTCAACCTTCCTATCGCCTCTGTGCGCGATCTTGCGGTACACGATAACGATCTGGTTGCGGCAACTCACGGACGCGCGTTCTGGGTATTGGACAACCTTACGCCGCTTCAACAACTGAGCACAAAGGTGGTCGACACAGACGCATACTTGTTCCAACCTGAACGAGCCGTTCGAATCCGACGGAGCGAAAACAGGGACACGCCAATCCCGCCAGAAGAACCGCTCGGCACCAATCCACCGAGTGGTGCAGTGATCGACTACTATCTACGTACCAAACCGCAAACTCCGATATCTCTTGAGATACTAAATGAAGCCGGAAACCCGGTCCGCAGGTTTTCAAGCGTAGATTTGCCGGAACCGTCAGCTGGTCCTCAGTATTTTATGAATGAATGGCTTCCAAAGATCAAACCGCTATCGGCAGAACTCGGACACCATCGTTTCGTGTGGAACCTCCGATATACGCCACCTCCCGTGAAGCAACGCGATTACAGCATGGCTGCGATCGCGGGACAAGGCACGGAGAAACAGCCACAAGGACCGTTGGTCCTGCCTGGGAAATATCAAATCAAGCTCTCAGTTGGTGACAATACTTACACGCAATCACTCGAGGTCGAACTGGATCCGCGCGTCCACGTCCCCGAATCTGCGCTGAAAGATCAGTTGTCGCTTGCAATCGACGTTTGGAATGCAATGGCAGATCAAATTTCGCTTGGTGAGGAGGCGGATTCGCTCCGTGGTCAGCTTGCTTCAGTCGAGCACAAACCAGAATTGGACTCAATAACTCGTTCGATGATAATCTCTTTGAAAACGGAGATAGCGGGTCTTATTGATTCGATGAGCAACGGCGGATTTTCAGGGCTTGAAACCACGATTATGAGTGCCGACAGAGAGCCGACGCAGCAGATGTGGGAGGCGTTCGGCGTGCTGAATGAGAAATTCTCAGCATCAAAAAAGAAATTACAGGAATCGATTGCCGGCGAACTCATACAATTGAATAGGAATCTCGAAATGTTGGGAATTTCAAAGTTGAGTGTCGCCACCCCATCGGTACAGCATCTGACTGAATGAGCAATTCGATCGCCAGGCGAGCTCTCCCGGGAAAACGGAAAACGATTATCGTCCTCTCGATTGCTGAATTCCTGAGTATGTCCGTATGGTTTTCCGCTTCTGCCGTTGTGCCGGTACTTACGACCGATTGGCATCTGAGTGGAGCGGGCCAAGCCTGGTTGACAATGTCCGTCCAAATTGGTTTTGTCATAGGGGCTTTCGCATCTTCTTTCTTCAATCTGGCTGATTATTTCGCAGGTCAGAAATTCTTCACCGCGACATCATTCCTCGCTGCACTGACGACGGCCTTAATCCCTTTGGTTTCCGTTGGACTCAGGCTTACTCTCATTCTTCGATTTCTAACTGGCGTCTTCCTTGCCGGTGTATATCCAGTCGGAATGAAAATCATCGCAACATGGACAAAGGAAGACCGTGGATTGGGAATCGGGCTACTCGTTGGCGCCCTGACGCTTGGCTCAGCCGCCCCTCATCTCATCAATGCATTCGATAGAATTGACGAGTGGCGTCCTGTCCTCTACTCTTCTGCTACACTCGCGGCCATTGGAGGACTCCTTACGTTCCTCTTTGTTCAAGAGGGTCCGTATCGGGTCGCAATGCCAAAATTCAATTGGAAGTACGTTGGACAGATATTTCGAAAGCGAGAACTTGTTCTGGCGAATGCGGGTTATTTGGGACACATGTGGGAGCTTTACGCCATGTGGGCCTGGGTTCCACTCTTCCTCCTTTCGAGCTTTCAGATGAGGGGAATTCAAGCTTCCCGGGCGAGCGTGGCCTCCTTTGCCGTCATCGGGGCAGGCGGATTCGGCAGTCTCTTCGCAGGGTATCTTGCGGATAGGCTTGGAAGAACCACGATTACGATCGCATCGATGGCGGTCAGCGGCGCTTGCGCCATTATCGTTGGAATTTTGTTCGGTGGCGAGCCGATCGTGCTGATGATTGTCTGTTTGGTGTGGGGTTTCGCCGTGGTGGCCGATTCAGCGCAATTTTCGGCTTGTATTTCGGAACTGTGTGAAATGGAGTATATTGGAACAGCCCTCACGCTCCAAACGAGTCTTGGATTTTTGCTGACACTTCTGACGATTCGCATCATTCCCACTTTTGTTGAGTGGTTCAGCTGGAGATGGGCATTTGCATTTTTGGCGATTGGCCCTGCAATCGGGATTTGGGCGATGGCTGCATTGCGCCGGTTGCCCGTGGCTGAACGATTGGCGAATGGCCATAAGTGAGTCGATGTTGCTTTTGTGTTGTCCACCCTTTTTAGAATTCTGGATCAACAGTCATGGCAAAGAGACAGTCAAGAACAGCGCGGGTGAAAAGGGTTCCGCCGAAAGAACAGCGACGCCTTTCCGTCATCATGTTCACGGACATGGTGGGGTACAGCGCTTTGACGCAGAAAGACGAAGCGCTTGCCCTGAAACTGCTCGTCTATGGAAACGTCGAGCCCGATTTCAGAGCCCTCAGGTCAGATCCTCGTTTTATCGCATTGCTGAAAAAGATGGGAATCCGTAAATGACAAGGAACCTGAAACCCGAAAGGAGACCTTCCGGTCCGAATCGCAAAGACCGTCCTGGGGTTGATTTGCAATCTGGCGCAGATTCAAACGAAAAGACACTTGACGTCATTAAGAATCTTGAATCCCGAATTTCGCGCATCGAATTTCATTTAGGCATTCATCAGGAAGCCGCACAGGACAATCCATTTTCACCCATCTCCTCAGAGGCGGCAGAAGAAACAGACGACGCTCTGGAGGCTCAAGTAGGAGAGAACTGGTTCGCAAAAGTTGGGATCGTCGTTCTTTCCTTAGGTGTGATGTTCCTCCTCACGTTTCCCTATCAAAAACTTCCTTCATATGCTCCCAGTGCAATTGGATATATTCTCGTGGGGATCATCTTGGCGCTTTCCCGGTACTGGAAAGATTCTTTCCCCCAAGTCTCTCGTTATTTGCTCGGCGGTGGTTTGCTCCTCTTGTATTTCACAACTCTCCGACTCTCCCACTTCGGTCCGGCGCCGGCTCTGACAAACACACCTATCGAGCTGACTCTCCTTTTGTCTGTCGTGGCATTGAATCTCTCCATCTCGATTAGCCAGCGGTCTCCATACCTTGTGGGGTTGAATCTCGCGCTTGGATTTCTGACAGCGCTTGCCGGGGGGCCGCCCCTCTTTGTGTTCTCAGCCATCCTCGCAATGTCGATCGTTGCCACTGTTCTGGTGATTCGATATCAATGGAATTGGATACTCGTCCTTGGAATCGTTTTATCCACTACGACTCACTTCCTCTGGTCAATAAGCAATCCGTTGTTTGGAAACCCCGTGCAACAGGTTTTATCTCCAGAAGCGAATCTCTTGTTTGTCCTCTTATATGTCGTGGCGTTCGGGGTTGGGACACTTCTGCAATCAATTGCGAACAAAGAAGACGCGATCTCTGTCACGAACTCTGTCTTCAATGGCTTCGGTTCCTATGTTCTCCTCATGTTCCTCACGTTGACGAGCTTCAAATCATCATTTGCCGCTTGGCACCTTGCTGCTTCCGGTACGTACCTTGTTTTTGCCACCTTGTTTTGGATACGGGCCCAAAGCAAACTTAGCACGTTTGTATACGCGATGCTTGGATATGTTGCACTGAGTGTTGCTATTGTAGACACCTTTGCGCCACCCAACGTTTTCGTATGGTTGTGCTGGCAGAGTATTCTCGTAATTTCAACTGCCGTTTGGTTTCGCTCGCGGTTTATCGTCGTCGCAAATTTCATCATTTACCTGATTGTCCTCGCGGCATACTTGAGTCTGGCCGGCGCCGTCGGCACCATCAGTATCAGTTTTGGCATCGTTGCTCTCGTAAGCGCGAGAATTCTCAATTGGCGCAAGGACCGTCTCGAATTGAAAACAGAGATGATGAGAAACGCATATCTTGCGTGTGCTTTGTTCGTCCTACCCTACGCATTGTACCATGTCGTACCCAACAGTTATGTGAGCATATCCTGGCTCGGTCTTGCGCTGTTCTACTATATTTCAAGTCGACTTCTCAACAATAATCGCAAATACCGTTGGATGGCACTTCTCACGACACTATTAACGGTCCTCTATGTCTTCGCCGTGGAACTCGTCGGCCTTAATCCAACCATACGAATCACCTCCTTTCTTTTGCTCGGGATTGCTCTGTTGACAGTCTCCATGATCTATAGCAGGAAGAGACGATCAAAGTAAGAACCATCTTTCGCATCAGTAATTGGTGACTCAGCCGATTTGCACAGTAAGCAAATCCTATCTACTTCCTCAGGAATCCAAGACCTGGCGTTCCCCGCCTTGATGATCCCATAGTCACCATTGTGAAAAGGGAGACATTCAAAGTCGTTGCTACTCTTTCTCTCCTTGCTGCTCCTACCTTTCTTTCCTATCTTGAAAAATGAATTAGTGGTCATTAAACCCCGGTTCGTATTGACCATTCATAACAACCGAAGAGAGAGTGTCCTGTTGGAGAATAGAGTCATTCTTGTTACAGGATCAACCGACGGAATCGGGAAGCAATGTGCGCTCGAGCTGGCCAAGAAGGGGGCAACCGTTCTCCTCCACGGTCGGAATCCATTACTTGGAAAGACCGTTCTCGAACAGATCAAGAAAGCATCTCAGAATGACAAAATTGGTCTTTTCGTAGCAGATTTCGCATCGTTGAAACAAGTTCGCCGACTTGCAACCGAGATACTTGAAAAACACACGAGGCTTGATGTTCTCGTGAACAACGCCGGAGTCTACATGCATGATCGGCAATTGACAGAAGATGGATTCGAGGTTACTTTTGGCGTCAACCATCTTGCTCCATTCTTGCTCACGAATCTCCTCCTAGATATGATCAAGAAGAGTGCTCCTTCGAAAATCGTCAACGTAAGTTCGATGGTCCATCAGAATGCGCGTCTCGATTTCCATAACCTTCAGGGAGAGAAACGATTCGATGCTTACGATGCCTATTCGTTATCAAAACTTGGAAATCTGTTGTTCACGTATGAGCTGGCTCATCGACTTCACAACTCCGGTGTTACAGTGAACGCACTTCATCCCGGCGTCATTGCCACAAAAATGCTGAAAGCTGGATTTGGATCAATGGGCGGGAGATCCGTGGAAGACGGAGCTGCAAGAATCGAGTATCTGATCGAAACGCTGGGCATTGAAAACGTGTCCGGGAAGTACTTTGTCAATGACAAGGAACAGACATCATCGCCGCATTCGCGCGATGAGAAGTTTCAAAAACAATTCTGGGCTCTGAGCGAGAAAATGGTGGGGTTATCCAAAGATTGAGCACGATCATGTCGCTTGGGAATAACATCAAGAATATTCTATTTGACGTAGACGGCACGCTGCTGGATTCGAGGCGCGATATTGCGGCAGCCCAACTGTGGACATTTCGCCAGTTTGGCATTGATACTCTCAAGCCGGAGGATATTTATCCGCTCATTGGCAAACCATTGGCAGAAACATTTACAGCCCTGCTTCCCCAACGCCTTCACGATCGAATTCCAGAGGCAGGGCTTATCTATCGGGATTACTACCGGGCGCATGCGTTCGAAACAACTACTCTGTTCCCGGGGGTACTTGATACCGTCGCCGCCCTCAAAGCCAAAGGAATCAGGCTTGCAACCGCCACAACAAAATCTACTGAAACGACGGCCAAAGTCCTGGCACACTATGGCATTGCTGAGTATTTCAGTCATGTTCAAGGGACGGACAACGGTGTGTTCAAACCCGACCCATTCATCATCAACACCATCCTCACTGCCATGAAGTGGCATCGAGGTGAAACACTTATGGTGGGAGACACAGACAAGGACATCGACGTCGGGAGAAATGCCGGCGTGCTTACCTGCGGAGTAACGTACGGTACGTTCTCACGCGAACAAATGGCCGCACTCAATCCGGATTGGATTATTGATCACATCTCGGATCTCTTACGCATCGTACGATAGACAGTTCAGAGAACCCAAATTTTCCAACGCGTCAAGTCTGTTCATTTGCATTAATAAGAATTCCTCTGAATAATAAATGGTCCTTGGCTGGATATTTATCTCGGCTAATTCTGAAGTCTACTCAATCGTTCTTTCCCAATTCTGCCAAACGAGATTTATCTTGGCAACTTCCCACGCCTGAGGCCGTTCTTACTCTTGCTGTCCCTTCGCAGAGAAGTTCATTGCTTTGCCATCTTGTTAGACGTACATTGATTCACTCTTGTATGCAACAAATCAGCTCCCTATCATCCAAAACTCACGAGGAAGTCATGAATCGCAATTTATTGAAGTACCTTTCCGCGATTGCTCTCGGCATGTCAATGTTCGTCATCGGTTGTTCGACGCAGCCTTCGACCAAGCCCGAAGCATCACAGAGCTTTATCAACTATGACACAGTCAAAGCCGGAAAGTTCGATAATGGAAAGATGTGGACATTCGATTTCCCACCGTCCGACTATTTTGCCCAAACATACCATTTCAATCCGACAAAAGAGTGGTTTGATAAAGCCCGTCTTGCCGCGCTCCGACTCCCCGGTTGCACGGCGTCATTCGTTTCAGAAGACGGCCTCATCATGACGAACCACCATTGCGCACGCGGCTCGTTGGAGCGGGTGCAAAAGGAAGGGGAAAAACTCGTCGAGGATGGGTTCTATGCCCTAACGATCGAGGAAGAACGCAAAGCTCCGGTCTGGGTCGACCAGCTGGTCGTTATCGAAGATGTGACCAAAGAAGTTCAGGTTGCCTTCGACAGCGGAACAACGGATAGTGCAAAGACGGCAAACCGAATGGCGCAATTCGCCGAGATTCAGAAGCGGAATTACGAAAAATTTAAGGCGACCTCAAAAGACTCAATGGTGTTTCAGATCTATTCGTTCTACAACGGCGGTCGTTACTCGCTGTACGGATATAAGCGTTACACGGATCTTCGATTGGTGTATGCCCCGGAGGAAAAGGCTGCATTCTACGGTGGCGATCCCGACAATTTCACGTACCCGCGGTATGATTTTGACTGCTCTTTCTTCCGTGTTTACGAAGATGGCAAGCCATTGAAAACTGCAAATTTCTTCCGTTTCAGCAAAGAAGGCGCAAAGGATGGCGATGCTGTGTTCGTCATCGGAAATCCCGGTCGTACAAGTCGCCTTCTGGCATACTCTCAGCTGGAAACTCTGCGCGACATCCAGTATCCTGTGTCGATCGAATGGTTGAGGAACCGAATGAATGCGATGTCTGGCTACGTTGCACAGCATCCTGATCAACGACTTCAGTATATGAATCAAATATTCGGCGTGTCGAATAGTCTCAAAGCAATCACCGGGTATCTCAGCGGGCTGCGAGATCCGTATCTGATGGCCAAGAAAAGAGACTTTGAGAACAAATTCCGCACGGCAGTAGTCAACTCACCGGAACTGAAGAGCAAATATGGCGATCCGTGGAAAGATATTGCCAGCTTTGAGCATGAACAAAGAAGACTCCTTGGCGAAGTGACCCCGTTCAGTTACAATGGACGTTCGCAATATATCGCGCTCGCAGCGAGACTCGTGAATCGGGCTATGGGTGTGCCCGATATGACTCCGGTTGGCCGTGGAATGGGAGCGGGAGGGGGTCTTGTATTTCCAGCTAATTTCGTTCCGGAAATTGAAAAATCACTCCTTGCCGATCAGTTGGCATTTATGAAGACCTACCTTGGCGACAAGAACGAAGCCTTTAATAAATTGCTCAGCGGGAATACACCGGACCAGGCAGCGGAACAACTGGCTACGACGTCTGCCGTCGGATCAAAGGAAAAATTCGAAGCTCTCGTAAATGGAAAGCCAGAAGAAATTCTAAATTCAACCGACCCCATCATTTCTTTCGTGGTTCAAACACAGCCTCACGTATTGGAACTGCGCGAAAAGATTGGAAAGATCAACAGAGACGAGGCAACAAAGGTACAAGAACTTGGCAAGGCGATGTACGAAGTATATGGAACATCAATACCACCCGACGCGACATTTACGCTGCGTATCGCCGACGGGGTTGTGAAGGGATATGCTTACAACGGAACGCTGGCTCCCCCCGTCACAACGTTTTACGGGATGTACGACCGTTACTACTCTTTCGACAAAAAGGATCCGTGGGAACTTACACCACGTTGGGCCAACCCTCCCGCTGATTTCAAGATGAGCACACCGATGAACTTTGTTTCGACGAACGATATTATCGGTGGAAATTCGGGCAGTCCCGTAGTCGACAAGGATCTCAACGTTGTCGGTTTGATCTTCGACGGAAACATCGAAAGCCTGCCCGGCGACATCATTTATGAGGAGACCTCGAACCGATCGGTGTCCGTGCATTCGGCCGGACTGTTGGAGGGTCTGGGAAAAATCTACAAGGCCGACCGGCTCGTAAAAGAGCTGGAGGCCGGCAAGATCGTGCAATAGACTAAAGGTTTCGCAGACTGCAGGTTCATTGTACGATCAGGGCGGGAGAATATCCCGCCCTTTTTGTAACCTCTATCTATCAAGGAAAGGAGCCTCAGAGCTATGACGACCGGAGCGGAAGCAGCCGCGATTGCAGCTGCAATTGCAAACGCAATAAAAGCGTCTGGGGCTATTGTCCGCGTTGAACCAGACGATTTTTTGAAGATCGCCGCAAAAGTGAATAACCCATTGATTGTCGTCGCGGAAGGAGGATGGATGCGAAAACACTATCAGTACCTGACCTCTTACAAAGGACTCATATTCTTCACAAAATCCCCTCAGCCAATTTCGTTGGGTTTGAATGCGGAGATCATCAGGGCTGGAACAATCTGGGTACCCAACTGAGACAGATTTCCGAATTCTTACAGAGAAGAGCATGCAGAGAATTCGGAAATCTAGGCGGGGAACAAAACCAGAATGAATCGTTGTTGATGAGACTGATCGCATGAAGCAGTCGAGAATCATATTGTTACTTTTCACCATACTGTCCGGCACTGCCAGGCTGTATGCTCAGGATTCGACTGAAAATGCAAAGCTGCGGGCCTGGTTGATCCTGCAAGCAATCCCAAGCCTGAACTGGACCGTATTTCCCTCTCAAACCAACTTTGCCCTTGAATGGAGAGCCACACCGGTGCTCTATTCATTCGGTATGACCAAACTTGACCCTCCCTGGCATTTCCTTTTTGTCAATCCTCCGGAGCGATTTACCGGTTCTGTAGAACTGAACGTATCGGGACAGATTTATCCTTCATCGATCGGAACGACGCATTTCGCGTGGTCAGGTCAACTGCTGGGTCACTTGCCGTTGATTGAAATGGGGGAATACCTTGGGCTGAATTTCGGTGGTGCGGCGTATAGACTGAATGATAAGTATAGCACGTTTGCCGTTGCCGGCCTATCTACACTCTTCGGATTCGTCCATTGGAATACCAAGTACTCCCCAAAAGACAGGATCTGGATGACGTCGCTCGAATTCAGATTCTTCTGACGCCATGTTCCATCGATCGATGGTTGCAGGTCTGATCTTTGTTGCCATTTCCGTCTCCGGTTGCGGCGCTTCATTGCTGACACGGTTCATCTCACGGACTGTCGAGCATGATTCCGATCCGATTGAGCACGTTCCAAATAGAATTTCCACTCCAATACTGCCAGATGTCGGTTTGTCAGTGTTGTGGATAGGCCACGCAAGCGTTCTCATTCAAATCCACGACAAAGTGTTTCTTACTGACCCTGTGTTTACACGGACAGTCGGCATGGTTTCCCGCCGGGTTGTGGAGCCTGGAATTGATGCGGCAACCCTATCGCGCGTGGATTACGTCCTTATCTCCCACACACATTTTGACCATTTGAACTATGGCAGCCTCAGTGAGATCCCCAAGCAAGGCAAATTGCTGATCCCTTTCGGTGCAGCCGAGTACACACCCGAATTTGGTTTTCAAGAGACGAGGGAAATGAGACCCTGGGATGTGCTTGAAGAGGACGGCGTCCGCATCACAGCGGTCCCGGCCCAACATTTCAGCGGACGTTATGGTTTCGACATCCTATGGACAACAGGACAGGGATACACGGGATATGTGATTCAGTACAAAGGCAAGACCCTATACTTCGCAGGAGATACGGGATATCGTGACAGCTTGTTCACTCAAATCGGTCAACGATTCCCCATCGATGTGGCCCTCCTCCCCATCGGACCGATTGAACCACGAGAAATGATGAGTCGTGTTCACCTCGATCCACAACGTGCTGTGCAGGCCTTTGGTGAGTTGAATGCCAGGTTGATGATTCCGATCCACCATCGGACGTTCGTTCAGGGACTTGAACTCAGCGTTATGCTTGCACAGGAAGAACTCGAAAAGATAGTCGCTGAGAGGGGGCTGCAGGACAGGATTCACATCATGAAAATTGGGGAGCGGAAAATTGTGGGGAAATAGTCGCTGCTACAGCCTTGATGTTTCCATCCAAACGCGAAAGTCATAAATACAAAGTATTACTCTTTGTCGAAGGTCTCTGACCGAGACCGTACCGGCAAACTAAAGTCACACCAGCGAAAACCAATGCTGCCTGATATCTTCAACCGGGATGACCGGCATTTCTCCACGATCATAGAACTTGGCGGAAGAATAACGATACTCTGATCGATCTTTTTCAAAATTCCACGGCGCTTTGCATGGATTGTTGTGGATGTACTCCATTACCTCGGTCAAATATCTCTCTGTAAAAACTGGTTTGGCGATTGCATCATCCCAAACAAGATGAGAGCGATCGCTGCTACCACTCGCCATTTCCCTGAAAAAACTCAGCGACGTCTTATCCTCACTTTGCTTCAGTAATTCAACTATCTTGTGGGCGGTCCACTTGTGGAAATCGCCCATCTGTTTCTGGATTGTATTGACTCCTGTCATCTGAAGAAGAGCGTGCAAATGGTTTGGCATCAGACAAAAGGCAAATAGTAACCACTCGCCTCTTTGTACATAGTAATCTAACGCCCTGAGAACCGGCAAAGAAAAATAGTCGTTGTGAAAAATTGGTTTGTGCCTAGACAATACTGAGGTGACAAAGTAGAGGCGGGTCTCAATAGGAAATGGTTTATATTTCATTCCTGGTTCACTCTCGGACAGGAGTCCTTCGAGAAGAAATTTACCCGGCGGTTTCGATCTACGTTACGGCCCCTTCCAGGATTTCAATCGTTCCTTTTTTCGTATCAATTCTTGTCCTCAATCCAAGTGGGATAGTGAGTTTCCTTGGCAGGTGGCCGTACTGCAGGTTGGCGACGACTGGACAATTCAGGCTTTTCGCCACATTATCAAGTACTTTGTCAACCGGCAGAAACGGTTTTGACGGATCACTCGGGACACAGTCGATGAATTTGCCGAACATCAATCCTGAGATACTTCCAAGAATTTGTGCATTGCTCAACTGCGCAAGCATCCGGTCAACACGATGAGGCGCCTCATCGACATCTTCAAGAATAAGAATTGAATCGTTAAGAGTGGGCGCGAACGGAGTTTTCAAAAGTGAAATCGCGGTCGCGAGATTCCCACCGAGTATCCTTCCCTGGCCCTTGCCGCCGTGCAAAACTTTGAGTGGCTCGTCGGCAGGGTTTCTGAGCACACCAACCTTTGATTTCGAGGTGATGATCCGCCAGAAATGTTCCTCGGTATAGGGATCGATACCGTCGCTCATTTCGACCCCTGCCATCGGTCCCGAGAATGTCACCAGCGCGATCTTGCGAAAAATGGCAAGCTGAAGCGCCGTAATATCACTGTACCCCACGATGATCTTCGGATTCCTCTTCAGGGCTGTGTAGTCAAGTAACGGCAATATCCTCGGCGTGCCATAGCCGCCTCGAACGGTGAAAATGGCCTTGACGGTCTTATCGCAGATCATATCGTTGAAGTCTGCTGCCCGTTGATTATCCGTTCCGGCAAGATATCCATGCACTTTCGCAGCATATTTTCCTACCTTCACTGCATAACCAAGCTTCTCGAGGTATCGAACGCCCTTTTCTATCATTTCGGGAGATGATGGAGCGCTTGCCGGCGACACGAGGCCGATGAGATCACTTTGTAGAAGACGCGGCGGTTTGAGAACCATTGGTTGTTCCTTGATGTTGTACGGTCGTGGACGAAATGTATGAAGAAATAAACGGAAATCAACAAAAAGTGCGATTGATCAAGCGGATTACCGGCACACGGGCGGACTGGCAAAATAAACTGGACAGCAAATGAACTTCCTTATTCCATCCCGCCAGTTTAATCCGGACATTCCCGAGCTCATGGATACTACCAATCAAGATTCCAAAATTCTGAGGCAGGATCTTGGGAATCTGCGGACAATCAACAGGTGGTTCGGTGGACTTCGTGCAGTTCGAAAACATATGATAGGATTGATTTCAAAGATCGATCATGCTCATGCCATTCAAGTTCTCGACCTGGCAACAGGGTCTGCCGACCATCCGATTTCATTGGTCCGGATGGCACGCTCGTTGAACAGAAAGATTCGCATCACCGCGGTCGAACGGAATCAATTCACACTTTCCATTGCCCGCGAACGATCAGCAAAGTATCCCGAGATTGTTGTCGAAGAAGGCGATCTTCTGAAGCTCAACTACCCTCCAAAGAGCTTCGATATTGTTCTCTGCTCGCTGGCGATTCACCATTTTTCGACCGATGACGCTGTCAAAATTCTCAAGATGATGATCGAATACAGTCGCGTCGGTTTGATCGTCAATGACTTGTACCGCAGCTGGCCG
>JADGQA010000008.1 GCA_017882185.1 Bacteroidota bacterium
CGGGGTGGTTTCTCGCTACGCGCAAGAAAATGAATTATTCCTAGCCTGCGCGCCGCAGATCAATGCAGGTGGCGGCCAACGGCGAAATGAGAGCAGCGTCGTTATAGTAACACGCTGACGCGTGTTTCATTTATACGCCGCCTTAATGCGAAACCGTAGTTCGGGAAGTACGTTGGGAAAGGTGGTCACGCCGCAGCTCCCGCCAGACAGAGACGGGATTCTCAATTCGACGAACAATTTAGCTGAGAGCCGCTAAATTGTGTCGAATTGGAATTAGCTTCGGTCCGTTAGGCGGCATTGGGTGCCAAACAATCCAAGGAAACGATCATGAAAAGCATCCGACGTATCCTTACGACCTTCACACGTTCTTCCGAAAATTGGAAATGCGTCCAAGATATGAGTGTCTGGATGCTTGCTATCAAGCGGGCTTTTGCATAATTTTTCCTACGGGCGAGCAAGTGTAGCCGGGGAATGTGAGAGGCGTCCTCACTTGACGCATTCGTCGACCTTCAGCAGCGATGGGGAAGCCAACCTGGCAATGTAATGATCCGAATATTGACCCGGATCCTCTTAATCCGACAACGACAATTTCGATTGTCCTTCGAATGAGGTCATTTGTCGCGCTGAGAGTATTTGACAAGCTCGGGAAAAAGGTGGTTGTTTTGATTTCGGAAAAATGCCAGCGGGTATGCATCTTAGGCAATGAGATGCGGCAATCTTGCTTGCGGCATCTATTTCTGTTAATTGCATGCAGGCCGATTTCATCAAACGAAGAGACCGGTCTTGCTCAAATAGCCATGCATGAGATAGAAGCGATGCGGAATTCATCGCCTTATAATCAGGGGACCTAGATGAAGAAGCGTGTGTTTTGTCTACTCACTTCTCTTGTTTTCATTTCTTGCAGCAAAAAGGTATCAAGTATCGAACCCGCAACCGACGAAATAACTTCTGAGTCTCCGCCCATCGAGCGAACATATCCTTCGCCTTCTGCTCCTCAGTTGGAATGGCAAAATGGGAAGTTGGAGATGTTTGTTCACTTCGGAATGAACACCTTCACCGACAAGGAATGGGGCGATGGAACGGAAGATCCGCGGTTGTTCAATCCGACCGCATTCGACGCAAACCAATGGGTCACTGTCGCCAAAAATGCAGGATTCAAGTATCTAATACTCACGGCGAAGCACCATGACGGCTTTTGTCTTTGGCCTAGCAGGTACACAGAGCATTCAGTGAAGAATAGTCCCTACAAGGATGGCAAGGGCGACATCGTTCGCGAAGTCTCTGATGCTTGCAGGGATGGGGGGATCAAATTCGGAATTTATCTCTCGCCGTGGGATCGGCATGATTCGACGTATGGTACGGCAGCATATGACACGTATTACAGCAACCAACTCGCGGAGTTGCTAACAGACTATGGTGAAATCAGCGAAGTCTGGCTTGACGATGCTTATGGGGTAGGATTGGGTGGCCAGAAGCCTGACTATAATTGGCCTCTTTACTATTCGACTATACGGCACTGTCAGCCCAACGCCTTGATTGCCAGTTTGGGTCCGGACATTCGTTGGATCGGAAACGAAGACGGGCTCGGGAGTGAAACCGAATGGAGTGTCCGTCAGTCACAATACCCGGAGTACAGCGTAAACGGTTTGGATGTCTGGTGGCCATCACAGTGCGATGTTTCTATTCGACCGGGCTGGTTCTATCACGCCTCACAAGATGCCGAAGTAAAGACAACGGATCAGTTGCTAGACATCTATTTCAAATCTGTTGGAAGGAATAGTAATTTGCTGCTCAACGTTCCTCCCAATACCCAGGGGTTGCTTTCCGAGATCGATGTCCAACGATTGCAGGAGTGGCACGAATGGCTTGACAACACCTTCGCCCACGACCTGTTCTCTCAGAGTATTATACAAGCATCCAACACAAGGCACGATGTTGCTGATTATCCCCCCGAGAACTGCATTGATCACAATCCAATGACGTTTTGGACGACGGACAAAACCGTGACGACCGCTGATATTGTCATCGACATGGGACAACCAAAGAGCATCAATCTCATTCAACTCGAAGAAGCCATCGAATATGGACAACGAATATCCACCTTCGTTGTCTATGCGAATCAGAACGATGGATGGGTTAAGATTGCAGAAGGAACGACCGTCGGAAGGAGCCGCTTCCTGCAGTTCGCACCTGTCAGCACTTCAAAAATCATGGTATCAATAACAGGTTCTCTCGCAGCTCCGGCTCTGAGCACCATTGCAGGATACAGCATGACCCAGCGATAAATCCGGTTCAGTGATCATGATGGTACTTCTGGCGAAGGTCTAATGACCAAATAACGGAATTACGGATTGAACGCGCGATATTACTATCCGGTCGGAACCCAAGCAGTCTTTACGGGCGCCGGTTTTGTCTATTTTGTTAGTCTAGATGATTACGTCGGACGGTCCTTCACCCGAGAAATTGGAATGGATTTCTTTATTTCAAATCCCGTCGCCATTGAGCCATCGATCCAGTACATCAATTCGCCCGCTCAGAATTCAAGCGACAATGCATTGATGATTGCAATCGGTTTTCGATATTTCATTCTTTGATAAATGGCCGCCTAACCAGTCGCTCCCCGAAGGGGTCCCTTCGGGACAAGCTGACGGCTGAAGCTGGGGCACGAACTCGCAACGCACAAGAAATGAATCATTAATAGCTAACGCGCCGCGAATGGAAAACGGATTTCGGATAGTACGTAAGGAGAGTTTTCAGCGCCGCAGCTTTTTACCCGCCGTGATGCACCTTTTGGCGGGAGCTCGGGTCCGTTAGGCAGCGGCTAATAGTTCCAATTCAAAGAAGGAATCCAACCATGACTATCACCAAATCAAGAGTAGGGCGATTCATTCTCCAAACCATTCTACCAATCTTCTGTTCGGTTCTTGTAGGATTTGTCTTCTACCAAGGTCAGGTGTTCGACCGACATTACGGCGCATTTCAATTTCTTTGGAGTGCGGGTGTTGCGTCAGTCTTCTACTACTTTCTGGTGTATATTCGATCGCGAGATGCATTTGTGGCACTTATCCTTTTGTTCTTTCTGACGCTTCTAACAACTGAGTCTACTCGACCTGCATTCATTCTCCGAGACATTTTCTATGTCGGAGCGATCGGGATAACCATCTTTACGTACTTCAAGTATTTCAGGGAACATGCGCTTCTCAACTATGCTTATCCTCCGTTCGTGCTGGCTGGCATTTATGCTGTAGTCTCTATGAGCGCTTCCGAGATTCACTTGGCAATTATCCGAATCCTTGCAATGGAGGACACTGGAGGAGATCTTTTGAGTCTTGCGACAACGACCGCATTCTTTGGGGTCTTAATTGGATTCGGAGTCGGCACAGGAATAACAATTAACGAGAAATTGGCTGGGATCAAGAAAGCCAAAGATACCATCGCCGCTGCCGATGGCAACACTTCGTGAGAAGGAGTGCTTCGGACAAACGTACCCCGACTTCGTTCGGGCAAGCAAGCGATCGATTGAAGCGTGCCCGGCCTCGAGGCAAAACGGATTTCACGTGTTTGGTGGCTCTCATTGACAAGTCCACCACCTCTCGCAACGCTCGAGATAATTTCTTATCATTGCATACACACCTGGAGTGACATTCGAGTTTCAAAGCACCCTGCTTCACTCTTCATACCCATAGTCAGGAGATACTATGAGATTATTTCCTCGAATCCGACTTCTGCTGCTGTCGTTTCTCTTCTTTAGTATCAGCTCATGGTGCACTTGTCAGGTCTTCAATATTTTGGACTACGGCGCTCACAACGACGGCTCAGCGCTGGCAACGGAGGCGATCCGAGCTGCCATTCAGGCAGCCAAAGCAGCCGGTGGTGGAACAGTGTACATCCCGGCAGGCAAGTACGTTTCTGGCCCCTTCGAGCTCGTCAGCAATATGGTGCTTCACATTGAAGCCGGGGCAACATTACAGTTCCCTGCGGAACGACTTCCGTTTACGAAAGGAAGACACCAGAGCATTGAATGCATCACACCCGTGCCTCTCATAGGAGGACACAATCTCGAGAATGTCACCATTATGGGTCGCGGGGTCATTACCACGAACAACGCTGACTGGATAAAGATCATGGGCCGGAGTCCTGGATCTGCCGCCGGACCCAACTGGGCGCACCTCCTGGAATCGCTCGAACGGAAGACACCCGCGTCCGATGAAGAATACCAGAAGGCCGCACCCGAGCTGCGCCCTCCGTTGATCCAAATGATGAATTGCCGGAATGTCCTCATCGAAGGTATACACATCGTAGGCTCGGCAATGTGGCCGATCCATCTTTTGTATACTGAGAATGCGGTCGTCGATCACGTCGTCGTCGAAACCTATCCGGGAGTGCACACAGGAGGCATCTACATTGATTCAAGCCGTGACATACGCATCTCAGATTGCTACATTGATACCGGAGACGATGGCATCGTGCTCAAAGCGGGAAAGGATGCCGACGGATTGCGGGTCAACCGGCCCACGGAGAATGTATCCATTATAAACTGCACGGTTCACAGGGCACACGGTGCGGTGGTGTTGGGAAGTGAGACGGCCGGAGGAATCCGCAACGTGGTGGCAAGCAACATCACGTGCGACGGCACGCAGATCGGTATTCGTATCAAGAGTCGTCGGGGCCGCGGCGGAATGGTCGAAGATGTCCGCTTCAGCAATTGGACGATGGACCACGTCGGTCAGGCCATCAGTGTCACGAATTATTACACGATGGAAGGAGAACAAAGGACGAGCGAAGAGCCCGTAACGGTTCGCACTCCGATCTTTCGCAACATTGTCATCAGCGAAATAACAATCAACCACGCCCGTGTTGCGGTCAATATCGACGGACTGCCTGAGATGCCGATCGAAGGTCTGCATCTTAACAACGTGATCGCTTCGGCGACAATTGGATTGAAGGCATCCCATACGTTGGCGTTAGAGCTCCACAATGTACAGGTGAACGCAGACGCTGGACCAGCCTTCCTCATCCGGAATTCGAAGGAGCTTGATGTGGACAATGTTTCAACACGCAAACCGTCGACAGACTCTCCCGTGATCCGGCTGGACGACTGTTCGGGCGCCATCGTGAGAAACTGCCGGGCATTCGATGGAACGGGCATTTTTCTATCCGCCGCTCCGGGAAACCTGAAGGACATTGTGCTTCTTGGAAATGTTCTGGGGTCGGCAAAGAGGCAGACTGATGAAGTCGGGGGACAATTCTGGCAGTCAATCGAACCCGCAACAGAAGATCGCTGACGCAGGTCGCTTTGTCAACATCCATCATCGAAACCATACATAGGAGAGACTGAAATGCACAAAATGGTTCTCATCCTTGCACTATCGACACTGGCCATCGGACTGAGAGCACAACAGAACCGTACAGAGGTCACAAACGCCACGACAACTGTCGAAGATTCCAAAGCAATCAGTGATACGGTGCCCAATGGGTATGCAATAACGGGACAATTCGAGCGCATCCTGGTATTGCGTTTCAAATATGAGACTGATCTCCTGGTCGGTTTGGAAGCCAT
Organism: Bacteroidota bacterium; assembly: GCA_017882185.1. Classification (GTDB taxonomy): domain Bacteria; phylum Bacteroidota; class Ignavibacteria; order UBA10030; family UBA10030; genus JADGQA01. The sequence continues at coordinate 5,561 of JADGQA010000008.1, forward strand.
GGTGAAGCAGGAAAAGATTCGGAACGCCGTCATACTTTCCGGGATCGGCTCCGTACGGAATTATCGGTATCACGTCGTTAGCAGTCGGACATTTCCGTCCAAGGATATGTTCGTGACCGACCCAACTGGTCCAGCCGATATTGCCGGCATGAACGGGTACGTCATCGATGGCCGCGTTCATGCACACATCACATTGGCGGACAGCGTCAAGTCATTCGGAGGTCACCTTGAAAGAGGCACGAACGTATTCACCTTCGCAATTGTGACAATAGGCGTTTTGAATGACAACTTGGATCTCAAACGAGTGGATGACAAGACCTACCGTTGAAAAAAATACTTGACAGAAAGGCGCAGGAATCTTATTGTAGAATGCGCAATGTTTCAGCCAATCTGCTCTGGAGCATGGGTCAGGAAATGAAACCGGATTCGACGAACAAAGGGTCCCCGCTGATGAAGCAAATGAGTACGTGCCTTGCGATCTGCGCAGCGCTGGGATTGGAATCGTGCGCGAATTCAGTCCAGATTATCGCCGACCAGACGACCATGGTTCGGGATGCTGGTGTGGTCGGGAGTGGAACTGCATATGTGAGTGTCGATTTGTCCGGACTCAACGGAATCAGTCGTCAGGAGTCAGCTGAGATGAGCAATACGCTCAGCACGTCGATTGCACAGGCACTGGGTTCATCGTTCAAACAAACCCGCACCACGTCCGATCTTGCCAGAGTGGAGCCTGATTCTGCGGATCTTTTGGTATTGTTGCGAGCGCAAAATCCAAGATACCCAAGGCCCTGGAGCGACATATCCCGCGGTTGGGTGCGAGTGTTGTTGGTAGGTGTGTTGGCGGAGGTCTATAACATTGTTGCACTCGATTTGCCTGCCCGCCGGAATGATGTTGTGCTGCCACTTTCAGCATTGGTCCTATCGCTCTACAATTTCTACTATTGTTACCGATTCGAAAGCATGAAGGGCAACTATTCGCTTGATTATCAACTCTCGATCTTGAAGCCAGATGGTACATTGCTGAATCGGCGTCAGTTTACGGATTCGGCAACAGTTATGGTCCAGGCCGACGCAAAGTCAGCGGATTTGCGGTTGAAAGATCTGATCACCGCAACGCAGGTCGATGTGTCGGGTTCGGTGCAGAACTACGTCATCGCGGACAGCACGACAATCAGGAATCTTGGCGAGGAAATGAAACGATCATACCCGGCCGATTGCGATCGTATACTCACATTCAAGAGAAATGTCTATCGTGTTCTGGACGAGAGCTCGTCGCACATCACATCGGGCAGTGGCAAGAACTGACACAGCCCCTTTCCTGCTTCTGATCTTCAACACGAACAACGCGAGAGAATTGTGATCGATAAATCCACCGTCCGCCAGCTCGCGAGCCTCGGCATAACGACAGCAATCGTTTATCTCTTCTTCAGCTACGGGGGCATTCGATCCCCGGATAGCGAAGTGATGTTTCGCACAGCGGAGGCGCTGGCGACCAATGGATCCTTCGGGCTGACATCGCAACCAACGGAACTGAAAAACTTCGGCCCGACACCAGACCCCACAGCAATGCAGAACTTCGGCCTTCCTGCGGGAAAGGACGGACGCTTTTATTCCATCTTTGGGCCAGGGCAATCTTTGGCATGCGTTCCAATTGTCGAACTCGCGCTCTTGATCAACAAGAGTGGTTGGTACAAGAGCATTCCTGATTTTGTGCCGATCAGTCACTTCGTGGGGATTGGCGTCATTGAGTTCGTCAATGGGACAACTCCCGCAGATCTCAAACCGCACGCCCTGCGATTCCTGGTTTGTTTCTCCAACGTAATCGTCGGATCTCTGTGCGTGTGTTTCTTCTTCCTGTTGGTTAAGCTCTTGACCAAGTCCGATTTCGCGGCGCGATGGGCCGCAATCCTCTTTGCGTTTGGCTCACTGATGATGCCGTACTCCGGCACCTTTTTCAGTGAACCGCTTGCGACTCTCTTTGTCATTCTATCGCTGTATTGCCTCGTATGGAACGACCTCACCGACGGGATTTCGGTCAATCAGAAGTACTTCTCCCTCCTTTCGGCCGGACTCTTCCTCGGAATGGCAACAACTGTGCATATCTCCGCCATTCTATACTCCCCGTTCTTCTTTGCGTACGGACTCTACCCGTTTCTAAGAAAACGTTGGTCAGTGAAGGAATTCATGGTCGTCGGAGCGATGTTTTCTGCGGGACTTGGATTGTTCGTGGGTTTGCTGGGGTATTACAATTATGTCCGTTTCGGAAATGTCCTGGAAACCGGACGCACTGCGGCCCATCAACTGGCATACGCTGTCTACGTTGCCCCGTGGAGGGGACTATTCGGACTGGTGTTTGGTAGTGGCAAAGGAATTGTTTGGTATTGTCCCTCAGCGGTCATCAGCCTGTTCCTCTGGCGACCATTCCACAAACGTTTTCCCGTCCTTTCTTACACCATACTTGGTTCGGTGTTGTCAAGGATCGTCTTCGTCGCAAGCAGGAGTGATTGGCACGGCGGCTTTTCTCTTGGCCCTCGGTACCTGGTGCTGGCTGTTCCATTATTGATGTTGCCGCTCGGAGAAGTCATTGCGGACTGGACCCGAAAGGAAACCATGCGGACACTCTGGCTATTTTTCCTCGTTACCCTGGCGTGCATCTTTGAGCAGATCTATTTCTCCCTCGGAGAGATTTTTTCATTCCTCCACATGGTGAAATGGGAGTTGCTGAGCCATGGCATCAATGTGCTCGCGAACGACGCGCTCTACCTTGATTGGGCCTACTCGCCGCTGCTGTATCTCCTGGACGCGAAACGAGGGCCTTTCCTCATGAAGTACATCCACTTGAACAACGGCACGCTCTTTTGGTTGTGCGCAGTCTTGGCGGGCATGATCCTGTTTCTCGAATATGTGCGAATGTTCGGGAAATATCTTGGCCGACGACGTTGATCATCGTTGCGAGTCTCCGCACAGTTCGGAGCAGGCATTCAGGAGGGTGTGTCCGTACTGACGATCACATATCAGGATGGAAGAATTCCCGGAATTTGTGACAAATGATCCAAGATTGAGGAAACTTTGCTACCCGACATGATTCCTCCCGGAGGTTTTTCTTCCCAACACTGGCAATTCAACCCCCGATTCCGTATAATGATTACGATGAAGTCTTAATTCCCCGACTATTGCAGCCGGAAACGACTATCGGTCGTGCTTCCAGTCGTTCGCTGGCAACAATCCTTTGGGTCTAAAGACCCTCAATTTGCTCCTCGCCATCTTCGTGCCCGCGCTGTAAGACCGCGGAAGAGGCATAGTGGGTTGGCTGTTTTCACGTCCCGTTGGTACTTCGCATCTCCTCACAGGAAGCATCAGCAAAGGAGATTTCGTTGTCTGTACGGGAGAAACGAAAGACCGTTCGTTCCTTGGGTGTTCGAGGTCCGACGTTCGAAGCTACCGCGACAAGGAAGTTCTCTGGGAGATGACTGTTATTCACAAATTGCATAACGATTGATCGGGAAGATTCATGAATTCATATCAACACAAGTTCCACATCCCCGTGATGGGAACCGGTCACTCAATTGATACCCCAATTCGCGTTGCCCATTTCGGCATTTCTTCCGTCATGTCAATTATTGACGACATGCTGATAGAAAAAATTCGAAAATACTATTGTCAAAAATTTGATTTTCCGTACCATACCATCCCCCGCTTTGCACAAGAAGCGCGGTCAAAAAGGATCACGGCCTATCTCGAAGTCGTACAGGAAATTGTTCGACTCAAGATGGAAGCAATCAAAAAACTCCCCTTCTTCGCACCGAACGATAAACAGAAATATTTTGAACTTCTCCCCGAAGAGAGCTCGCTGAAAAGGGACTACCAGGCCATGGTGGAAATGGAACCGGGACAGGAACGTGATGTCGTCGCAAACGATCTTACGGATCGGATGAGTCCAGGTTCGATTGACGTCAACATTATGGTAAAAATCGACGGCCACCACCTCGCCCAGTACGGAACAGCGATGAGTGATGAGTTGAGCGACGCGAAAGCCGCCTTGAAAGGCTTTGCCGAAAGCAGCCTGAAGTCCAGTCTTGTATTTTCGGCCGGGCTCAACCAGAATCTGTTTACCTACTTGACGCAATTCCGGGATTTCTACCGAAACGCGACGGGTGATGTGAAGAAGAAGATTATCCTCAAGGTCAGCGACTTTCGCTCGGCGTGGATCCAGGGAAGACTCCTCGCAAAAAAAGGACTTGAGGTGTTCGAATTCAGGATCGAATCGGGATTGAATTGCGGCGGACACGCATTTGCGTCAAACGGAATTCTACTTCCGAAGCTGCTGCAGGAATTCAAAGAAAAACGGGATGAGCTTGTGGCGGAATTTCGGCCGATGATCCGGAAATTCTACGGAGAGATGGGATGGGAATATCCTGCGGCGGCTGACAATAGTCGTCCGCTCGTTACTGTGCAGGGTGGCATAGGCACCCATGGCGAAACCAGAAGGTTACGTGAGCAATTTGGGATGGATATGACAGGTTGGGCAAGCCCCTTCCTCCTCGTGCCGGAAGCAACGTGTGTGGACAATCCGACTCGGGAACTCTTGCGGCAATCAAAGGAAGAAGACCTTTACTTGAGCGACGTGTCGCCGCTCGGGGTTGTCTTCAACAACGTGCGCAATTCCGGCTCTGAAGTCTATACACGAGAGAGTGCAGCACACGGTAATCCGGGGTCGCCTTGCCCAAAGGGATATCTTGTATCAAACACCGAGTTCACGAATACACCGATCTGCCTTGCATCAACGGAGTATCAAACAAAGAAGCTCTCACAAATTGACACTCTTGATCTGGCTGAAAGAGAGAAAGAATCGCGGAGGAAATGGGTCCTGGACAAAACCTGCCTTTGTGAGCATTTGGGGAACGGAGCGCTCATTGCACTCGGCGTCGTCCCAGAGAGCAAGCATCCTCAAGCCATTTGTCCCGGGCCAAACATCGCCTGGTTCAACCGGATCTACTCACTGAAGGAAATGGTTGATCACATTTATGGAAGAGGCCCATCGCTGGTACCTCCCGAGCGCCCACATATGTTCGCAAAAGAAATCGCGATGTACGTCGACTACTTCGAAATGCTCGTGAACCGTTGCAGTTATTCCGTCCGCGAAACGAAAACAATCAATGAATTCTACCAGAATCTCGATTCGAGCATGGATTTCTGTCTAATGGTTGCATCTGAACAACCCTACGATAACGAAAACCTTGCCTCAATTTCCCCGTGCGTAGACAGGGAAAGAGAACGCTTGCGGGATCTCTACACCAAGTTCGAAGAAAATGCCCTGCCTGTCCTGAATCTGACCGAAAAAGCCCAATAAATCCTACCGAGATTCTCAAAAACAAGAGATATCCTTTGGCACCCGTAGTCGTCCCTGAGTGACGCAGTCCTCCAAAGACTTATTGATTTCCACCTGCCAGATAGCTGGTTTCGACGCAACCTTTCTGATTCACTTCGAGTCTAAGAGGAAAGGTGGATTGTGCCCGTTGTTGTCTGTCCGAACGATGCCCACCAAGCACTGGCTGTAACTTCACCGAGTAATTTCCCGTAAGTCTTTCTAGTTCCCGCCAACTCTGAGGAGTCCAAACCATGAAATGCAAGGTTTTCTTTTTTTTGGTTACTGCCGTAACCTCGATCATTGCCTCGTTCGCATTCGCGCAGGATTCGCGCGAAATTTCCAAAACTCTGCCCCTCAAGGTAGATGGTGAAGTTGCTATCGACACATACAAGGGAAGCATTACAATCACGACGTGGGACAAACCTCAAGTGGAAATCCGCGCCAGGATTGAGGCAGACGATGAATTCGACACGAAGTACTCTGCGGAGAAAGTCCGCGACACAGACGTCCGCATTGATGCCACGGATAGCCGTGTCAGAATCAAAACGGATTATGACAACATCAACGAACATCACCACGGCTTCTGGTCCTGGTTCGAGGATGGAAGCGGATCGCTTCCCCTGGTTCACTATACGATTAGCATGCCTGCTACGGCAACTCTCAATATCAAGGACTACAAATCGACCAGTACAGTGAAAAATCTCCGTGCGAACATGGATTTCAACACGTACAAGGGAGAGGTTGAGATTACAGATTTGGAAGGGTCGCTCAAACTCGAGACGTACAAAGGAGAGGTGCGAGTCAACTTCAACAAGATGAAGGACCGATCACGGTTTGAGACATACAAAGGGAAGATCACCATAGAGTTGCCCAAGAAATCGGGTTTTGATCTCGACGCGGACCTCGGATATCGTTCAGATTTCTCAGCAGATTTCGATGTCGATCTTCAATCGCACGGACGGCATCATAGTGATTCGGAGTTTCACGGACCAGTGAACGGGGGCGGCGCGACGCTCATCCTTCGAAGCACGAAAGGAAGCTTTCGTCTCCGCCAGCGCTAAGCACGAGCGCCTTCTTGAAGACGCAAGACCGCGCCATAATGTTCGGACCACATATGTCAATCCTTATATCCTGAGGATACGTTCATGAAAAAGAGAATCATCATTTCCTCCGTCGCTGTATTTGCAGTCGCAGGCGCCGCTGTCGTCTTTTTTGGCAGCGCAAAATCCACCAAGGAGAATGACCTCCCCAAGGTGAAGGTCGAACGAGGAACTATCATTGACAAGGCGCTTGCCGTGGGAACGATCGAGCCGGAATTTGAGATTTCTGTGAAATCGAAAGTCTCCGGCGTTGTCAAGAAGATTTTTGCCGACGCCGGAACATATGTGCGGGCGGGGAATCCTCTGCTCGAGGTAAAACCTGACCCTGCCCCAATTGAGCTTGCTGATGCAGAACGGCAGGTACAGCTTGCCGATGTCGAGATGGAGAATCTGTCGAAAGAAAAAGTCCGTGAGGAATCGCTTATGCAGAAGGGGCTGATTTCGCAGAAGGAGTATGAAAGTTTCCAAAGCTCGTACGAAAATGCCGACCTGCGGCGCAAGATAACAAAAGAGAAACTTGAGCTTCTGCGGAGTGGTAAAGTGAGAATTGAAGGAAAGGATATCGAATCTGTGATCCTTGCGCCGATCGACGGATATGTTTTGAAGAAAATGGTGGAGGTGGGCGATCCTGTTGTCCCCATTGCATCATTTTCTGAGGGAACGGTATTGATGAAGATGGCAAACATGGAGCAGCTCATTTTCAAAGGAACGGTGGATGAGATCGATGTCGGAAAGCTCAAGGAAGGCATGGAAGCAGAGTTGAAGGTCGGGGCTTTGCCAAACGATACCGTTCACGGAACGCTGCGACAAATATGGCTCAAAGCGGAGAAAAAAGAAAATGCCACCGTCTTCCCCATCGAGATTTTGATTCCACGGACGGGTTCAGTGACATTGCGGGCAGGCTACTCTGCCAACGCCAGCATCATCATTCAGAAGAAGACTGACGTACTTACCATCCCGGAACGGGTTGTAACATTCAAGCAGGATTCCACTTCAGTCATGGTTGCCTTGGCATTGAGGGATGAAATGCGGCTAATCAAAACCGGGTTGAGTGACGCAATCAATGTCGAAGTATTGTCAGGTTTAAGAGAAGGCGAGGAAGTAAGAGAGAAACCGGTCAAAAAGATTGACTAGTGGATGACGGTACAGGCCCTGTCACTCCGGAGGGTCTTGCCTCGCTGTTCATTTGATATTCGTAAGTCATAATTTCTGTCATGGACTATTTTCGAACCATACTATCCGAATTCATCGTCGACTTGAAAGCTCAGAAGCTACGCGCGTTTCTGACGACGTTTGGAATCATCTGGGGAACCGTTGCCATCATCGTGCTTATCGGATTTGGAATCGGATTCAAGAAACAGACCGCGGCCAATATGCACGGACTTGGCGAAAGTATTTCGATCGTGTGGCCCGGCAAGACGACCAAACCCTACCAGGGATTTAACAGCGGCCGTTCTCTCTCGTTTCTCGAGGATGATATCGATCTCCTCCGGAGTCGGCTACCCGAGATCGCGGTCATCAGTGCAGAGTACACCAGAGGAAATACTCCTGTCCGCCTCGGCGACAATATTCTCAATCCTGGAATCACAGGGATCTATCCACAGTATGGCAACATCAGGAACATCAATCCGGCCGCCGGCGGCAGGTTCATTGACGATTTGGACATCCAGAGTCGCAAAAGGGTTGCCGTTCTCGGAGACGAGGTCAAGACTTTTCTCTTTAAGGATCGGCCAGCTGTGGGTGAAGTTGTGTACGTGGGTGATGTCCCCTTTACCGTTATCGGCGTCATGAACGCCAAAACGCAACCCTCCTCGTACAACACCAGGGACAAGGATCGAATCTTCATCCCGGCGACCACGTTTTCAGCGGTCTTCGGAACAATCCATCCCACGAACTTTGTGTTCAAGCCTGTCGATCCGACCAGATCGGAAGAGGTGGGCAAAAGGGTGCGGGAAGTCTTGAGCACACGTTATAAATTCGATCCGAAGGACGAAGATGCGATATGGATTTGGGACACAGCCGAGTTCGACAAGTTCAGTTTCTATCTTTTTCTCGCCATTAATATTTTCCTGGGCCTCATTGGAAGCTTCACCCTTGGTGTTGCCGGACTGGGCGTTGCGAACATTATGTTTATTGTCGTCCAGGAACGGATCAAGGAAATAGGCGTCAAAAGGGCAGTCGGCGCCAAAAAGCTTAATATCATGATCCAATTCTTCACTGAAACTTTTTTCATCATTCTCCTTGGCTCGTCAGTTGGATTCCTGATTGCTTTTGGGATAATCCAAGTCGTACAACTTCTGCCGATCAAGGAATATGTTGGGACACCACAGATGTCGTGGGAGGTTCTTGCTGTGACCGTGAGCGTTCTCGCCATCGTGGGTCTCTCGGCCGGACTTATGCCAGCCCGTCGCGCGGCGAACCTCGATGTCGTCGATTGCTTGCGTACCTAAATCACTCGTTCGGAAATTGCCGATCGGAAATCTCCTGTGTGGTTTGAACTCTTAAAAGACTTCTATCGTGACCTCAAGACCAATCGCTTGCGGGCAATACTGACCCTCGTTGCGTTGACTTGGGGAACTATCTCAGTCGTTCTGCTCCTCGCATTCGGAGAGGGTCTGGGCCACCAAATGTCGGCGGGAATGATGAACGCGGGAGATCGAATCATGATCGTATACGGCTATCAAACTGGGCTGACGTATGAGGGCCTTCCCAAGGGACGCCGGATACGGCTTGTGGAGGAAGACGTCGATTTATTGGAGCGGGCAATCTCTCAAATCGATATGGCGAGTCCCCAATATCGGAACAATGTGACGCTGACGTACGGAAGCTATTCCACCACAACGGAGTGCGAAGGTGTAAATGCATCATTCGAGGACATGCGGCGAATGTATCCGGTTGGTGGAGGGCGATTTTTGAATGATGCTGATGTATCGGAAAGTCGTCGCACCATTTTTCTTGGAGTCAAGATTGCGGAAGACATCTTTAGTTCGGCAAACCCAATCGGCAAGGTACTCACCGTGGACGGAATTCCGTTCACCGTCGTGGGGATCATGCAAAAGAAGGTCCAGACCGCGATGAACAACGGACCGGATGCCAATCGCGCAATTATTCCCTACACAACATTTCGAACGATGTACGGAAATCAGTATGTGAACACAATCGTCGTCCGACCTCGCGACCCCAGCAATCAACCTCTCGTAAAAAGCGAAATCTACAGGGTACTCGGAAGAAAGTATCACTTTAATCCAGACGACGACAGGGCACTTCGTATGTGGGATTTTATTGAAGCCCAGAAGATCGGAGAAAAAGTGTTCCTTGGTATCCAGATTTTCCTTGGATCGATTGGCTTCCTCACCCTTCTGATAGCCGGTGTTGGAGTAGCCAATGTCATGTATGTGGTTGTCAAGGAACGCACAAAAGAGATTGGCATCAAACTCGCGATTGGTGCCAGGAAACGCTATATCCTCTCCCAGTTTATCTTCGAAGCTCTCCTGATTTCGTTGATGGGCGGAGGAATTGGCATTCTGTTTTCTTGGGGGATTGTCAGTCTGATGCACACATTTCCGGCCGAAGAAGGGGCAATGCAGTTCCTGGGGCGTCCCATCCTGTCCACCAACATCATGATTCTAACTTCAAGCATCCTCACGGCAATCGGACTCGCCGCCGGAATATTTCCCGCCCGGAAAGCGGCAAGCGTCGACCCCGTCGAATCACTCCGGTACGAATAGGCCCCCACAATCACCTTTGACAGTCGTCTAACGGCAGCGAATACCGGTTGCTTTTTGCGTGCAGTTCCTGCAAATTGACCGCAAATATTTTCGTTCCGTCAATCAGGAGTCTATCGATGTCGAAGTACGAATCCGACAAACCGCTCGTTGTTCGCTGTCCCAATTGCAAGCAAATGCGCGAGCCGGACCTTAACGAAACAACCCACCGGTATGTTTGCCCTATCTGTTCTGAACCTTTGGATACACAGGTTGTCGTCGAAAAGAAGAAACGTGGTTTGAAATAGCAGAGGATCTCGTTGCCTGTAAGCAAGGGAATTCTGTCAGGATCGAACCCAATTCTGTACAAGCATTACACACCGCCATTCCTCCGTTTTCTCTCTCTTTGAAGTACCACAGTGGTTGTGAGGAATCATTCCTAATTATGGAAAGGACGTGAATCCCCTTCCTGTTTATGCAAAGTTGGAACCGCTGGCCACCTCGTTTCAAGCCAAAATCGCTTGGCACGCAAATTGGGTAGAATTCAATGTCTGCATTACCTTCTGCTCATTTCAATTGGTGTAACGTGTTTCGAATCCTCGAAAAGAACGACTTAGCCGCAAAAGTATGTCGCTATGTAATTGCTGCACCCGATGTCGCAAGAAAAGCGAAGGCCGGGCAATTTATCATACTGCGACTCTACGATGACGGAGAGCGAATTCCGATAACGCTCGCCGACTGGGATGTCGAAGCGGGCACCATCACCCTGTATATTCAAGCCGTCGGCAAGACGACGATCATGTTGAGCATGATGAAAGCCGGGGACGCACTGATGGATATCGTCGGCCCTCTCGGCATTCCGAGCCATGTGGAAAAAGGGAAGACTCTCGTAGCCCTCGGGGGCGGATTTGGCATAGCAGCGATCCATCCAGTCGTGAGAGCGCACAAGCTGATAGGAAACCGCACAATCTCCATTATTGGGGCAAGAACGAGGAATTTGATGTTGATGGAGAAGGAAATGGGCGCCATCTCCGATGAAGTACGAATCGCGACCGATGATGGGAGCTATGGCACGAAGGGTTTTGTCACTACGATACTCAAGAAAATGCTCGAAGAGAAGGAACAAATGGATGTCGTCCTTGCAATCGGACCGGTAGTGATGATGAAAGCTGTTGCCGACCTTACACGACCATATAGGGTTCAAACACTGGTCAGCCTCAATCCCATTATGATGGATGGTACAGGGATGTGTGGCGCATGCCGCGTCGTCGTCAACGACAAAATGCAGTTTGCGTGCGTCGACGGCCCGGAATTCGATGCCCATCATGTTGACTTCGAACTGCTCACGGCAAGACAGAAAATGTATTCGCCTCAAGAGAAACTTTCGATGGAGATATTCGAAAAAATCTGCAAAACCCAGGAACAGCGCGAGACTGCGGCGTGGTAACGTCGAAGCGGAACAACAGAGGAAAAACTGAATCCGAAACATCGTAAATCGAGTCAGACGATTATGGGCAACGAAGTGAACATTGCAGCACCGAGGAAATTGACCAACAAAGATCGGATGAAGATTCCAAGGCATCCGATGCCCGAACAGAATCCTCTGGAGCGCGCAAAGAATTTCCTGGAAGTCCCTCTTGGGTACACGCCTGAGATGGCAATGGAGGAAGCTGAACGATGTCTCCAATGTAAAAAACCAAAATGTGTCGAAGGATGTCCGGTAAATGTGAAAATCCCGGAGTTCATCTATCACACGGCAATGGGCAATTTCGAGCTGGCTGCTCAGACGCTCAAAGAAACCAATGCGCTTCCGGCAGTGTGTGGGCGTGTCTGTCCCCAAGAAGAGCAATGCGAAGTTGTGTGTACGATTGGCGCAAAAGTCGAACCCGTCGCTATTGGAAGACTCGAGCGTTTTGTTGCGGACTGGGAGAGGTCTTCCGGCAAGATCAACATTCCGGAGATATCTCCTTCGACCGGTCGCAGAATCGCTGTGATTGGTGCCGGCCCCGCGGGACTAACGGTAGCAGGCGACCTTGCCAAGCTTGGTCATTCCGTTACGATATTCGAAGCCCTCCACAAGGCGGGCGGGGTTTTGGTATATGGCATTCCAGAATTCAGGTTGCCAAAGAAGATCGTGGAGGCAGAAGTAAATTACCTCGAACGTCTTGGCGTGCAAATCAGGTGCGATTTCGTCGTCGGTATGACACGGACAATTGATGAGCTTATGACACAGGAAGGATTCGATGCCGTATTCATCGGAACGGGTGCAGGATTGCCCTATTTTCTTGGTGTGCCTGGTGAGAACTTGAATGGGGTCTATTCGGCCAATGAATTCCTGACCCGCGTCAACTTGATGAAAGGGTATCACTTTCCGAACAATGCGGATACCCCAATTCCAATGGCGAAGCACGTTGCCGTTATTGGTGGCGGAAACACTGCAATGGATGCTGCGCGGACGGCTCGTCGGTTGTCGTGGACGGAGAAAGTCTACATCGTGTACCGTCGATCTCATGTCGAAATGCCGGCACGCAAGGAGGAGATTCACCACGGAGAACAAGAAGGCATCGAGTTTCTGCTTCTGACCAACCCGACACGTTTCATAGGCAAGGATGGTTGGCTTATTGGTATGGAATGCCAACGCATGGAACTTGGCGAGCCTGATGCTTCGGGTCGCCGGAAACCGATCCCGATTGCAGGCAGTGAATTCATTCTCGACGTTGAATCGGCTATTGTTGCAACCGGCAATGGTTCAAATCCGCTGATAAACAAGACAACACCTGGACTTCAGTCGAACAAACACGGCAACATTATAGCGGACGAAGAAGGCAAGACTTCCCGTGAAGGTGTCTGGGCCGGAGGCGACATTGTCATTGGCGCCGCGACAGTCATCAAGGCGATGGGTGCGGGGAAGAAAGCAGCGAAATCGATACACGAATACGTAATGAAAAAGTCAGGATGAGTGTCCCATAGTCCTCTGTAACCCGTACGCCTCAAGATCTTGAATTCTCGGAGAAGCTTTCCCTTTCTTCGGAGTATTTGTCAACCTCCCTCCGCTTTTTATCACGAACACATATTTTCCAATCGGGATGAAGCCACCGAGTTCTGAAGAAGTTTTGTGATTTGTATTGTGTCATTCGATTGCCAGTATCGCGAGCTCATTCTGTTCTCCTTTTCTTCGTCATAGATGACAACTTCATCCTGTGGACGGCTACGATTTGTTCGGACTCCTCATTTCGTGTAAGAAATTTTGACAATGATTTCAGTTATGGGAATAATTTGTCGAATTTTCCCACATTAAATAAGATTATTTCATCTGAATTGAATTGCTGAATTGTTATACATTAATTTCAGGCAAAATGACCAATTATTCATCGATCTGCCCTGAATCTAAATGCTACAAGGGGCACGACATTTGTCCGTGGCTTGATGAATAGCTATCTGATATAGGTGTTTCTGCTTTCCCTACACAACATAGGATCATTGAAATCCATCGCAATAGGAGGGTCTATGAGAAGGTTTCTACAGGCTTGTTCTGTCTTGATGCTCATTTCTTTGCTACTGGCCGTACCTGTTCTAGCACAGGTCGCGAAAATCGTCGTCAATGGTATCCCTGACAGGTACAAAAGTGCAAATTCGGGCCAAGTCACATCAGGTCTCAAAACAGTCGCCGTCGGAAGTCGTGTTGTCCTTTCCCCACTTATCTATTCCGGTCAGGGAACGAAGTACTCTGATGCCCTCGTCTCTGTGACAAGTGCGAATTGGTCCCTTACCGTTGTTCCAATTGGTTCAACGGCAGCCATTGCGGACACTGCAGCAGGACTTAGCGGTAAAGTGGTTTATTTCGTTGCCGATTCAGCTGGCACCTATACGATATCCATGACACCTACTCCAAGTACTTCACCGGCTACAGTGACACTGAATATCCTTGCCACAACTTATGTTGGTTCCGGAATAAACGTCGCACGCGCTTCAAGCGGCAATCCGGTCACATGCGATCCCTGTCATCGTGGAGGATTGGCTCAGAATTTCATTGATTGGCAATCAACCAATCACGCTCAAGCCGTCAAAAGAAAAGCGAATGAGGTCGGAGGTCATTTTGATAAAAAGAACTGTTTTTCCTGCCACGCCATCGGGGCCACCGGTCTCCCAACCCATAAAAACAACGGGTTCGATGATATGGCTTTACTGGAAGGTTTCCCAATCTCCATCCTGCCTGATACCATCGGAAAATATGATACACTCGCGGCAAAATATCCGAAATCGATGGCAACAACCGGAATTCAGTGTGAGAATTGCCACGGTCCTGCCGGCGCGCACGCCGCCGTAATAGCGGGTCAAGATCCGAAAAGCAAGCTTGACGAATCACTCTCCAACGCTCCATGCGATCAATGTCACTTCTCAACTGACCGTCACGGCATAGGTTACGCATGGACGGGTTCAGCTCACGCAAACGCGCCGGGCTCAGGATCGAAAGTTCAGAATATGGATCGATTCCCTTGCGCGAAATGCCACACTGCTCAAGGATACATTTACAGCACAATGGGCGGCCAAGCGGTACCGAACAACGCGGGCAGCGTCGTGAGCTATGATAATCCAATGCCCGTCGGTTGCGTCACTTGCCACGATCCGCACAAGAACAACAATCCGACCATGGTTGAAACCGGTTTGACCAATAAAGGTGCCTACACCTATCCTCAGTTGCGTGTCAACGATATCGGCGATGCATGCTTAGGTTGTCACCAGACGCGCATTAGCAGTAGTGGCCTTCATGAAGCGCACCAGGGCTCGATGCTGATAGGCGCGAATGCCACTTCTTTTGGATTGGCAAACATAAAGGCTTACCGGGCGAATTCCTTGGATATGTCGACCAACGTCGGGCTTTGGTCCGGTTGGGAATTCCCTGGTTATGTGTATTCCAATTCTTCCCACAGCAATATCAAAGAGCGCTGTGTGACATGCCACATGGCCCCATCTCCATCGAACCTCGCGGCCCAAGCAGTCAGCTATGCGATTCCTGATACGATGTTGAACAAGTTGGGTGGACACACGTTTAGAGTTGCATACACAGCTCCGGGCGATAGTGTGCCGGTGCTCAACCCAACCGGTTGCAAAGAATGTCACGGGACCGTCACGCTCGACTTCGTAGAATTGACGCAGACGAAGACGAAGTATCTCCTGACAACCCTGGCAACATTCTTACCAAAGCGCGATTCCGTAGGAACAGTGATTTCGTTCCAGGACACTGTTGCTTATCAGAACTGGAAAAATTCTGCAACGTACGGCTATCTCAAGCGCGCATTGACCACCGCCGAACTCGCAGCCGCATACAATTATCAGTTTGTAAGCAATGACGGCAGTTTTGGAGTTCACAACTTCAAATACACAGAGGAACTCCTGAACTCATCGATCGAACAACTGCAGCTAGGTGCGGGAACGGCCAGTATTGTGCAAATCAGGGATGTGCCGGGCGACAACGGAAAATCAGTACAGGTGGTATGGAACAAATTCCCGGCTGAAAATGCTGGCTACAATCGACTGACGAGTTACGGTGTCTGGAGGCAGGATCCTTTGCTTCCTGCAACCGGCAGTTCGGCGAGTCGATTCAACTCGTACACAGAAATGATTAAAGGAGGCACCGTCGGGAATCAGTACGTCATGGGAGCCTCCGTGTGGACGTATATTGCATCGGTTCCGGCTTCGAATCTAGCGCAGTACTCCTACATTGCTCCGACGTTGTTCGATTCGACAAAGACTGTAGGCATGAAGTATTCAGCATTCTACATCTCTGGATATACTTCTGATCCGACGTACGTCTACAAGTCTCCGGTGGACAGCGGGTATTCGCTGAACAACCTGTTCCCATTGGCACCGTCGAGCGTTGCAGCAAAATCGAATGCTCAGGGAATCACGTTAACGTGGGATCCTCCGACACAACGTGACATCGATGTTGTGCAGTACGTAATTTATCGCGGGACCTCAGCCAACTTGACGCCGACGTCGCCTCTGACCACCGTGAAGCTCGTAACGACATACCTCGATGCATCCACCACTTTGGGATCGACGTACTACTACAAGATTGCAGCAATCGACAATGCCGGCAATGTTGGCGATCTTTCGAACGTAATCAGCCTGAGAGCAACCGATGTTGAAAAGATCGCCGGATTGCCGACAGACTACAACCTGGAGCAGAATTATCCGAATCCGTTCAATCCGACCACTCAGATAGGATTCTCCCTGCCGAATGCGTCATTTGTAAAAGTTGGGATCTACAATGTGTCTGGAGAACTCGTCCGCACACTCGCGAACGATGTGATGTCGGCTGGGATTTACCGATTTACCTGGAACGCAACGGACAATCAGGGGCGGAGCGTCAGCAGCGGCGTCTACATTTACCGTATCCAGGCTGATAAATTCGTCTCTTCAAGGAAGATGTTACTCCTGAAGTAGGCTGTGCACAAATCCACTTGGATTTCCTTCAGGTGGGATCAAATGCCTAACGTGCCCGCGAGTGCACCGTTCTCACGGGCATTTCTATCTGGTGCCAAATCCGAGCCTAGGTCCCGAAAGCCAAGAGTTGAAAGGCTTGCGCGGTTGAAGTTCTTGTTTCCCAACTTGAGGAATTCTAGGAATTTAAGACCTACAAATGATAATGTTGACAAATTCAGCGCACAAGAATCTTCGAAATTGATTAGATTTTCAACGCGGCTGATTCCGCTTGACAGGCACGAGATTTGTCGCAATTTAGGCGTTCAAGCGTGATCCAAAGGGAACGGCTGAATGTCAAACAAGTAGTGTCAAGTCGTTTTCCGAATACAAACGACGAACATTGATTTTCTGCGGAGTATCAGAAGACAATTATTGAGGAAAGGAACTTGAAATGAAGCGTTTAGCGACAATTTATACCTGCTTGTTTCTTGTCGGTATTGTCTGGACACAATCGCTTGCACAAATCGTAGAAATTGTACGAGATGCACGATCCGACAGAACGAGAGACATCTCCGGTACATCTTGGCAAGTGAATAGCGGCTTGCGAGTCGTCGGAAAAGGTTCCACTGTTTATCTTTTTGCGGACACAACAGGCTCAGGTGCGGCAGCGGTAACATCATTTGCTTGGACTTTTCTTTCGCAACCAACAGGTTCGAACTCAACATTCTCAAATTCATCGGGGATGAACACTAAGTTCATGCCCGACAGTGTCGGTCAGTATATCGTCCAAGTAACCGTAAACGGTTCAAAGACTGAACAGGATACAATATTCGCGAGCACGTACGTTGGCGTTGCTAATAAATTCCCGTCATGCGGCTTTGTGTCCGCTTGCCACGGCGACAAATTAACAAGTTATAGTGGAACAGCCCACGCCAAAATATTCTCCCAAGGCATAACGGGTCAATTGGAAGTCAATACTGCTGGTAAGGGCACTTATTCACCGGTTTGCACCAAATGCCATACGACTTCTGGCGACCCTCTGCTGAATAACGGCAATTTCGGGTACCTAGCACATCAAACCGGCTGGGACACAACCTGGTATAAGCCCTACACAAAAAGCGGAATTTCCTATCTCATCCCCTATCAGGACTCCACGGCATACAAGCAACTGACGACGACGCCAGCTTATTCCTCGATGGCGGGATTGGCGACAATCGGATGCGAATCCTGCCACGGACCTGGCGCAAACCACATGGGGGACGCAACAAAAATTGGAAAAACGTATGATGCTGGTGTATGCCAGACCTGCCACGACGCGCCACCTCACCACACGAAAGGAACGGAATGGACTCGCTCGGGACACGCAACGTGGGAAATTGGAAAAGTTGATGCCAATCGCATCAGTTGTTTCCCGTGCCACAGCGGAAGTGCATTCGCGAAGTGGATTGACGCCGGGAGAGTCACGAAAGTCAACAACGTTTCAATCTACGATACCTCGACAGTTCGTGGTCGCCCGTCACCCACAAGCGACATCGGGATGGCTCTTACGTGCGCAGCCTGCCACGATCCTCACAGTGCGGCCAACCTGCATCAATTACGGACGGTCGATGTCGATTCACTCAATAACGGTTATCAAGTTCCGGCGAGTTCGCAGGTCGGCGGTATGGGTCAGCTTTGCATGAATTGCCACCGTTCGCGTTATAATGTTGCAGCGAAGGTCAAATCAAACTCTGCCCCATATTATGGATTTGCGGACCATTATGGCCCCCATGGCAATCCACAGGCTGACATGTACTTCGGTCGAAATGCCTGGCAGTATGGCGACTCCTCACTTACCGGTCTCGCCACACATCTCGGCGTCACCGATGCGTGCGTCACGTGCCATATGCCTGATGGTAATCACGAATGGTCCATGGTCGATTCGCTCGGTAATGACAAGGTCGCCGCATGTCAAACGTGTCACGGCCAAGGCATCACCAAGTTCACCGATATCATGGCTTCGTTTGACTACGACCACGACGGCAAGATTGAACCCGTCCAGACAGAAGTTGAGGGATTGCTTGCTCAGCTCAAAGCCGGATTACCGATCGACGTAACCACGGGAGAGCCAACGCTCGCGATGAAGGACAGCCTCTTGGTGAAAGGAAACCTCAAGACAGTCGCAGATATATATGACTACACGTTCGTGAAGAATGATGGGAGCATGGGTGTGCACAACACGAAATATGCCGTATCGATTTTGCAGAAGGCACTCGGCTACTATCCGACCTATGTCAACAAGGTCGAACAGAAGCTTCCCACCACGTACGAGCTTGGTCAGAATTATCCAAATCCATTCAATCCAACGACGACCATCAGCTTCTCCGTGCCAAAACAGGAATATGTCGTTCTTGTGATCTATGATATGCTTGGCAAAGAGGTGAACAGGCTTGTCGATGGACAAATGAGTGCAGGCACCTTCAAGGCGACCTGGCGTGGAGATACTAAGAGTGGCGAAAAGGTTGCCAGCGGCGTGTATTTCTACAGACTGCAAGCAGGATCGTTTACCGCCGTCAAGAAGATGTTGATGTTGAAATAAGGCATCAAATCGCAGACGCACCGTTCCCCCTTGTCGGTGCAATTCAGAATGATGCCTACCAGTGCCCGCGGCGACTAACCTCACGCGGGCACTTCCTTTTTCGATTCCTCTCCCTTTTCCATTTTCCGTCTTGAATTGCGGGCAATTCGTACGTAGCTTTGTTCGTTATTTGCCGGGAATGCAACTCAATTATCAATCATATGGAGATGGCTTTCCTCTGATCATCTTGCACGGCTTGTTCGGTATGCTGGACAACTGGCATACCGTCGGCAAGATGCTGGGAGAGCATTTTCAAGTTTTCCTCGTCGACCAAAGGAATCACGGGCGATCTCCGCACTCGGCGGAGTTGAACTATGGCCTCTTGGCCGACGATATCCGTGACTTTATCGTGCAACACCTGATCTCGTCCTGCTTCCTTCTCGGCCATTCTATGGGTGGCAAGGTCGCTATGACCGTGGCTTTGAAGTATCCGGAATTGGTGGCAAGACTCATTGTCGTCGACATCGCTCCGCGATCGTACCCGTCATTCCACGACTCCATACTTGGCGCATTGACATCCCTCGACTTGAGCAGTCTCGCATCCCGTCAGGCAATCGATGATGCCCTATCCGTCAGAATCCAGGAGGCTCCTGTTCGACAGTTTCTTATGAAGAATTTGGCCAGAAATGAGGATGGGTCGTTCCGCTGGAAAATGAACCTCTCCGTGATATCTTCAAAATATCAGGAGATCTTGAAAGAAGTGGACAGCAACACCCCGTTCTCCAATCCCACGCTGTTCGTACGAAGCAAGAAGTCGTCCTATATCGGGGAAATGGACCTATCGGATATCAAAAGACTATTTCCTCATTCCACGATCGTCGATTTCGAAACCGGTCACTGGGTTCACGCAGAAGCACCAGGGCAATTGACCAATACAGTGACTGAATTCCTTCTTCAAGAGTAATTCTGAGCTCCGTTTTGGAGCTGTCAGACGTACTGTCCGGCGACCCATCCAGACGACCACGCCCATTGGAAGTTGTAGCCCCCAAGCCAACCTGTGACATCCACCACTTCGCCGATGAAATAGAGACCAGGGATTCTCTTTGTCCCCATCGTCTTTGACGAAAGCTCGTCGGTATCAATTCCTCCGACCGTCACTTCCGCTTTGCTGTATCCCTCGGTGCCGAATGGGATAATTTGCCATGCACTCAGCCCTTTCGATATTTCCCGTAAATCCTTGTGAGAATAACGATTGATGGGAAGCGGTCCACCTTGTGATTCGAACCATTTCTGAATGAATCGTTTTGGCAGAAATCGCTCCAACACGGTAGAAAGGTACGATTTGGAATCGCGGACACTCTCGAGAATCTTATAAGCATTTTGATCGGGGAGAAGATTCAGAGTGATGACCTCTCCTTTTTTCCAGAACGAAGAGATTTGGAGTATGACGGGGCCGCTTAAACCGTGGTGCGTAAAAAGCAAATGTTCGTGGAAGTCGATCCCCTTCAGACTCGCGATGGCATCCAAAGAGACGCCACTGAGTGAAGCAAAGAACTTTTTGTCGGCGGGACGGAACGATAGAGGAACCAGACCTGGCTTTGGGTTGACGATGTTGATCCCGAATTGCCTTGCAATTGAATAGCCGAAATCTGAAGCGCCGAGTTTGGGGATAGAGAGTCCTCCTGATGCGACGACAAGTGAGGATGCTTCAATATTTCCGTGAGGTGTGTCTATTGAAAACGTTTCGGTCTTATCAACAGATGAAATGTGAGTATTTGTCTGGATCACCACACCTGCAGCCCTGCATTCCTTCAGGAGCAACTCGATAATCTGTGTCGAACTCCCGTCGCAGAAAAGCTGGCCCAATTTCTTCTCGTGAAATGCTATGCCGTGTTTCTCTAAGAGGGCGATGAAACTGGAACTGGGGTATCGAGCGAGCGCGGATTTGCAAAAGTGGGGATTCCGGGAGATGTAGTTTCGGGACTCCGCAACAAGGTTCGTGAAATTACACCGGCCTCCTCCCGAAATACGTATTTTCTCTCCTATCTTTTCGTTGTGCTCGATGAGAAGAACCGATCTGCCTCGTTTCCCCGCCTCAATTGCGCACATCAAGCCGGCAGCTCCGCCACCAACGATAACGACGTCTTTCTTATTCATTCTCATCTCCATGTTCGCAAAAAAGCCGCCCGGAAATATTCGGGCGGCTGACTAGGAAACTTCAAATGATAACCAATACAATTGCTTTGTCTAACATCCAATCCTTCCCGTTTATTCCTCTTTCGCCCGCATTGAATCCCAGATCAAATAGGATGCCAGCAGGAGAAAGACGAAAAGTCCCAACGTCTCGGCTGCATTTGTCTCTTGCCACGTCGCATTCAGCAGATCGATTCCAGCAAACTTCAGGAACGCTCCGAAGACTCCGAACAGGGAACCCCCCGCGATGAATCCGGAGGCAATGAGCGTCCCGCGCGAGAGGCGGGCGCTATTGAGCTTCTCGTTCTTCGTCCTCGAGGAGACAAACCATGCAACCAATCCGCCGGCGAGGAGAGGCGTGTTCAATTCCTGTGGTATATACATACCGAGTGCGAATGCGAGCGGAGGTACCTTGATCATCGTAAGAAGCAACGCAATCACTGCGCCCACGAGATACAGTAACCAAGGCGCGGCCACGTTCGACATGAGTGGTTGAATCACAGCCGCCATCGCGTTTGCCTGAGGTGCCACCAAAGCATTTGGACCTTTGAATCCATACGTATCATTGAGAATGAGTATAACCACTCCCACCGTGGCTGCCGAGACCAGGATTCCAAGGAATTTCCACGTTTCCTGTTTCTTTGGCGTCGATCCAAGCCAGTAGCCGATTTTCAGATCGGTAACAAACGAACCAGCCACTGACAACGCCGTGCATACAATGCCCCCGATGATGAGAGCACTCAGCATCCCGGACTCGCCTGTCAACCCCATGCTGACCAGCACAACGGATGAGAGGATTAGGGTCATAAGTGTCATTCCTGAAACCGGATTTGTACCGACAATCGCAGTCGCATTTGCCGCCACCGTGGTAAAAAGAAACGATATGATGACCACAAGAAGAAGTCCTGCCACGGCGTGCCAAAAACTCAACAGAACGCCTCCCATCAAGAACACGAAAATGAGAAGCGCCGTAAGGAGAATGAGAAGGATCACGAACGGCATCCGGATATCCGATTGCCACCGAGTCTCTGTTATGACCTCGGATTTCTTCTTCGGCAGGATCTCCCGGTACGCAAGAGAGAATGCACCTGCTATGATTTTTGACGATCGGATAATTCCAATGATCCCTGCCATCGCGATTCCGCCGATGCCGATTTGGCGAACGTACTGTCTGAAAATCTCTTCCGCACTCATTGCCGAGATCAATTTGGTTGCAGTTGCACCGAAGGGAACTGTGAGGTTTTGTCCGATTTCACTGACGAGCGGAATCATCACAAACCACGAGAGAAAGGAACCTGCGCAGATGATAGCGGCGTATTTGAGTCCAATGATGTAGCCGAGTCCGAAAATCATCGACAGGATGTCCACCTTGAAGACCATTTTGAATTTGTCCGCTAATGCCTCTCCCGCAGGTACAATGCGCGAACTTATGACTTCAGACCACCATCCTACTGAAGTGGTAATAAAATCGTACACGCCGCCAATGAGTCCGCTTACCACCAGAACGAGAGCCTGCTTGCCCCCCTTTTCCCCGGCCATCAGAATCTCCGTCGTCGCCGTGGCTTCGGGAAATGGCAGTTTTCCGTGCATATCCTTGACGAAATACTTTCTGAACGGGATCAGGAAAAGAATGCCGAGAAATCCGCCGAACAATGCAGCGAGGAACATATGAAAGAAGCTTGCCGGCAAGTTCAATATATAGAGTGCCGGGATGGTAAAGATTGCTCCTGCAACGACGGATCCCGACGTGGAGCCAATCGACTGAATAATGACATTCTGTCCGAGGCCATTCTTCTTGCGGGCCAGGGTCGTGACTCCTACTGCCAGGATCGCGATTGGAATCGCTGCTTCAAACACTTGCCCGATCTTCAAACCGGAATACGCAGCCGCTGCAGAAAAAAGAAGCGCCATCACCAGTCCCCAACCAACAGACCAGACCGTAACTTCAGGATAATCCTTACCGGGCGACATGACAGGATGGTATTCTTCCCCCTTTTTGAGTTCTTTGTATGCGTTGTCAGGAAGAAGATTATTCTGCGAATTAGATTCCATGGGGCCTTGTTCCTTTCCGATATGAAGAGGATTGCACTGTAAGTACGAAGGAGTCGGCGAGAGTCAGAAGAGCAAAATTATCAACAAACCGACGACTCCGGGACTTTAGTGTTTCGGTGCGGATGTTCTAGGATCTACTTTTTTCGACCCAGATTTGGATCAAATTTAGGACCGTTTCTACGGATTTTTCCATCCCGTAGACAGAAACCCACTCAGTCTTACTATGGTAGTTTGCGCCTCCCGTGAAAATGTTCGGCGTAGGCAAGCCATCCGCGGTAAGCCGGGAGCCGTCGGTGCCTCCGCGAATCGGAACCCACTTTGGCTTGAGACCGGACCGTGCGGCGGCATCCCAAAGATAGTCGATGACACGGGGATCCTTCTCGACCCTCTCTCTCATGTTGCGATATGATTCAACAATCTTAAGTTCAATCTTCGCTTTAGGATGCATTGTCCCGACTTCGGTGAGAATTTTCTCGAGTCTCTTCTTCAATACCTCGAGCCCTTCCGTCTTGAAATCACGGAACAGTATCTTTATTGAAGACTTCGACACACCCCCCTCCAAAACGTACGGGTGGATGTAAGGCTCGTATCCTTCGGTTGTCTCTGGTGCCATGTCCTTCGGGAGCCGGGTTATGATGTCCGAAATTACCCGGATTGAATTGATCATGATGTTTTTCGCGCTCCCCGGGTGAATATCACGTCCGTGGACGGTAACGATCGCTGTGTTCGCACTGAAGGTTTCCTTGTTCAGTTCTCCCGGTGTGTCGCCGTCTACCGTGTAAGCGAATTTCGCTCCAAAGTCTTTCAAATTGAAAAACTTCGTGCCCGCTCCAACTTCTTCGTCGGGAGTGAAGGCTATCTTGACGTCGCCTCGGTAGATTTTGCCGTTGTTCATGAGCGTTTGGACAGCTGTCATGATTATCGCGAGCCCCGCCTTGTCGTCCGCACCCAGGAGCGTCGTACCATCCGTCGTCACAATCGTCTTGCCGACATTATTGGCAAGTTGGGGATTCTCCGATACCCGGACTACCACTGATGTGTCCCCCGAAAGAAAAATATCGCCCCCTTGGTAGTCCTTGATCACCTGCGGCTTCACGTTTGCACCGCTTACTTCGGGCGATGTATCGACGTGGGCAACGAATCCTACGGTCGGAACCTTGCCAAATGCCTTGTCTGATTGAACAAGATTGCTCGGAATTGTGGCCGTCACGTAGCCGTATTTGTCAATCCGGACGTCCGGAAGGCCGAGTTCCTTTAGTTCCTTGACGAGGAGATTCAGAAGAGTCCATTGTTTCTCCGTGCTGGGATATGTGGAGGAGTCTTCCACAGACTGTGTATCGATGACGACGTACCTAAGGAGTTTGTTGAGGACTGTTTCATTCATAAGTCTGCCCTTCGATGAAATTGAGATTCAAATGGGATTGAGAACAAAATGGAAGCGGGTCGACAATTTTCAGAACTATCGTGCGGAAGTTGTTCCAGATAAGATAGCGAGAAGGGATAATAAATGCAGTCAAAATCAGATACGCGTTGTTAGTGTCGTGTTTCCCTTCTCACTCTTGGGAATAGAGTTATGCTTTAAGGCTGCAAGATCGCTGATACCTTGACGTTTTGGATGAATTGTGATTCGGGAAGATGGCCATTTCGCAGGACGGCTCCTTCTCATGAATCGATTTTTGGTCGTTCGGGGCTAAACATCTTGCTCCTTGACTTTGCAGCAAGAAACTGTAATTTTGACCAAGGTTTTTGACACCATTCGATCACCAAGACTGGTTCATCCTATGAAATCCCCCCTCCTTTTACTCGCTTCCTGCATTTTGTTGATTCCTGTTGATGGAAATGCGCAACAGGTAATCTTTGCCCAGCCGTTAAGTCCGCGGATCGCAAACTACACGATATCTGTTTCACTCGATGCAGAAAAGAAGATACTGCACGGCAAAGAAACCCTTCGATGGCTGAACACCTCGAAGGATAGAATCAACGAACTCCGCTTCCATTTGTACCTGAACGCCTTCAAGAATTCGAAATCGACATTTATGACCGAGTCCGGCGGACAGCTTCGGGGCGATAGAATGGACGCGGGAGGTTGGGGTTGGATCGATGTCACTTCGATGAAGGTGCACGGAGGCGAGGAGCTCAAATCGAAAATGGAATTCATTCATCCGGATGATGACAATGCGGTGGACCAGACAGTAATCAGAGTCCCGCTATCGAAGCCCGTCCTACCCAATCAGACAATTACCGTTGACATCGATTTCATCGCCAAGTTGCCGAAGGTCTTCGCCCGCACGGGATATAGCCGGGACTATTTCATGTGCGGACAGTGGTTTCCGAAAATTGGTGTTTATGAACCTGCAGGTATGCGATATGCCACGCAAGGCCGATGGAATTGCCATCAGTTTCATGCAAATTCCGAATTTTATGCAGACTACGGCGTGTACGATGTCGATATGACTGTTCCAAACAATTACGTTCTTGGCGCAACGGGCATACTTGAGCGCGATCGGGCGAGTGGGGACAGTACGAAGACCTATTTCTACCACGCGGAAGATGTTCACGACTTCTCCTGGACAGCCTCTCCACTGTATAAAGTCGTCGAAGGCCAGTGGAAGCACGTAAAAATCAGACTCCTCATTCAGCCCGACCGAGTTGAGGGGCAGGCACAACGGTATATTGAGTCTGCGAAGACAGCGCTTCAATACCTGGACGAGCATGTTGGGAAATACCCGTATCCAAATCTGACCATTGTCGACCCACAATGGGGAGCGGAAGGTGCATGGGGTATGGAATATCCAACACTGATTACCGGCGGAACGTACTGGGGAATTCCGCGTGGCCTCAAATGGACCGAGAACGTCACCATCCACGAATTCGGACACCAGTACTTCTACGGCCTTGTTGGGAGCAATGAATTCGAAGAGGCCTGGCTCGATGAAGGATTCACCCAGTATTTTGAGAACCGCATCATGGATGCTGCGTATGGAACAAAGACGTCTTTTGTCGATTATTTGGGTTTTCATATGGGCGATTTCGAGAGCTCTCGCTCTGGTTATACCGGTATGACCAATCCGAAGATCGCTCCGACGTTCAGCTATGCCTGGGACTACAAAGCTGGCGGATACGGCGATATGACTTACTACAAATCAACAACGTTCCTGACAACGCTACAACGGATGATCGGGGACGACGTCATGGACGAAGTCATGAAAACCTACTTTGAGCGATGGAAATTCAAACACCCGTGTTCGAAGGATTTTATTGCCGTCGTCAACGAGGTTGTCCACAAGCGGCTGGGTGACAAGTTCGGAAAAGACATGAATTGGTTCTTCGACCAGGTGCTTTACGACACCGATGTGTGTGACTATGAGCTTACCTATGTGCATAATCAACTCGTTTTCGGTACTCGCGGCTACGTCGACAGTGCTGGCGCGAAGATAACTCCACGCGAGCCGCAAGATCACAAGAAAGCCCTGACCTATGAATCGGAAATTCTTGTCAGTCGGCTCGGGGAGATTCGGATGCCAGTCGATGTTCTCGTCCATTTCGATGACGGGAAAGAGATTCGTGAACATTGGGATGGTCAAGCTCGTTGGAAAAAGCTTACCTATTCGGGACCCAAGAGAGCCATTTGGGCAAAGGTAGATCCCGACAACGTGCTTGCCATCGACATCAACCTCAACAATAATAGTGAGACAAATGAGCCTGTCAGTCAGCCCATTTGGAAGTACACGGTGAAGTTCCTTTATTGGATGCAGAACATCCTCCAATATTCTTCGCTCTTTTAGTCACTAGGGGACATTCCAGAACCAACATTGAAACTCAAACGACGAAGAGACCAATGAAAATTCTAAAAGCTCTTACAGCCGGCTTTCGTTCGACGAACAATTCTTATCCCATGATCGCGCTGCTTTACGCCATCAACTTCCTCATCGCAGCCATCATCGCATGGGGCTTCCATTCGGTCCTCGCCAGAACCATCGGCGACTCGATGAGTCTCGAACACCTCGTGAAGGACTTTGACTATACAGTCTACACTGACTTCATGTTCAAATTTGGAGGAAGAATCGGCTCCCTGCTTTCCCAGATTTCCTGGTTGATCTTCTTCTACTTGCTGTTGAACACATTGCTCGGAGGAGGTACAATCGCCATACTCAAGAACGGAGAAGAGCACTTTTCCATGGGTTCGTTCTTCGAGAATTGTGGAGCGTATTTCTTCAGATTCCTTCGTTTGCTTCTCATCTTCGGCGTCATTCTTTTTCTTGTAGGAATCGCGTCGAGTATGGTACTCGGCTTCCTTTACAGCGCCCTGATCTCGAACGCAGTCTCCGAGGTCTGGCCGTTCACATTTGCGATCAGCCTTTTTCTTCTGTTTTTGTTTGTCGTCATGCTCATCGTGATGATGGCAGATTATGCCAAGGTAGCCACGGTGGTCAACGATGCGAGATCGATGCTAAAAACCTCCTGGCAGGCAATCAGGTTCGTATTCCGACATTTCCTTTCGACGGTCGGGCTCCAACTGAGCCTCATCCTGTTATTACTCATTGCCGTGATTGTCTACCTTGTTCTCGAGGCCCAGATCGGCATGGCAACGCCTTTTGCCATCCTGGTAATGTTCGTCATCCAGCAAATCTCTGTCGGATTCAAAGTCTGGACGCGGGTGATGACATTCGCAGGTGAACTCGAGCTATTTGGCAGTTTCAAAACAGAAACAGCGCCTATCCCGGCTGCACCCGAACCGAATCGCGAGCCTGTGGTGGCTTCCGCAGAACCTGCGCCGCCGGTCGCGCATGTAAGGTCTGAAAAGAAAAAACGCTTGGCAAGACGTCCGGCCGTGAAAAAGGCACCAGTTCGACGGAAACGGACACAGAGGAAATCGAAATAGGCTGATTCTGCCGGACTAGGGATTCCGGTGAGTCAAACACGTCGTTCCGGCATACGAATTCACTTGACCGTCTGGGACGGCAACTTTCTTTATTCTTTTTGCGGGGAGAATCCTCAAGATTCTGCCACTCTAAG
The DNA here is from genome assembly GCA_017882185.1 of Bacteroidota bacterium. GTDB lineage: Bacteria > Bacteroidota > Ignavibacteria > UBA10030 > UBA10030 > JADGQA01. The sequence goes on from JADGQA010000008.1 coordinate 33,977, forward strand.
ATCTTCCATCTCTCATAGCAGATTTGTTCATGGCTCGTTTCAGAGTCTTCCTCGAATACGAAGGAACCAGATACAGTGGGTGGCAGATTCAGAAGAATGCCCGCACCATTCAGGGCGAGATTGTGGCTGCACTGCGTGACATTCTTCAATCGATCGACTTCGAATTCTATGGATCCGGGAGGACCGACGCAGGGGTGCACGCGCTCATGCAAGTGGCGCATCTCGAAGCACAAACCGTTCTTGGTCCCGAGATTCTCAAGATGAAGCTTAACGACCTCCTGCCGGCAGACATCAATATTTTGGAAATTGAAAAGGCTCCTAAAGATTTCCATGCTCGCCACGATGCCGTTTCCCGCAGTTATCTCTATCAAATATCACGACGGAGAACTGCATTCGGCAAACGATATGTGTGGTGGGTAAAGGACGAATTGAATTTCGAAAAAATATCGCAGGCCGCGCAGCTCTTCGTTGGTAAGAAAGACTTCCAGTCGTTTACCGCTGATGATCCGGAAGAGAAATCCACCAAGGTCGAAATTGACCAAGTTCAATTGAGTGAAGCCGGGAGCCTGATTCTTGTGAGGATCGTGGGCTCTCACTTCATTTGGAAGATGGTCCGACAGATCATTGGAGTGCTCGTAGAAGTTGGTCGCGGGAAATTGAACGAAACCGATATTCAACGATTCTTGGGGGAAAAGTCAGACATCCCTTCAAGGTTGACTGCACCCCCCTCTGGCTTGTTCTTGGAAGCGGTCCGGTACGAAACCGACAAACCCCTAGGGAACATTCGCCCTGTGTTGTCTGTTCTGTCTGAAGGGTGGCAAAAGAACTCATAATCTCCAAAGGATTGACCCATGAGACTCTTATTCGTGGGATGGGGGGTGGTTTTTTGGATTTTCTGCAACACAGCACAAAGTCAGATTTTCTCCTTCCCGTACGTCGAGCACTTCGATACTGTAACTGTTCCCTACCTCCCGCAAGACTGGACGGCGTCCGGATTTGCCAGTGATTCAGGTGCTACGAAATCCGGATCGATCTGCATCCTGACGAAGGGCAATTTCGCTACGAAGCAGATCGCCACTCCAATCTTGAGCTTCTCAAATCGATTCCCGGACAAGCTCATCTTCTTCGAACGTCGCTCCTCCACCGCGCTAGCCTACAGACTTGAAGTTCGTGCTTCAGTCGACGGTATCAACTTCGCTACCTTGCTGGCAAGCTTTGACACCGCGACTTCAGGTACCTCGTACGTCCAGAGAGTGGTGTCTCTGCGCGGCTTCGGGCTAGAAAATCAGAGTAATATGAAGATCCGCTGGCAGCTTCTCGGAGATAGCACCAACAACACAGGGACACTTCGCATCGGCGACTCCTTGTGCCTCT
>JADGQA010000273.1 GCA_017882185.1 Bacteroidota bacterium
CGCTTTCATCGTCCGTCGCCCTCGTATGCTCTCCAAAACAATTTTTGCGTCATAAGCTATCAGTACCGGCAGGATGTCACCAATCGGCGATGCCGTTCCGATGTTCCCTCCCAATGTTGCGATATTCCTGATCTGGTCTGCACCGAATACACTCAGCATCTCATAGAAGGCCGGAAAATCCTGCCCGACGAGATTCATCAAGTCGTTGACCTTGACGCCAGCTCCAATCGTCAATATTGACCTACCTGCGGTTACTCTCGCGAGTCTTGTGACACGAGAGAGATCGATGACATGAGGAAGAATCTCGAATTTCTTTGTCACCCGCAGCGACACATCAGTCGCACCGTTAATTATTATCGCTTTCGAAAATGTTTTGACCAACGCGAAACATTCCTTGAGTGTCGTCGGTTGATCATAACGCTGAGCGGGTGTCACAATGGAGATACTCTCTCGCGGTATCGATTTCAGCAATTGGATGGTATGTGCTTCTTCGATGCCGGATTGATCTTTTCCGTTTTCTGAACTGGCCTGAATTGCTGCCTCGATGATTGGCCGGTAACCAGTGCATCGACATAAGTTTCCCGCTAGAGCAACTTTGACTTCATCAGCTTGGGGGTGCGGCAAGTTCTTGCTGAGCGCAAAGAGCGACATCACAATTCCGGGCGTACAGAATCCGCACTGACTTCCGCGATTATCAACCATGGCCCGTTGGACAGGATGGAGTTCTCCATTTGGACTCTTGAGGTTCTCCACTGTTACAAGTTGCTTTCCGTGGAGCATCGGGAGAAAGAGGAGACAGGAATCGACAGAACGATACTTTATCTTCCGATCATCCGTCAATTCGCCGATAACAACTGTGCACGCTCCACAGTCACCTTCAGCACATCCTTCCTTTACACCCCGGTGCCCAGGAAGACTGCGAAGGTAATTCAGGACTGTTGTCGTGGGTGTGAGTCCGGTTGATGGGCCGAAGCCCAGTTCGACTTTCCTGTCATCCAGTATGAATGTCACTGTGTCACTCATTGCGGCCGACAAGAATTGAGTATTTGGTACTGATCTCAACTTGCCGCGTCACATCATCATAGCATGGCGAGATCATGCTGTCCGTCCCGTCTGAATCAGACAGAGTGACTGGAATCGATAGAAATGCGGCTCCGGTTTTGATTAGAATCGGCATTCTTAATCGCTTATCCCGGGTGAAAAGGAATCTTACGGAGTGCGTTCGGTATGTGCTATTCTTCGAGCCCACGCCAGACTTCTGAACCACTGCTCGTCGAAGCCCGGATTCTCTGCAAAAGCTTCGTAGAGGTACGACACGGATGCAAAATCCTCTTCTTCAAATTACAAGAGTAACGTAAGAATGGCAAGATTATTCTCGGAACTTCGAGCCCCATCTCATTTCAATTTGCTTTCTCGAATCTCGGAAATAGTCATGGCCACTCCATTCTCAAATATTGGAATCTTGTTTTCAATTCACTATGTTATAGCCCATGTTTCTGTGATTAAGCTGACAGCGAAGATGAAACCATAGTGGACGTTGACAGATTTTTCCATTTTGAGATTTCCATCGTGATCCGTGGCATGCCCGAAAGGACTAAACCACAATTCTTATCACAATTCATTATCGGGAGGTAGGCTTACGAGGAGGATTGAGAACATTGCAGTGGGAATTGCATTGCTTGTATCGTCTGTTGCAGTTGGACAGTCGATGGAAGAGAAGATCGATACAACGGCACTTGCCAAAATCAAAAATGAAGGAATGAACCACTCTCAAGTCATGGAAGTTCTCAGCTATCTGAGTGACGTGTACGGGCCGCGTCTTGCTTGGTCGCCGGAATATAAACAAGCCGCTGATTGGGCAGCATCAAAACTGAGAGATTGGGGATTGGAGAATATCCACTTCGAGAATACGGGTCCCGTCGGCAAGGGTTGGTCTCTCAGACGGTTCTCGGCACAAGTGATCGAACCGAGAACCTTTCCACTCATCGCGCATCCGAAGGCATGGTCGCCCGGTATCAAAGGAACAGTTCGTGGTGAAGCAGTCTACCTCCAGGTGAAGAATGAGGCTGATCTTGCGAAATACGAAGGAAAGCTCAAGGGTGCTTTCGTGCTCATTTCGGATCCCATTGAACTGAAGCCTCATTTTTCGCCTGATGGAAATCGCCAGACGGATTCAACGCTCCTTCAGCTTGCCAATGCGAGCCCTTCTGGTGGCGACCGACGTCGTGCGAGGTTTGATTCAACGAGAATAGAACGCCTCCTTGAAAATTCAAGACTCAACGCGCAAAAGGTCGAGTTCTGCGAAAAAGAGGGGGCGGTGATGTTGCTGGATGCTTCGCGCGGAGATTTCGGAACTGTTTTTGTGCAGAGCGCAACAATTCCACGAAGCCCAAAATCAATACAGGATCTTTTCGGCGCACGGCTCGCGGCCTACAGTCCTGATGCGCCAAAGATTCTGCCTCAAGTTACCATCGCAAGTGAGAATTATAATCGGATGATCCGCATGATTGAGAAGGGTCAGAAAGTCAGACTTGAGGTCAGCCTCGACGTCGAGTTCACGAAGGCGGACTCGGGATTCGATATCATTGCTGAGATTCCGGGTACAGATCTCAAAGATGAGGTCGTAATGGCCGGTGGTCACTTCGACTCGTGGCACGCCGGCACTGGAGCAACAGATAATGGTACGGGATCCGCGGCAGCGATGGAGGCAATTCGAATTCTCAAGTCGACTGGTCTGCAGCCACGCCGGACAATCAGAATCGGATTGTGGTGTTCAGAGGAGGAAGGACTTCTTGGGTCAGCCTCGTACGTTGCGAAGCACTTTGGTGAGCGCAAAGGTGGCGATCGATTCGCAGAGATGATGGGACGTGGGGGAAGCGGAACGTTAACGACCCTGCCAGAATCCGAGAAATTCGATGTCTACTTCAACGACGACAACGGATCGGGCAGAGTGCGTGGAGTGTATTTGCAGGGGAATGAAGCCGCAAGACCGATCTTCCGTGCCTGGCTTGCCGCGTTTGGTGATCCGAGTGCTCAGACTATTTCGATTTCCAACACCGGCGGTACCGATCACCTCTCGTTCGATGCGATCGGTCTTCCAGGATTTCAATTTATCCAAGACCCTCTTGAATACGAAACTCGAACCCATCATTCGAACATGGACGTATTCGACATAGTTCAGGAGAACGACCTGAAGCAAGCTTCCACGATGGAAGCATTTTTCCTTTACCAGGCCGCAATGCGCGACGCCAAATTTCCAAGGAAACCTATACCTGCAACGGAAAGAACTGGTAGCAGTCGATAATTCTCAATAGCATCTTAGAAAGACATTTGTTATAGTCGGGGTGGATGACAGAAGGGAGACAATGTCCCCTTCGTCGTCCACTCACCGTTTCCGCAACGTGCAGTTATCCAAAGACTCCGGAAACTCCAGTACAGCAGACCTTGCGTGCGATCCGCGGGCGCAATTTGATCTTAAAATTCATTGGAGGGAGATAACACACCATGTTCACGAACCTCAAACTCACGACGAAGTTACTCCTAACCTTTGTTCCGATTTTTCTCATTCTCGTTGCCGGAAGCTATATTTTGAACAATAAAATGCAGGAGAATGCAATGCTGGAACAAGCAAAGGTCACTTCCATCCAGCGCGCCCATATTGTCCGCGAGGCCCTTGTCAATCAAATGGTGGAAAAATACAAAGTTGAGGACAGCTTTCTCAACAGACTTCAACAGGTCGGAGGACTTCAGGATCTTTTTATCTGGATCAACGTCGACAACCTGCATTTTACTGAAGATCTTATCGATAGTGCAAGAACTGCACGGCTCACGCTGCGGATGAATGCAGCGCTTGCAAAGGGCGATGAAGGGTTGCCAGTGTTCCAAACGGGAAATGCACTCTTTATTCAGCGCGAGGACGAAATGGAAGCCATCGTTCCCTTCAAAGCGGAAAAGAAGTGTCTTACGTGCCATGCCGTTGAAATCGGACATGTACTGGGCGTTGCACATATTTCAGTTCCCCTTACGGATATCAAAGCGGCCATTCAGGCGAATTCGCAGCAGAATGCGATGATCACCGCTTCATTCGCACTCATAATACTGGTCCTGGCATATTGGCTTTTCAAGGGATTCGTTCAGAAACCTGTCAAGAATTTGCTTGAAGCTACTGAAGCAATGAGTCGAGGCAACATGAATTTCGAAATGACCATGTCAAAATCCAACGATGAAATAGGAGTCCTTTCGCAATCATTCGACAAGATGCGGAGGGCGCTGAAACAGAGTCAGGACGCGGTGCGGACATCGACAGTCGGTCAGATCGCGTCATCGTTGACGCGCGATTTCCGGGCACCGCTTCGCCAGATTGTCTCATCAATAGATCAAATCGATAAAGGCAATCCCTCGCCAGAGCATAAGGCTGAATTGAGTGAAATGGTGAGGAACTCCGTCCTTACGATGAACAAGATGGCCCAGGATCTTCTGGATTTCACGGCCGGGGAAGTGAAGGTTAACAGAATGCCGTCCAGTGTGTCCTCGGTAGTGGACTATGTCGCTGAAGCTGTGAGGCCGGATTTACAAAAGGATTCCATCACGTTGGAGGTTCAACATGGGTACAGGGGAAACGCAACCATCGATTACGAACGAACCGCAAGAGCTCTGATCAATATCATAAATTACTCGTCCAACTATGTTCCTCCCGACGGGAAAATCCGTCTAACAACCCTCGAAGGTAATGGCACCGTTATCATCAAGGTTGCCGACAACGGAAGTGCAATTCCACCCCAGTTCAAGAACAGAATCTTTGAACCTTTCGTGAAAATT
>JADGQA010000274.1 GCA_017882185.1 Bacteroidota bacterium
GCCGTTTTTTTAAAGAAAAATGAATACATTATGCAATAACAGAATAATCGCGGAGAGCCGTTGAACCTTTTCATTTTCCCGCACTTGTCGATACTGTCGCAGTTGTTGATCCTTGCGGCCGTCATATATAAATGGAGAAGCATTTTCTCTGAAATGAAAGTTCTTGCTGTCTATTTTGTCCTGTGCTCATTGGTTACCATCGTCCAGCTTCTATTGGCGCTTAAGAGCATCAGTAATCTTTGGACGGCTCAGTTGTTTTGTCCAATCCAATTCGCTCTGCTCATGTACGTGTTCTACGCCTGGAATCGACAATCGACGGCCGGAAAACTCATCCTTTATGCGATTCCCGTCTTTGTTGTCGGGTGGTGTCTGAGCGCATTCTGGATCAGCAATCCAGCAGACACTCTTACGTATGCAGATCCGGTGTCGGCGGTTGCTCTTATTTTGGTTGCGAGTTACACCATTCTTAGCATAGATAGAGAAGAAAGTCCCTCCGTTACCGACTTACCTCAATTCTGGGTGTCAGCGGCGACGATCATCTTTTTCGGCGGAACATTGATCTTTTCCAGTCTTCAGGTTTCTCTCCTTCGGGCTTCGATCCTAACAATGCAGCTTGCCTGGGCAACGCAGGCAGTTGTCAATGTTCTGGCAAATCTCATCTACGCTGGAGGGTTTCTGTGCCTTCGTCGGAAGACATAGAACTACTTCGTGCGGTTATCCTGGGCGCTATCGTATTTTTGGCACTGGGTGGAGCGCTCGTCGTGTCGGTTGTTTTCAATCAGCGACGCAGAATCGCATCACAACGAAAGACGCTTGAGGAGCTTGCGCAAAAAGAACAAGCCCTGACGGCAGAGGTCTCTGAGCGCAAACAGATCGAGATAGCACTGCGCGAGAGCCAGTTACAGTATCGCAACCTGGTGGAGAACATCAGCGAAATGTACTGCATCCTCGATCCGCAATACAATATTGTTTACGGGAGTCCGAATCTTTTCACTCGGACCGGTTATCACGAAACGCAGTTGATCGCAACTCATTTTTTCCGACTCCCCGATCACCGGGACCGTCAACGCGTTCTGCACACATTTGATGAATCGACAAGAAAAGGAACCGTGGACACGACGTGCGAGTTTCGGCTCCAGCCTAAGAATGGAATGGCCTTTTGGGTCGAACAGTCAACCAGGATCGAACGAGACGAGTCCGGGAATGTCGTGGAATACAGAAGCCTTCTCCGTGATATCGCTGAACGCAAGCGGGCAGAAGAGGTCTTCAGAAATCTTTCGAGCAGAATTATCGAAGCACAAGAAAGCGAACGGCGGCGAGTGGCGCGCGAGCTGCATGACGGCATCAATCAGATACTTTCATCCATTCAATTTCGGCTCAAATCCACTGAAGAGAAGGATTCGACGCGGAAGAATCCTCTGGTGAAGGAAATCGGCGAGGCAAGACTCCTGCTCGAGGGAGCGATTCAGGAAGTGAGGAGAATCTCCCAAAACCTGCGGCCCAGCATCCTTGACGACCTCGGCTTGATTGCGGCCGTGCGAAGCGTCTGCGACGAGTTCATTGAACGATGTAAAATACAGATTGACACTGAGTTTTTGGGAATCGTCAACCGACTGCCCGATAATATCGAACTCGTGTTGTTTCGCACCATTCAAGAAGCACTCAACAACATCGAGAAGCATTCCGCGGCGACACGCGTGGATATCCATCTCGTCATGAAGGATGCCTACATCGAAGCTCTAATACGGGATAACGGGAAGGGATTTGACTACATTTCTCTTGCAGAGAAACGCAAGAAACACCGGGGTCTTGGTTTAGATGGCATGAAGGAACGGGTAACGTACCTGGGCGGAACCGTGGAAGTTACATCGAAAGTTCACAAAGGTACCGAAGTTGTTGTCCAGATACCGTGGATAGAGAATACATTCAGCAAGCATTGATGGATCCCAAACTCAACCCTGCGTTTTGAACAGAAATGTGCAAACGAGACGGGACGTCTGATGTTGAACACGATGGCCAAGAAATATTTAATTGAGAGATTGTTTAATTTTATGGCGTCCGTCGTTCATCCGTCGAAACAGCAACGGATCGCCAATTGTGATGAATGAAGAGCAAACGTATGAAAAAGAAATCCAGCAGTAAGATTAGAATCCTCCTTGCCGACGACCATCCGATCGTTCGCACCGGGATCAAGAATGCGCTCGCTGACCAGAAGAATATCGAGGTCATTGGTGAAGTCTCGAACGGCGCACAAGCCTTGAAGAAAGCAAAAGAACTGTCGCCAGACATTGTTCTCATGGACATCAGCATGCCTGGCATGGGAGGGTTGGAAGCATCACAACGGATGCGTGCAACGTTGCCTAAGGTAAAGGTTTTGGTTTTTACGATGCACGACAACAAAGAGTACGTACTTGAGATTATTCGGTCAGGCGCCAGCGGCTACGTACTCAAGGATACATCGACGCTTGAACTAGTCCGGGCGATAGAAACCGTTTATCAGGGAGGCACTTTCTTTAGCTCAAAAGTTTCCCAATTCCTACTTGACCAATATGTCAAAAAAGTAGCGGCGGGTGACGAAAAATCAGATGACGCACTGACCAAGCGTGAACAAGAGGTTCTCGTGCTTGTGGCCAAAGGGAAGAGTAACAAAGAAATCGCGACCGAGCTTAACATGAGCACGCGAACGGTCGAAACTCACCGAGAAAAGATTATGAAAAAGCTTAACGTGCATAGTGTCGCAGAAATGACACAGCATGCGATATCCAAGGGCCTCGTCAGATTCCCCCAATCTTGACAGTCCAATCCGCGCCACCAATCCGCGTCTTTCGGCGATTCATTAGATTCCTTTAGATCTCACTTCGCAGCAAGGATGGTTCGAAGGGACCTCCTTTCATGCTCGTGCGAACAATTGGAACGGGCTCATCCCTTGTTCTTGGCATCCGTATTTGTACGGATACTCCCCATCCGTAATCAATCGTATTGATTCTATTGCGAAAGCTCCCATATTTATTCGTGGTTCGAGCAAGAGAACGGAATCGATAACGACTTGACCCACGAACAGACAACTACACGAGGGAGAAAAACCATGAGCATGTTTGACTTGACGTCAGAGAGCGCGTTTGGACTGAACCGCGTCGAGCCCGACGAGCGTGCAGTCATGGCACTGCTGAAACAACCGGCATTGTCGTACATTCGCGATCTACGACGAACGATCGATCAGGATCCGAACTTCCTGACCTTTCACGATCGCAGCGTGAGTCTCAAGGTGCAGAACTTTCTCTCCAAGCAAGGGATCTTTTGGGACGATGAGGTTTTCGAGCGACAGTTCCTGAAAGTGGTGATGGAAGCTGTCACGAGGTTGAGAACCTTCGAAAAATAGGACTTCGTTGTTGCGAATGTTGGAGATTGTGCACTCACCCAGGAAACTACTTCCAGGAAAATCTGATCACAACGATCTCTATAAAGTCAACACACTGCACTAGTACGCATTACATCCAATAATCTGATCGAAACAAAACTGATTTTCGTGCTCCAAAACTGATAGGACGATGTAAGAAACGCTTGAAACAGAAAAACCCCCAAAGGGGGTTTTTCGTTTTGCGTGCCCGAACTGGTAAGGATCCTGATGAAGAACATTGGGACTTCATCGAGACGCTGTAAGCGTCTCTCTTCAGCTTGACTTTCGGCGCCGCGGGAGGGATTGAAAACAAAAAACCACCCACAAGGGGTGGATTTTTTGTTTTAGTGCCCGAACGGGGACTTGAACCCCGACGACCTTGCGGCCACTAGACCCTGAATCTAGCGCGTCTGCCAATTCCGCCATCCGGGCTTGGGATTTTCAGCATATTCAGCGATTCTTTCCCGCCACATTCCCCGCAAACCATCTTTTTCAATTCCCGATTGTAAGGTTTTGGTAAGATTTGGTAACGGTTAGTAACGGACGATATCCGCTGACGTCAAGAAAAGGTAGGGAAAAATGTGCGAAGTTCAAATAGTTGAAAATCAAATTCACCGATCGTGCACGAACGGTGCAGCAAGTGCACAAATGGAAGAATCAGTTTTTGCGCTTCTTCCCGCTATTGCTCTTCGTGGAAATAGTTTTCAGGCCGTTGCCTCGCTTTAGCCAGCTGGTTCCTACCTTCCTGCAGCGTTCGGATCAAGATAACACTTGACAGGTTTGTGATTTAACCTTATATTTGTAAAGTCACTTTTAGTTTGTCCTAACTAATTACCGCATCTCATCATCATGAACTTACCAAAGAATACTCCACTCCACACCCTCGATGAAACCGACGTAAAGATTCTCGAGATACTCCAGAGGGAAGGTCGTACCAAGCGCAATGAATTGGCCGAAGTGGTAGGCCTTTCGCTACCAGCCGCCAGCGAGCGATTGAAGAAATTGGAGGAAGCGGGAATCATCACAGGATACTACGCAAAGCTTGATCACCGTATGCTGGGCAAAGATGTGACGGCGTTTATCATTATTACGGTTGATTCATCGAGGCATTTTCCCGCTTTTCTCGAGCACACCGCCAATACTGTCGAGATCCTGGAGTGTCATGCCATCACAGGCGAAGGGACCCATTTGCTGAAGATCCGGACTGAGAACACGTCGGGGCTGGAGAAGTTGTTGGCCAAGATCCAGTCCTGGCAGGGAGTCACCAAGACGACCACGAGCATCGTATTATCCACGACCAAAGAGACGTCGCAGATCAGAATTCATTCTACAAAATAACAACACAAATCAAAGGATCGCTATGGCAAACAAAGGAAAATCGCAGGGAGACGTTGAAACCGTCTTGAAGCTCATCAAAG
>JADGQA010000275.1 GCA_017882185.1 Bacteroidota bacterium
AGCAACCTTATAAAACGGAATGATCGTTTTGTGTTCGTGGTGGGCCTTTAGAAAGACGATAGGCTTCCAGTTTTTCTGCCGGAATCGCCAATTAATTTTCTCCACCGTCTCCTCAACCTCAGCCATCAGATCATGGTAGCGCTTGATGTGGGTCCTGCTCGGCGCACCAAGCTCGACAAATGTGAAATCACCGACGTACTGAGGGTACTTTTCGAGAAACCGTTCGACGGCTTTGAAGCGCTCAATGATTCCCTTGGTGTAGTCGATCCGGTCAACACCTATTCCAAGGTATTTCGACGGATTTCCCATTTTGCTTAGCACCGTGTTACGAGCCGCCTCTGGCGTCACTTCGGATTCCGCTCCACTTTTTAGAGCAGGGAATGCCACACTTATCGGAAAAGGCTTGACCGAAGTGATATCGCCTTTCCGCTCAACGGTGAATTGATCCCAGTTAATCTTGGATTCCATGAAACGATCAACGGTCTCCAGAAAATTGTTGCAGTGAAACTGAATATGAAAACCGATCAGATCTGCACCCAAAAGTCCGAGTAAAATCTCCTGCTTCCAGGGACAGATACTAAATACTTCCGGATTTGGCCAAGGAATATGCCAGAAGATTGAAACGCGAGCGTCCGGTCGTTTCGATTTGATCAACAACGGAAGAAGCGCGAAATGATAGTCCTGGACAAGAACGAGCGGTTCGGTTTCGTCCCGGATCTCCTCAAGGATTGCCTCGGCGAATCTTCCGTTGACTTTCTGGTAGCTTACCCAATCGCTGAGACGAAAGAGCGGACGCGTGTGCGTGATATGGCACAATGGCCAGATTCCCTCATTGGAAAAACCGTAATAGTATCCTTCTTCCTCCTCCTTTGTGATGTAGACTCTTTTCAGAGTGTATCGTGGTTCATCTGGTGGGACCGTGAGCCGGCCTTCTCCATCCGCCATTTCCCGATCCGCATCGCCACTTCCGTGGGCAACCCAGACACCACCGCAGGCCTGGAGAATCGGGTCCAGCGCTGTAACAAGCCCGCCCGCAGGGACAATGCATTCTATGGTGCTGTCTTGACGGACATGCATATATGGCTCGCGATTCGAAACCACAAACAGATTTTTGTCGCCCAGTTCCTGTCGCACATGTTCTTTCAACCTCTCCGCAGTCCAGAGAGAGCCGGCTTGGACGCGGAGGCGAGCCTCTTCTTCTGCCGTTGCCCTTGCCACTGCCAGGCTCTTCGCGAGTAGTGTTACTTCGGCGGCCAGCGGACCCAGGATATCCCCCCGCGGAAACATAACAGGCTGGCTCGTCTTGCCTGTCCGCAGCCCTCGCATCCACTTGGCAACCTGAGCGATCGGTCCAGTCAAGCTCCAGCGCACGACAATGATCGTCACCAGAATGATTAAGAATGTGAGAACGAGGAGTCGTATGAAGTTTCTGTACCATATCCCTTCAAGCCGCGCTTCGATGTAGGAGGCATCGTGGAAGAGAAGCAAGGCACCAATAGTTGCTCCTTCGAGTCTGAGGGGAACCCCATAAACGTGCACACTCTTCCCCCCAATTTGATTCATGCCAAATACTCCCTCGTTGCGTGCGATCGCCTCCCAAACTTGATTGGGTGTCCGAGAGATTATCTTGGCAATGGCAGGACTAACAGCTGCCCTTATTCCCTGGGTATCATAGACTGCGACACCAAGCATGTTTTCTCGGTTCTCAAATCGTTCAACAAATCGCTTCAATCGTGCGGTTGACGTGGCGTTCATCAGACTCTGGAGCGATTCTTCCATGCTCTCGGCCAGGACGGTCGCCCGTGCGTCGAGCTCTCCTGTCAACCGCTCCCTGTCGCTTTGAACCTGCAGATATGACGAGAGTGCCGCAACAAGAGTGGCAACAAACACGAGTGAAACGATAAGACGGATGGTAATTTTCATGATTGGTTAGTTGTATACTGTTTACTCGGGTTTTCCACTACGCAAAACAACGCCACTTCTGATGTTTCTGGGAAAGGTGCCATTGCGCCTCAGGATCCACAAGCCTCCAATTGCCGCGATGACTGACGCTGCATAAATGCCCGATTTTGAGAGGTCCGTGAGCAATCCAGGAGCGAAGGCAAGACCGGTAATGAACAGCGACATCGTGAATCCGATACCTCCGAGCCACGACACTCCATAGATTTGCCTCCACGTCACTGAGGATGGGAGGGACGCGAGACCTGCTTTCACCGCAAGAAATGAGAACAATGTTATACCGATTTGTTTTCCGAACACCAACCCCAGGAAAACGCCAACGGACACCGTGTTCTGGACCAGAGAGCCAATACCTTGTTCAAATTTCACACCGGCATTCGACAGGGCAAACAACGGCACAATGAAGAACGAGACCCATGGATGAAGCGCACGCTCGAAGCGCTGGGTCGGCGCTTCGAAGTCTTCGGCAGTCTGTTCGAGTGCCCGGAGGGTGGCTTGACGATTTTCCTCAGGACTCGTGATGGGCTGATCTTGCTTTCGTCCATCCAAATGGGCAAGAATCGCGCGTGCCTTCTCCAAGAACCTTCGCGTGTCGAGCTTGGACCGGGCAGGAATCGTCATAGCGAGGACGACACCTGCGACGGTTGCATGAATTCCGGAGTCGAGGAATGCAATCCACAGCAGGAACCCGAGGACGGCATAGACCGGGATAGATCGAATTCCAATCCAGTTTGAACCGATGAGCAGAACCAGAATGATTGCCGCCGCGAGTAGATGGCCCCAGACAATGCCAGAGGCGTAGAACATAGCAATCACAATAACCGCGCCGATATCGTCCGCGATGGCGAACGCCATCAGGAATATTTTCAACTCGACGGGGATACGCTTTCCCAGCAAAGCAAGGACTCCCAGCGAAAACGCAATATCGGTCGCCATAGGGATTCCCCATCCGTTCGCACCTGCCGTTCCCTTGTTCACAAGGATATAGATGAGTGCAGGAACGATCATCCCGCCCACGGCGGCTATCACAGGGAGAGCGGCCTTCTTCACTGTGGATAATTCGCCGACGAGGACCTCACGCTTGATTTCCATCCCCACGACGAAAAAGAATATCACCATGAAACCGTCGTTGATCCAGTGCAGAAGCGACCTCGAGAAGGTGGCTCCCCCAATGCCAATTGACAACTCTGTGTGCCAAAAAGGTTGATAGCTGTCGGACCACGCAGAATTCACCCACAGCAGCGCAACGACTGTGCAAAACAGGAGAAGGATTCCTTCCGATTGCTCGAGTCCAGTGAACCTGTGAAATTGCCACACGACAAGTCCTCTTGCTTGTGTGCGCGGTCTCTCTTTCTTATGTGGTGTTTTTTTGAACGCCAATGGCAATCCTGTCGTTTGGGGGCCTGGTACTCCTTTGGGCAGTAAAGACCTGCACCCTCATCGGATCGGACTCAGCTAGATTCATGCGGAATTCTCAAGGCACACTCGACGAGTCTGCGAACCGATATTCATGACGGCATTTTGGACTGTTGCTTCTCATTACGATTTTGGAGCCAAGTGACGGCCACGTCGAGAACAATCCCAAATGGAATTGCGATCGACCAGTTGATTTCCGGATGTTCGTGGACCTGCATGCTGTAGGCAAACGTCAGCAACACGCCAATCAATAATGCTATTGGAAACTGTATCGCCATGAGGGCGATGCGCTTTTTTGAGAACATTGGAAGGTCTCCTTTTCTTATTTCGGGGACTTGCTGATGGGAATCGTGCAACCCCATCATTGCCAACGGCGAGGCTCAACGTTCTGACGATACCCCGGCCTGTTTCAAATCTGGTAACACCCAGACGATCAAAGGGGCAACCTCAGTACGATTCCCTTGATGATTTGAAATTACGGATTACAGCAAGTAGGGTGGAGCGCGTGGAGAATGCTCGTGAGGATGGAACGACGAGAATATGAGAACATGTGGTGCGGATGTGGCGAACGAGAATTCCGGGAACTGGTGTACCGGCCGGGCGGAAACGAGCGCCGGCGTCGGCACATTGTCCTTCGATGAGCTTGGATAGTGTTTTTGTTGCGTCCAGACAACCTTCGCATGCGCTGGGCCGGGCGGTTTGCCTTTGGTGATGATCGTGGGGTGAGTGCCCGAATAGAACATCTGACCCAGAACATCCCAAAATCCTATCGCACCGACTAGGACGTAGCTGACGACGACAACGAGGGCAACAATATGTTGGAATCTTCTTTGCATCGGTAATTTCGACTACTATACTATACACATCTCAGGAACAATATGCAAGTTTGTACCAAAGAACTGACCTGACTCAATTTGTCAAATTCGAATTTCATCTGTTCACTTTGACCCTGATGGATACACTTTCAATGTTTGCTTTTATTATACCGTACTCCAAAGTTGGCGACGTGAGGGTCTCGGTGGATAAAGAATCAGAATGACCACTTCAACCTCAGGTATCCGCTTTCGCCATAACCGCCAAACTCAGTCAATGCATCGCCATGGAACAAGAGGGCGATGATGGTGAGGTCGAGGTTCGTGACAACGGACCATGTTACGGAGGGGACAAGGACACGCGAATCATCCATGGGGTTTTGCAGCTCGAACACGGAGCCACGGATCAGTGGAGTGATATCATAAGAGATCTCGCCGAACATCGACCAGCGTGATGGCGACAGGAGTCCGAGCAGGCGCGATTGCTGTGCGAAGAGGGCCGCACGCTCCGTCACGCCGATGCTATTGTAGAGGGACTCAATGTGAAAGTAGAGCGAGTTCGCAAATGTGTAATCACCTGAAAGGGCCGCCGACACCATTGCGCCGCTGGATTG
>JADGQA010000074.1 GCA_017882185.1 Bacteroidota bacterium
CGTAGGAGGCGATGTTGCTGCAGTAAGAGCTGCGGTGGATGCAGGCAAGATGATCGGAAAGGGTGTCGTCATCGACACGTTTGTCATTCCCAACGTTCACAAGGATGTCTTCCCGGCGATCTCCGGCGTGAATGAGGTTCCGATGCTTGAAGCGCTCGGCATTGTCGAATCGTTTAGCGTTGCGTCTCTCATCGAAGCGGCGGACGCGGCAGTGAAGACTGCGCGTGTTCAATTGATTGAAATTCGGCTTGCAATGGCATTGGGTGGAAAGGCATTTGTAACGATGACGGGTGATGTCGCGGCAGTCCGCGCGGCGGTGGATTCCGCTGCGGCCGTCTGTTCGGAACGCGGCTTGCTCGTCAACAAAGTGGTGATACCGAATCCGAGGAAGGAATTGATCAAAGAGATCATCTGAGAACTTTTCACAAATGCCAACTGCCTCCCCGGTCCAAAGTCATCGCTCCGCAGAATCCCTTCTTCTTATCGTCGTCGTTATTTGGGCGGCGAATGCCCCGCTTGTGAAATTTGGTCTCTCCGGCCTCGACGCATTGGTTTTTAACAGCTTGCGATTTCTGGTCGCGGGCACCATTCTCGTGATTCTCTATTTTTCCCGATCCCCCTGGAAGGCGGTACCGGGGAAGGATTGGCTGAGGTTGATCGGTCTGGCGATTCTGGCACATGTACTGTACCAGTTGGCATACATATACGGAATCAAAAACACCACAGTGGGAAATTCGGCGATCATCCTCTCGACGTCCCCACTTTGGACAGTTTTCTTGAATTCACTCATTCACGGAGAGAAAGTTCCTCGTCAGGCATGGGGTGGGACGTGGGTGTCGCTGGTGGGGATTGTGTTGATCGTCATTGGAACGGGGTCGACAGTTCAGCTTGGCGGCGATGCCTTGTTTGGAGATCTACTCTCGTTGGTCGCGGCGGTGCTATGGGCATTGAGCACAACATTGCAGAAGAACTTCCTGAAAGATTATTCCCCCACCCAGTTGTCGGCAATATTGGTTTCTGTCGGTGCCGTCGTTCTAACAATAATCGCCATTCCTTCGGCGTTCGTTCTACGATGGGAGGATGTAGGTTCGGGATACTATGCCGCAGCGATCGGGTCAGGGGCATTGTCGATCGGAGCATCGACAGTGCTTTGGGCGGTGGGCATCAAAGACATCGGACCGAGGAAGACTGCAAACTTCAACAACCTGGTTCCTGTCCTGGCATTTATTTTTGCTTATCTCACGTTGGGGGAAAAGATGTTTCCGCTTCAGATTCTCGGTGCCGTGATTACGCTGGTAGGCGTTTGGCTTGGCCGTCGATAACCACTGTCTTCGGATGTATTACTTCCTGTTCGGAACATCCTTGCCTCGATGGACGTCAGAATGCGCGAGCGCGCCAGGCAACAATTCCTCGCTGACCTGTTTCATCAATGCACTGACCTTGACAAGAATGTAACCTCTGTCTCGTAAGAATTGAATGATTGTGGGCAATGCCTGAGCGGTATGCCATCCCCGGTTGTTAATGTGCATGATGACTATCGATCCATTCCTTGATTTCTCAGTTACCCATTTGATTAATCGTTGTGCGGTGAACGTCGTATCTGGATCGCCGGATTCAACGTCAAATTGAACCGTTGCAAGTCCCAATTCCCGCGCAACATTGATTAATGTGTCGTTGACTTCGCCATAGGGAGCACGGAAAAGGAACGGTCTTTGGCCGGTCAAGTCTGCAATGATTTTTTGAGTACGCTCAAGTTCTTTTCTCATCTTGCCTAACGTGATGTGTGTCAGGTGTGGATGGGTGTAGGAATGGTTCCCCAATTCAATGAGAGAATCGGAAGCAAGGAGACGGGTGGCAGCGGTGTCTTGTTCGACCCACCTTCCGCTCAAAAAGACCGTCGCCGGAGTCTTTGTTTCGAGCAGAATATTTGCTATCGCCCTGTTGAATTGGTTCTTGCCGCTGGTAGGACAAGCATCAAAGCTCAGAGCTACCTCTTTTCTTGTTTTCAAACCTCGGCAAAAGGGGAGAAGAGTGTCCGGCAGTTCAAGTGCAAGCTCGCGCGCATCCTTTGGATGGGTTTCTGCAATTGCGGCAACAGAAGCGGTGTCGTTGAGGGACACCTTCTCGGCTCTTTCTGGCGTCACGAAATGCTGATGCCGGGATGCCAGATATGCGAACAGCACGAACACTATCAAGGAAACAATAAGGCGAATGAATCTCAGCGTGGACACAGTTCAGATGATGGTAATTTTGATGACTCTCTTGATGATAAATTCCAATAGTAATAGACGAATGTCAAGGCGATTTGAACAAATTTATTGATAGCCCTTCCATTTTTTCTTATATTGAGCCTACATTTTTGAGTAGCACAGTCATCTCGCTGAAGTAGCTCAGCGGTAGAGCAGCGGTTTCGTAAACCGCAGGTCGTGGGTTCAAATCCCACCTTCAGCTCAATTTTAGCTGCATTTTGCGTCTTTTTTTCATGCCCTCGGCCGACAGAGCCATTCCGACCCCCCACATTTGCTTTTCGAATCGAGTTTTCACACGTTCTATCAATACCACAAGGAGGATTAATGAACAGATCAAGATTTTCCGCTACAGTCGTGATTCTTTTGGTTCTCTGTCTCAGCGTCGCAATCGGACAAATGAAGCACGAGGCGATGGGTCAAAACGCAATTTCAGAAGCCATTGCTGTCCTTCAACCAACAAAAGGAAGTTCCGTATCGGGAATCGTGAAGTTCGAGGTCGTCGACAACGGTGTGCGGGTTGTCGCTGACCTGACTGGTTTGGCGCCGGGAAAACACGGTTTCCATATTCACGAGTACGGCGACTGCAGTTCAGTCGACGGAACGTCAGCTGGTGGCCATTTCAATCCAACCGGAATGCCCCATAGCATGCCGTCCAGCGACAAGCGCCACGTTGGCGACCTTGGAAACATCGTGGCTGACAGTACTGGAACAGCTCACCTGGACTACGTCGACACGATGATCTCTTTCACCGGACCCAACTCCGTGATCGGAAGAGGAGTGATAGTCCATGAGAAAGAAGACGATCTGAAGACACAGCCAACAGGAAACGCTGGTGCACGATTGGCCTGTGGCGTGATTGGAATAGCAAAATAAAGGATTTCCCGGCGATCTCTTCATTATTGGGAATATGCTTTAATTCGAATCTGCTTTTCCACCCAATCGCGGAGGTCAATGCGTGGGGAGAATTGCTTTTCGACCCCTGATTAGCTAACTTAGCCACGTTTCGTACCGTCAGAATCGAGGCGCTTGGACATCTTCCAATTTCAGCCGGTCACCGTGCTTCGAATTATCCCTACTCCTTACCAGTTATCACATTGTTTATCTTTCCACTAATTCTTCAGGAGGAAACTGTGCGAAAACGCATATTTGGTGTACTCATACTACTCGTTTGCCTGTGCACCGCGGTCTTTGCCCAGGTCAACATCAAATTCGTGGAGTACAATCTTCCTAATGGACTCCACGTCATCTTGCACGAGGACCATTCAGTACCGATTGTTTCCCAGGTGATGGCATATCACGCCGGATCCAAGAACGAAAGACCTGACCGGACCGGGTTTGCGCATTTCTTTGAACACCTCATGTTCGAGGGATCTCCCAATATTCCGAGAGGCCAGTTCTTCAAGATCGTACAGAATGCAGGAGGCGATCTCAATGCAGGCACGAGTTTCGACAAGACGGTCTACTTCATCACACTACCGTCAAACCAGCTTGAACTTGCAATGTGGATGGAGTCCGAACGCATGTTACAGCTGAAAGTCGATTCCATCGGGATCGAAACGCAAAGAGGCGTCGTCAAGGAAGAGCGAAAACAGAGCATCGACAACCGCCCCTACGGTTCCGTCTTCGAGCAAACATTTTCGCACGCCTATAAGGTCCACCCGTACCGTTGGACCCCGATTGGTTCCACCCAATATATCGATATGGCGACATATGACGAATTCAGGGAGTTTTACAGGTCCTTCTATGTTCCAAACAATGCGTGTCTCGTCATCGCAGGTGATATCGATATTGACAAGACGAAGGAGCTTGTCGTGAAGTACTATGGCGACATTCCCAAAGGACAAGGAGAGATCTTCAGGCCGAAAGAGGTAGAGCCGGCTCAGACCGTCGAAGTACGCGACACGGTCTACGATAATATTCAGCTCCCTGCCGTCATCGAAGCCTACCATGTGCCTGCACAGGGAACGAAGGATTACTATGCGCTTTCGATGCTGACGAACCTCCTCTCGGGGGGAGAAAGCTCGCGTCTTAACAAGAGGCTTGTGGACAAGGATAAGATCGCTGTGTACGTTGGGACATTTCCTTTGGACTTGGAGGATCCATCCCTGTTTCTTGTGTTTGCAGTTGCGAATTTCGGCAAATCACCGCTCGATGTGGAAAACACCATGCAGCGGGAAATCGTGAAAGCGCAGGACAGTCTTATCAGCGAGGAGGAGTTCTCGAAGATCCGCAATCAGAAGGAGACGGGTTTCATTGAGAAAAATGCTACGGTCCAGGGTAAAGCAATGCAGTTGGCGAACTACTACCTGTTCTTCGGCGACGCTAACCTGATTAATTCGGAGATCACGAAGTTTATGTCTGTCACGCGTGAAGATATACAGCGGGTGGCACAACAGTACTTCAGTCCGACCAATCGGACGCTGCTTTATTATCTCCCAAAAACCAAAAGCTAGCCGAACAAAGGAGCAACGACCATGAAACTCAAACTGATTGTTTATGTATTCTCTGTGATCGCACTTGCGAATGTCGCGTCCGGCCAATTGGACAGGAGCAAGATGCCGGGTCCCGGTCCTGCGCCGGCCATTGCCTTTCCTGATTATACTGTCGACGTCACGGCAAATGGAATACGGGTCATTGTTGTCAGAAACACCAAACTGCCGACTGTAAGCATGCGAATGCTCATCGACCGCAAGCCGGCTGTCGAAGGAGAGTACGCAGGTGCCATCGATCTCGCGGGTCAGGTGATGCGAAACGGGACAAAGACCAGGACGAAAGATCAGATCGATGAGGAGGTTGATCGCATTGGTGCCTCCCTCGGTTCGGGTGGAACCTCTGTGTACGCATCAGGACTTTCGAAATACACGGCAAAGTTATTTGATTTGATGTCCGACATCTCATTGCATCCCACGTTTCCGCAGGATGAACTGGACAAGCTGATCATGCAGACGAAATCGGGCATCAAGCAAAGGAGAATGGAGCCGGACGCTGTTGCAGAGATGGTCCGTCAGAAGGTATTGTACGGTTCAACGCATCCGTACGGCGAGGCGGAAACCGAAGAAAGTGTCGGTAAGGTTTCGCGCACCAAATGCCTGGAAATCTACAATGCGTACTTCAAACCGAACCATGCCATTCTTGCTGTTGTCGGGGATGTCGAGAGAGGACAGGTCTTGAAATTGGTGGCGAAGTATTTCGGCAAGTGGAAGAAAGGAAAAATACCGGCGCCGGTCTACTCAATGCCAAAACCTCTCGATGGAGTCGTGGTGGCGATGGTTGATAGGCCTTCTTCCGTTCAGTCGGTTATAAGAGTGGCGGAGACCGTCGATCTGCAGAGGACATCTCCCGATGTTGTGAAGGTTTCGGTCATGAATACGGTACTCGGCGGTGGCGTATTCCGCTTGTTTATGAACCTGCGTGAAAAGCACGCCTACACGTACGGCGCGTACAGTTATATGGGGCCGGACGAACTGATCGGATCATTCACCACATACACTTCCGTGAAAAATGTGGTGACGGATAGCGCTATAACCGAAATCTTCAACGAGATTAAACGGATACGCGATGAAGCAGTCGATGCCAAGGAACTACAGATGGCAAAGAACTATATGAGCGGATCATTTGTGCGGAGCCTTGAAGACGCCGACAGAGTGGCCGGCTATGCGATCGAGATCGAGCGGTACAAGCTTCCAAAAGACTACTACAGAACTTACTTAAAACGCGTCGAAGCCGTATCGGCTGACGAGGTGCAGCAGGCAGCGAAGAAATATCTTGCTCCCGACAAGATGCTTATTGACGTCGTCGGAACGGCTGCGGAAGTCAAGGAAAAGCTCGCTGCGTTCGGCCCTGTAAAGATGTATGACGAAGATGGGAATCCGGCCGTGGAGAAACCCGCCGCTGCAATCACGATAAAACCGGAAGAGATTTTCGGTAAATTCATCGAGAAAACTGGTGGTAAAGCCAGGATGGATAGCGTCAGAGACAGGACCGTTGAGATGAGCGGGAAAATGCAGAATTTCGCGTTGAAGATTAAGAGCGTCCAAAAAGCCCCGAACAAGGTATATCAGCAATTTGCTATCGTAGGTATGATGGAACAGAAAAGTGGATTCGATGGCGAAAAGGGGTGGGCCGTCAGCCCGCAGGGAGTTGTAGACCTACAGGGCCCGCAGCTGGAATCCATGAAAGTCGAAGGCGCCATGAATTTCTACGATCAGTACAAAGCACTCGGATTCACGGCTGAAGTGACCGGCGTGAAAAATATCAAAGGGAAAGACTACTACGAGGTCACATTCACTAAGCCCGCCGGCTCAACCTTACGGCACTACTTTGATGTTAGTGATTTCCTGAAGTACCGTGAGGTTACTGTCCTCACGACGCCGCAAGGGCCGATGGAGCAATCAGTGAACATGTCAGACTACAAGGATTTCAACGGCTATCTGGTGCCGACGAAATACGAGCAGAGTGCAATGGGACAGGTCATGGAATTGACACTCGATAAGTTCGAGGTTAACACCGGTGTGGACGATAGCGTCTTTGTGAAACCGGTAACTAAGCAGTAACCTTTTGTCCAGATACCAGTTGCGGTAAGAATTTTGAGGGGCGGCCAAATGCGCCGCCCCTTATTTTTTCGACCGATGAGAGTTATCACTGAACAGCGACGACGGTACGATGCCGACACTGTTTTGTCGTGGTTCTTGCTGGATGTTAACTTGCGCCCAGTGCTTGAGCAGTTTTGTCCACATCGTCGGGGCCGACCCAGAGAAACGCCCCGAAGCGTCCCCCAACGGCGCCGGCTTCAATTGCAACAATATTGACGTCTGACTTGGCAAGGGCATCAAGACCTCCTGTGAGTGCCCCGGTCTTATCCACACCACTCAGGAAAAACAGCGTCCCCTCCTCGAGAAGAGTCCCGGTAGCATTCCAAGCGATTCGCACTTTATCGGGATTCTTCGGGATGACAAGAACATCGCCATGCCCGGCGTGGCTGACGCCCTTCAAGCCCAACAGGTCGATGTTCTTTTCCTTAAGGTCCATTGCGAGAGCAAGCAAGGCACCCGGTTTGTCCTCGACCTTTGCCTTGAAATATGTCATTCGTTTTGCAGTAGCCATGAGAGTTCTCCTTCAGCTAACAAATTGTGCCCGGTACTCACACATAGATCCTTACGAGTCCCAATCTCGTCATCACTCTTTTGCACTAAACGGAGGATAGACGTCCGTCAAGAGCAGGAGGTAGGCATTTACCCGCGTAAACAGACTGCTGGCACGCTATGGTACGAAAAGCGATCCGCTTTGTCAACTCCAGGGTCCCAAAGACGGAGATTTCAACGATAATGGCAAAAGACCCCGGCAGTTGATAAATTTGAGAAAATCAGCAATATTCTGTTTGCGGCAACCCTTGTTACTTTTCAAAAGCATTCGGATGAACGAGTATAATCAAAACCCAAAGAACTATGACCCCCGGATGCATTCCGCGGAGCACATTTTCATCCAGACGATGGTCCGGATGTTCGACTGTGGGCGTGCATTCAGTTCGCACATCGAGAAGAAGAAATCAAAATGCGATTTCCATTTCAATCGAAATCTCACCGTTGAGGAGGTAGCGGAAATCGATCGACGGGTCAACGAGGTCATCCAGGCTGACTTGCCCGTGCGAGAGAGCTTCATGAATAGAGACGAGGCAAAAGAGCGATTCAATCTGTCAAGACTCCCCGAAGAGGCGAGTGACAATGTCCGAATAGTAAGCATCGGTGACTATGATGCTTGTCCGTGCAGCGGAGTGCACGCAGCATCAAGCAAGGAAATCGGATCGTTCAAGGTCACTTCGAGCGACTATACAAATGGCGCGTTGCGAGTGCGATATACAATTCAGAAGATATCTCTTACTGATCCATAACACAGAATCTTACAGGCGAACTCGCACGAGATCGCTTGTGGTCGCATCAGTTTCCATTGCTTTTGCCCACCTGTTTTCCTAAGTTATCGTCACTTTTGCGGTTCCGCGTAGCGTAAATGATCTGAAACGTTCGTTCATTCCTGTAAGGAATCTGAGCATGAAAAAAATCCTCGCCGCCCTGCTCGTCCTGTACATTCAATCGCTCTGGGCACAACCATCAAGACTCAAAGAAACCGACACGCTGAAGTCGTCAACGTTCACGGGTCTCAAGTTTCGCAGCATCGGTCCGGCCGTCATTAGTGGACGAGTGATGTCTTTTGCGATCAATCCAAAGGAACACCAGCAGTACTATGTTGGTGTGGCTTCCGGAGGTGTTTGGAAAACGGCGAATAGCGGGACAATCTTTGAAGCAGTGTTCGATCATTATGGGTCCTATTCGACCGGCTATGTTGCCATCAACCCTTCTAATCCACACGAAGTGTGGGTTGGAACAGGTGAAGCCAACAGTCAACGAAGCGTGTCGTACGGCGACGGCGTGTACAAGTCCGAGGACGATGGTCATTCGTTCAAAAACATTGGACTGAAAAACTCGCAGCATATTGCCGTGATCCTTTTCGATCCACGGGACACGAAGGTTGTCTACGTCGCCGCACAAGGCCCACTGTGGGCAGCAGGGGGAGATCGGGGTTTGTACAAAACAACCGACGCAGGCAAAACCTGGATCAAGGTTCTAACCATCAGCGAGAATACGGGAATCACAGACGTGGTGCTGGATCCGCGCAATCCGGACATTCTTTATGCTGCATCGTATCAACGTCGCCGACACCGGTGGACGATGATCGATGGCGGACCGGAAAGTGCTATCTATAAATCGACGGATGCTGGACAATCGTGGAACAAGCTTACGAGCGGTCTCCCCGGCGGAGATCTCGGGCGAATTGGCATCGCGATTTCCCCTTTAAATCCCGATTTTCTCTACGCGACTGTTGAGGCTGAAAGCGATAATGGCGGCATTTTTCGTTCAACCGATCGCGGTGAAACGTGGGAAAAGCGCAACCCGCACGTTGAGACTCAAATGTATTACGGTCGCATCATTTGCGACCCCTTCGATATAGAGCGCATCTACGTGCCCGGAACCCTGCTTATGGTCTCTGACGACGGGGGCAAGACTATCTATCGGCTCCCCATCAAGAATGTGCACGTCGATAATCACACTATCTGGCCTGATCCGACAGATCGGAACCACTTCCTTTTGGGAGGCGACGGGGGAGTGTACGAGAGCTTCGATCAGTGGAAGACGTGGAATTTCAAGTCGAATCTTCCGACAGCTCAATTCTATCGTGTCAGCGTCGATAATACAACGCCTTTCTACTATGTGTATGGTGGGACGCAGGATAACGCTTCTTTCGGAGGTCCTTCCCGAACCATCAATGCCTCCGGCATTGTCAACTCTGACTGGATCCACACGACGGGTGGTGACGGATTCAAGACTGTGATCGATCCCTCAGATCCGAATATTGTTTATTCGGAATCGCAGTATGGCGGGCTTGTCCGATATGACAAGAAAACAGGTGAAGAACTCGGAATTCGTCCGATTGAGGGAACAGGAGAACCGTCGCTCCGCTGGAATTGGGATGCTCCGCTCATCATCAGTCCGCATTCACACTCGCGGCTCTATTTTGGAGCAAACAAGTTGTTCCGCAGCGATGACTACGGTTCGACGTGGACAGTCGTCAGCGGCGATCTGTCCAGACAAATCGACAGGAACACGCTGACTGTCATGGGAAAAATTTGGCCGCCAGAGGCGATCAACAAGCACGGTAATACAGCGTTCTGGGGCAACCTCTCATTCATCTCGGAATCGCCAAAGGTCGAGGGTTTGATTTACGTGGGTACGGATGATGGGCTGATCCAAGTGACCGAGGATGGAGGCAAGGCGTGGAGGAAGATCGAGAAGCTCAAAGGGGTTCCGGAGATGACATTTGTCAGCAGTGTGCAAGCATCGCCTATTGACCCGAATGTCGTCTACGCGTCTTTCGACAACCACCAGATGGGCGATTTCAAGCCATACATTTTCAAAAGTACCGATAAAGGGAGATCATGGAGTTCAATCTCCAGCAATCTCCCGGAGAATGGATCGGTGTTGTGTATTGCCCAGGACCCGATCGACCCGAACATGCTGTTCCTTGGGACTGAATACGGTGTTCATTTTACTGTCGACGGCGGAAGGACATGGACGCAGCTCAAGGCCGGACTTCCGACAATTGCCATAACGGAAATCGCCGTCCAAGCTCGCGAAAACGATCTCGTATTGTCGACCTTTGGCCGTGGATTCTACATCATGGACGACTACACGCCATTGCGGACAGTCTCGACGGATATCCTCGCCAAAGAGGCATATGTCTTCCCCGTGAAAGATGCACCCATGTACATCCAGCGAACACCACTGGGCGGAGATGGGAAGGCGTGGCAGGGTGATGCATTCTTTTCTGCCGAAAATCCACCCTTTGGTGCAACCTTTACCTACTATCTGAAAAAAACTCTCGAGACCATGAAGAAGAGACGGGAGGATGCTCAAAAGAAAGTCGGAACGAAAGGTGAGTTGGGGTATCCGACCTTGGATACACTTCGAGCCGAAGCGGATGAAGATGCTCCGGCAATCCTGTTTACAGTAAAGGATGAGTCAGGGAATGTTGTGCGACGTCTGAAGGGAGACAACAGTGAAGGAGTCAATCGGGTCACGTGGGACCTCAAATTGATGTCCCCTGATCCGATCACGAAGGCGAACGATGAAGCGGCAGGGCGGGGGAGTTGGCTCGCGATGCCCGGAAAATATTCAGTCACGATGTCCAAGAGAGTGAATGGCGCAGAGATCGTGCTCGCAGGTCCGGTGGAATTCAATTGTTCGCCGCTTGGTTTACCTTCGATTGCGAATGATCGTAAAGAGCTTCTGACATTCGAGAAAAAAGTCTCGAAATTGCAACGAGCAATCTTGGGTGTGCTCAACTCACTCAACGAATCGCGTGTCCGCGTAGGGGCCCTTAAGACAGCATTGATGCAAACGTCACAAGCATCACCCGACCTTTATCAAAGCCTCCTCGGGATTCAAGACAGGCTTACAACGTTGAATCGTAAATTCGCAGGCGATGAAGTGTCATCCCGATATAATGAAAATGGTTCTCCAATGTTGATGGGATATGTCGATGCCATGACGCAGGGATTCTGGTCGTCGACGGCCTCTCCCACGGGAACCGAACAAAGGGCATACGAGATTGCTGTCGGCGAGTTTACGACGTTGTATGATTCTCTACGCCAGATCGTAGAAACGGATCTGCCAAAATTGAACAAACAACTTGATCAACTCGGTGCACCGTGGACGCCGGGGTACTTGCCAGATTGGAAGAAAGAATAGACTCAGCCAGATTTCCGAAATCTTGTCGAGATCTTCTTCGTGAAATTCCGTAAATCATTCCTCCTATGCCAGAACCTGAAAATATCCGATTTGCTCAGCGATTATCTGCTTATTTCAGAGAAGGAATATTCAATCCCCGACCGGTGAAATTCGGTATCGTTGGAGTAATCGGAATTGGTGTCAACATGGGTTCTCTCTATCTCTTAACGGAACTCGGAAAAATCCCCTATTTTGTGGGTAGTTTGGTCGCGATCGAGTTATCAATTCTCTCCAATTTTTGGATGAACCTTCTGTGGACTTGGAGAGACAGGTCGGATGTAGGAACATTTTGGACAAAGCTATGGCGCTATAACGTAGGCGCCGGGATAACGGCCTTCCTGGGCAACTACCTGATATTGATTGGATTGACTGAATGGTTTGGAATCAATTATTTGATATCAAATCTGATTGGAATCGGCGTGGGAACTATCAGCAACTTTGTGATCAATGATGTTTGGACTTTCAAGAATCGCGCTTAGACAGTCTCAATATCTAATCCCGATTCCATAGTATTAACAGAATGAAGAGGCCTCCAATAACCACTGCGATTGTTCTATTTATGGCATAGCAAACCCTATGATAAATTCTATCAAACGATTGTGGAGCGACCGTCCGCTGCTGGCCATCATTCTTATTGCCCTTCTACCTCGTCTCGTGGCCACTGTCTCCTCGAAGGGGTACGCAATGCATGACGATCATTTTGGCCCCATTGAACAGGCATTCATCGTCATGCAGTACCCGACAGCTTGGACTGACCGCGGAGGAACGTTTGGACACAGTTTCGTATATCCGGCACTTCATTATGGTTTGTTCAACGCGCTGGAAGCAGTCGGAATCCGGGATCCCCAGACGACAATGTACATCGTGCGGTTCCTTCACGCCATTTATTCGCTGTTGATCGTCTACTTTGGATTCAGAATTGCTGAGGTCTTGAGCAGTCGCGAAATCGCGAAAAAGGTGGGCCTAATACTTGCGCTCTTCTGGGCATTGCCCTTTCTCAGCGTTAGAGGCCTCATTGAGGTAGTGTGCATTCCTCCGCTCATGGCGGGCTGCTATTTCGTTTTGATCTCAGAGCAAAGGCGCAGGAATGCATTCATTGCCGGCCTCTGTTTTGGCCTGGCATTCGTTTTTCGATACCAAACCCTTCCTTTGACAGGGACATTAGGATTGATACTCTTATATCAGAAAAAATTAAAGGACATGCTGCTGGTCGCCGGAGGATTTCTAGTAACGGCTATTGTCATCCAGGGAAGCATGGATACTTTCGCTTGGGGATATCCTTTCGCTTCGTTCATCGAATACGTACGGTACAATGCGACCCACAGCGAAGACTACACGACGGGTCCGTGGTACAACTATACTCTTCTAGTACTCGGCACATTGATTCCTCCCATGAGCGTTCTCCTCCTCTACGGACTATACAAGAACCGGCGGAAGACAATACTGCTCCTAGTTCCCGTTTTGGTCTTTTTTGTCCTTCACTCAAGCTTCCCCAACAAGCAGGAACGATTCATACTTCCCGTGATCCCTCTTATCCTTGTTCTGAGTATTGTCGGTTGGGAGGAGTACGTAAAAAGTTCGACATTCTGGTCACGTCATCAAACCATCCTGAGAACGTTATGGATTTGGTTCTGGCTTGTTAACACAGCGTTGCTCATCCCATTTTCGGTGTACTACTGCAAAAAGACCAGAGTCGAGGCATTATACTCGTTGTATGACAAACCGGTCACCGCATTATTCCAGGCTGGCGGAAAAGACGGAATTACACAACCTCCCTTTTTCTACGGTGGAAAATATCCCATTCCGATGGTCGACATAAGCAGCGAACAGAAACTCGCTGAAATCGCATCCAAACCTGCCAAATCATCTGAACGCCCAAACTATATGCTGTTCTATGGAACGGATGACTACGATCAGCGCGTCCGACGGATCGAAAGCGCACTTCATATTAGGATGGAATTGGAACACCGTTTTGAGCCGAGTTTTCTGGACTATGTATTCTACCGTCTCAATCCCGCACACAATAAGAATGAAACCATATTCGTGTTTAAAGCATTGTATCAATGATGGATGGGATATTGAATTGAAGTTGCCTCAATCTATCAGTTCCCCGTCCTACGCCCAACATTGCTTCAGCAATTCTCATGCATCGGGGTTCGATTCTTAGAGCATGAATCAAAATACAAAACATGATGTGATCATCGTAGGCGCAGGTCCCTCAGGGTTAGCTTGCGCAGTTGAAGCCCAGAAGCATGGGCTCACCTATCTCCTCCTCGACAAGGGTTCTATTGTTGATGCAATTCGCCGTTTTCCGGTGAATTTAACTTTCTTTTCGACTCCGGAGTTGCTGGAAATCGGAAACATTCCATTCATCGTGCCGACATTCAGACCGACAAGGACTGATATTGTCCGTTACTATCACAGGGTGGCTAAGGAATTTAACCTGAAAATAGAGTCAGGAGTCGAAGTGACTTCCGTTGAGAGGAGAGATCACTTTTTCGAAGTGATTGCGAATAACGGTCAATATACCTGCAATAATGTGGTCTTCGCAACCGGTTACTTTGACAATCCTAATCCCTTTGATGTTCCCGGTAGTAATTTGGCCAAAGTGCTTCGGTACTATTCCGAACCGTACGTTTATTCCGGAAAGCGAGTCGCCGTGGTTGGTGGAAAGAATTCGGCGGTAGAGATCGCGCTTGAGTTATTCCGAAACGGATCGACTGTGACTCTGATTCATCGAGGTCCTCGGCTCAGTGAGGGTGTGAAATACTGGATTCTTCCGGATATCGAGAATCGCATCAAAGCAGGTGAAATCACAGCATTGTTCGAAACCAGAGTGCGTGAGATAAAGACTGCGGAACTGATTCTTGAAGGGAAACATGCTGGCCCGATCCCAAACGATGTTGTATTTGTCATGATCGGCTACCGACCCGACAACAGACTTCTGGAAAAACTGGGAGTCACGATCGATCCTCCAACCCTTGCCCCTTTACACAATCCCGGCACAATGGAAACGAATGTTGCAGGAGTGTACGTGGCAGGATCCATAGCGGCGGGCAGATTCAACAACAAGATATTTATTGAAAATGGAAGGCTGCATGGTGCTTTGATCATCAGTTCAATCATCAAAAAATGATTGTTTATAGGGCACGTTTTCCGTAAATTTAGAAACTTCATGGTTGGGATCCCGTTGGAAAAACTGAGTTGAAAGGCATTGAATGAAAGAAGGAACAATTGTCCAGATCATTGGACCAGTGGTTGATATTGATTTTCCCGGCGGCGATCTTCCGGCGATCCTCAACGCGAT
>JADGQA010000276.1 GCA_017882185.1 Bacteroidota bacterium
GATTAATATTTCCGGCTGGCGTGAAATACCAGAAACTTGTCAGTCCAATTTGGTCTGATTCGTTGACATCCGTCTTGTCTATATGAGGTTCTCCTGGCTCTCCCGTGTCCATGTAGTTATTGTCATATCCCGAAGTCGGAAAGCCGTCGTTCTCACCGTAGTCGTGGGTATTCGGAATTCCATCCCGCCCCACATCATCGAACTGAACATTCCAATTCCTGTTGTTATCAATCAGGTCGTCCCGTTTTTCATCGATCATGCTGAAGGGGCTTGTCCCCAGATTGTTGACATAGTCCGCGTGCCTCAGCGGGTGAAGGACATCAATGAGCACGACTGGAGGTACAGTTCGCGTTACTTTTATCTGATGAAAATGCAAGTACTGGTTCTCATCGATAAGTCCGTTGAAATTATTGTCGACTCCGTCATACGCGTTTGGATTGACGGAGGAGTTTCCCAGAAAATCGGTCAACACATTCCCTTCGACAACCTTCGTCTTTCCAGGCTTTATCCAGACTGAATCCATCCCTCTCGTCTTTATTTCGACTGAATCAACATTCGGGACGGTAAAAACAAATCGGCTGAAATCATCCCTAATAAGAACGAGTTTCATCCCTGGAACGATAAGAGTGGAGTCGAAGTCTGATAGTTGAAACTTTGGAGTTCCCAGAGCGAAGGCCGAGGAATCGGCATCTCCGTCATTATCGATGCCGTCAAATGGATTTCCAGGGCTTTCGAGAAAAGCATATCCTACCATTCCTACAGGCCCCACCCAAAGTGGGTCGCGCATTTCATTTGCAGGGTAATTGCCCGAATACGTCAGGTTGTTCTGGATGTCATAAAATGACCAATCATTGTTGTATTCCTGCGGACTGTCGTCACAACCCGTCACGCCGACATAGGTGCCTACCAACATTCCAAACACAACGCGATCATAAGTGGTGGTTCCAGTATTCGTGATCTCGTAAAGCCAGAATATGTTGTCCTTCGCGAGAAATTGTGCCCATTGCATTCCTCGTACACTCATCACGAGTCCCAGACCATTTCTCAGCGGTTTCGTGGAATCTGGCTTAAAAGCAACACCAGGTGGATTGTTGGTGGCAACGTTAAATCGCTGGTCATTGTTGTCATCCATAACGTAATAGCTTTCCTGATCAGCGCTCGCCTTTTTTCCGAAGTACCCATTCCACGATCCAGCCCACCCTGGATCGCTTGCATCGGTCATCTTGTCTGGCCAGGTCGGTGGCCAGGTGCTAGGGTCTGTGCTCGTAGCAATCTTTTGCTGATTTGCGTTGAAATATCCGGCAACCGGCTCAAACGTCCACGGCTTTCCGCTGGCAGGATCTTCGTCGCGTCGCACGGTAGGTCTGCTGACCGGACATGTGACCACCGAATGAAACGTGATGCCATTCCAATTCACTTCTGCACCGACAAACGGACTGACATCGCCAAGATAACCGTCGTTATCGTTCAGCCACGCTCCCCGTGGCCCACCATTACATGGCTGTCCTATTACTCCCCAGTTACCAAAAACCGTCCTTACTTGATTTGCGTTTAGGACACCTGTTTTTTGATACTGAAACCCGCTTTGCGACATTGCGACTTGGTTCGCGAAACAAACAACTATGATGAATGAGAATGCAATTCTCATGGAAGTTCTTTCCATTGTTAAAACTCCAAATTGGCGCCGAATTCTATCCGACGAGGTTCAGAGTAAAAAGTTGGGATGTTGAAGAAATCCTGGATAGAATTCACCTGCCGAGCAGCATTTCTCTGTAACGGATCCGTTTGCAGAGCGTGCAATTCATCCAGCGTGTAACCGGACCTTCCCGTATCATTGAACACACCGAGTTCATTAGGCGTATCGAGAACGTTATATACTTTTATGTAGAAGACATACCGTATGGGGTGTATAGTCAGAGCGTAAGAGGCTCGAGCATCAAGACCAAATGTTGAAGGCTTTAATTGGCTGTCCGTCAATAACGTCGTGATGTCCGTTGAGGCGCGCGGTGTGTAAGGGGTTCCGCTTCCATACTTCGCGATGAGGCTAAATCCCCAATCAGGTGCATCGTAGGAAAGCGTACCATTGAGTGTGTGTCGCTGATCCCAATCAAGAGGTGTCAATTGCACTTCCGGAAGAGCTCCACCTGCAACTGCATTGCGTGCCGCCGATGGATCCGATGCCGTTCCTCGTACCACTTGATACGTGTAGTCCAGCGTTGCGCCAAGACCACCCATGAATCGTTTGTTTATGGACAGCGTCACACCTTTCGCATACCCGAAATCGTTATTCACGAATTTGCTGTACGAGGCAGCGCCGCCGAAAACCACGATTTCTGCTCCTCGCGTGCTTGTCAGATTCCGCATGTCGCTTATGTAGACGGAGAGATCCATTGAAATATCATCCGTCAGCTGTTGCTGAACACCCAGTTCGCCCTTGATAGTCTCTTGCGGTTTTAGATCAGCATTGCCAACAATCCCTAGGTTGCCTGTGCCTGATGCGAATTTGAAAAACGGATTCTGATAAAGCAGTTGAAAATTAGGAATCTGGAAAAAATACCCGTAGGAAAAATGGACCACACCTCCCTCAGTAATCGGGAACGACGCGCCGAATCGGGGACTGATCTGACTCTTTGCCGAAGCCCTTTTATACCAATATGACAGGCGATCAGCGATAGTCTTATCGGGTTCTCCTGGATCTTGAATTCCGTTGCCATTGTAATCGAAGAATCGGTTGCTTGGCTCAATGGGATTGAAAATGTTTGGGTCAGACTCGTCATTGAGTACAAAGCCATCCGGGTCAAAGTAGTCATAGCGAATGCCAATATTCACGATGAGGTCCTTGAATTCCATCTTGTCCTGGATGTAACCAGACAACTCTATAGGTTGGTGTCCCCCAAAGTTGCCGCTTGCCCAATCGGCTGGATTTCTCGAATTCCAATACGCATCGTGAAACAGTGAAGAATAATCTGGAATATGCGTCTGAATGTATGGACTGCTTGTCGCCAGGTTTATGTCAGTCTGGGCGAGTATTGGCTGAAGCGTATAGCTGTCAAGCCTGAGTAGGTGCTGGCGGTATTCGAGGCCGGCTTTCACCATATTGGAATTGTCGATCTGGCTCGTAAGGTCGATCTTGATAAGCTTCGTGTTTGTCGAGCGGTCAAATCTATTCAAGTCTGTACCACCCGTGAGAAAACTGTACACATCCTGTGTCAGAAGGAGGTTTGGATGAACGTAATTTGGATCGTAGGGGTCTTTATACAGATAGTATTGAAATTCCTTATTGAAGATTGAAGCACCGAACGTGTAGAACGTAGAATTGCTCAACGTATGCGTCAGCTGAAGTAACTGCGTGTTGCTTGTGGCATAGTTGTCCCCATACCCATCTGGGTTTTCAACAAAGCTCTGATTATACCCTTTGCTAACTGTGTAATCATATATGTCATTGTATGTGAGCTTCATCGTTGGAGTGATCTTCCACGTTAGTTTTCCTTGTCCATAATCTCGTCGGCTCCAGTTCATTGGGACAAGCGAGCCATCTCCCATGCCACTTGCATCACGGTAGAGATGAAAGTTGCCAGCACTGTCCGTGTATGCAATATTCTGTGGATTGAATTTACGGGTGCCGTTCAGCCAACCGCCGAAATAGATATATCTTCCCGTTAGCAAAAATGTGAGGTCGTCTCCAGCAAACGGAATTGGCCCGCTCAGATTTCCCTCGAAGTTATGGATTTTGGTAGCATCAAACTTGTCGATGCCCGGAAAAATATTCGTACGATTACCGAGATAGTCTCCGGCATAGATTCCAACACTCCCTGCGTAATGGGTGTCGCCTTCTTTCGTAGCAATATTGACAATTCCGGACATTGCCTGACCATATTCAGCATTATAGGTGCCTGAAACAAGCTGTAGTTCCTGCACGGAGTTCTTGTTCAATTCAACCACTTGGCTTCCGTCATATGCATCCGTCACGGGCATTCCATCAATCCAGTATGCAACCTCACCCTGTCGACCGCCACGCAAACTGCCCGCTACATAGCCTGCCTGCAATTGGAGAGCATCAGAGAATTCCGAGATAGGCAGTGTCGCCAGTTCTTGCGTTCCGACAACGGCGGTTGATGACGTAAGATCTTTCTGGACAAGAGGCCTCTTTGCGACCACCGTAACTTCCTGATTGAGCTGCAATACAGTCTCTGAGAGAACGATGTCAATGGTCGTCGTCAGATCAATACTCACACGCACATCGGTGATTTTTTCTGAAGAGTATCCGACCATGGTGGCAGCAATAGTGTAGTTGCCGGGAGGAAGATTGATGATGAAATAGTTGCCGTCGACATTTGCCGCAGCGCCAAACGATGTCCCCTCCAGCCGTATATTTGCTCCTATCAGCGGCTCACCACTCTTCTTGTCTTTTACCATTCCAGCGATTTTGCCGGTCGTTCCTCCAAACGCGACTGCAAGAACGACAATCGAAAACACTGAAGAAATAAGAATACGTCTCAAAGTTTTTCTCCTCAAGTATCTCAAGGATTCTTCTACGTTCCTTCTGTCTGTTATGGCGTCTTCACAATGTATCAACGTGAACAAGAGGAGCCTGTTTGCCCTCCGCTTCCTGAATAGGCCGCCGCTTTGCACCACAAGTTTCGCGAATAATCAGCTCAGGCACGAATGGATTGTTCGCCGGAGGCAGTTGCGAGCCATTGATTCGTTCCTCCAACTTCCGTGCAGCCAACACACCCATGTCAAACATCGG
>JADGQA010000075.1 GCA_017882185.1 Bacteroidota bacterium
CGCTGGCGGCGGTGGTGTCTCCGCAGTCTGGGTATGTGCTTTGGCATTATGTCAAGGCCTTTTTTTCTCATTTCTGAATCGACATGCCTCCCGGCATCTCAGATACTGTCTTCGTTGCCGCTTTCCCCCATTTGCGATAGACAGTCACCACCAAGATTGAGCGAAAGAAAGATGAGATGTCGTACAATCTCGATTGTCGTGTTCTCCGACTGAACCAATACGGACGGACTCGTCGTTCATCACTTCACAACAATGGTGCAACACTTTGCTCTTTCGCAACTTTCATTGAAGAGGTTCCCTTGGATCGATGAATGGACAAAATCCTCTTCTGAAATTTCGCAAGTATACCGACGGTGGCATTGAAAAGAAATAGTCCGAAAGGATGAAAAGAGAATTAATCCCTCTTTCTGGATGACCTCTATCGAGTAGCGACAAGTGCAAGACTGGCTGAGGTTTGCCGCAGGTTTTGCCGTGAGTCGTTGGATCGCTCCGCGACGCAAAAGGGTAGTCTCAATCTCGGTTGCCAACCGTGATTCAAGCGGCATGACCGCAATAAGCGCTTGGACTCTTCGGCCGAGATTCTCAGTTAGGAATTGGCCGAGTTGCTCGAAAGAGGGTCGATCGGATTGGGGGAATGTGGAGCCGTCAAGTCTTTGGTCCTTACCCTATGGTCTTCCATCCATGGTGGAGGAATTCCTAAGTGCGAGACTGTATCTCATACATTCAAGGATGAATACTGTAAACGAAGGCGGGAGCGACGTCACATCGTCCTCAACAAAAAAGCCGTCCGGGAGGACGGCTTGGGGTCGATGCTACTCAGTTGTAAACGTCAGAAATCAGAAATTCACATCCACTACTTTCACTCCACCGAGTCCGGACGCAATGACAAGCGTGGATCCGTCGAAAGCAACGTGGTTAACAGATTGAAGATTCGCAAATCTCAGTTTTCCGAGCACGGTCAGTGTAATGGGTGTGTCGCCCGAAAGATTTTCGAGGGCTTCGGAAGCTTGTGCAACATACACACCCGCCTCACCGTTCGATATATAAATGTACTGTCCCGAGCCATCGACGGCATTGGTAACACTCAGTGATGGATTGAGGTCGGGGACGATTGTTCTGGGAATCGAGCCTACGATGGTTCCCGTGGCGAGATTCATCAGCTGAACGCCGCCGTCTCCCGCTGCAATGAGAGCTTTGCCTCCCAGGACGCGTACTGTCGATTTTGATTCGGGGATACTTGTTCCCGTGAAGGAATACGTGTTGATAAGAGCTCCAGTTGTCGTGTTAAAAACGGAGAGCTTGCCACCTCCCTGAACTACCGCAATATAGGTTGCGTCAAAATCGACCCATCGGGAATCGGTGACAGAACTGAACGTCTGACTCTTCACGCTGTCTGTGGACAGAATGTATAGACCACCGGTATTCCCGGTCGTTGCGAAGATCTTTCCGTTCCCGACAGCAATAGACGTAGCGACAAAACTTGTCAGCACAGATTGGATGTTGCCGGTGGAACTGAGTTTGTTGCCGCTTGATTTCATCACTTCTGCGGCAGCAGGAAATGCAAAAGCAGGATTACTGCAGGCTTCAGCAAGATAGAGGTTCCCGGTCATTGCGTCGAAGGAGACGGAGCTCACTTTGGTGTCGCTAAAAGTCACTTCCGAGCGTATCGTGGCATTTTTGGATCCCTTCAACTGGACGATGTCTACTCCCCCGGCATACGTATTGCCCTGAAGGTTGTAGCTGATATAGCCAAATTGTCCGTTGAGTGAGACCGCAGTTGCCTGAAGAGTCTGCCCCCCCACAACGGGAGGAGATATTTCAGCGACAAGCGTCATTGAAAATGCTTGTATTTGGCTTCCTTTCCTCAACCCGGACAATGAATCGACCGTCACCGTGTCGCTTCCCACGGTCACTCGATCATTGAGTGTTGGCTCGTCATTGTTCACGGTGATGCGTCCGTTGGACTGATCTGGTCCTGCCGGATTGTTCTTGGAGCATCCTGAAATGAGTTGTAGGAAGACACACAGGGCAACAAGAACGGTTGTAGGTTTCATGACTCTTTTCCCTTCAAAACTAAATTCGGCCCAAGACATGAACACTGGCGAAGAAGCTACGGAATTCAGTGATCAGGTAATCCCTTAATGCCTGGAGATATCGAATCGCAGGGTGGCCTTTGGGTCGAAGAACTTATGATAAAGAACTCAATTTGGAAGGCATTTTCGATCGTACAAAATGACGCATAACCATTGATTCCGCGCTGCCGTTTTCCTGGTAGATAATATGAGGATTAATTGTCAGAACTGTTAGTAGCCTACACAATCGTGTTTTCTGCAAAGGCGCTTAGAAAGGCCGTTCACAAGGCGAATTTCAGATAGAAACATTGATACTCTACACCTCCAGCGTCATTCCCTCTGCACATCCGAAACACTCGAGCGTGCCGCCTGCCTTTTGAATGCGCTCGCGACATCGATCCACATTTTGGTCAAGTTCATCATCTGTCCGGTTCGGATCGTGATGAAACAATCCCAGCTGTTTGACGCTCGCCTCGAGGGCAAGGTCGACGGCATCCGTGTAGGTCGAGTGTCCCCACCCTCTTGTTGTTGCGTACTCTTCTTCCGTGTATTGTGCATCGTGGAACAGGAGCTCAACGTCGCGGCACGCATCGACGTAGACTTTTCGGGGGAGTCCCCCCTGATGATGATGCCGGATTTCGTTGTCGGTGAGAAATACGAATGACTTACCGCGGCTTATGAATTTGAACCCATATCCTCCGTTCGGATGGTTCAACGGGATCGAGTGACATTCGATGGACGTGTCGATTGCGGGGAGCGTATGATCGCAGTGTAGCCGGTCGCAATGGCATCCCACGGTAAATTTCGCCTTCAGGGCACTGAACTCCACCGGAAAATAGGGAGCTTCCATTGCGTGGGTCAAATATCCCCACAGGCATTGCTGGGCAACGGGACCACCGCAAACGGAGATGGAATAGTTGGGATTGTACGCGGGCATAAAAAACGGAAATCCGGAGAGATGATCCCAATGAGAATGCGTGAGAACCAGGTTGATGTGCGATGCGGTGTGGTCTTTCATCATCGCGAGGCCCAGCTTGCGTATACCGGATCCCGCATCGACGATGATACGTTGGCCAGATTCCGACTGGATTTCAACGCAAGTGGACTCACCGCCATAGCGAAGAGTTTCCTTCCCCGGCGTTGTGAGCGACCCGCGACAACCCCAGATTCGAATGTTCATGACCGTGCCTTAGTCTTTATAGATTTCATAAACTTTGTCAACGCAAGCTCACCACGTTGCTTCGTCGATGACGACGATAGCGAATATGGTATAAACCTCCTTTTTCAGGTTCCGGATCAACTCAAATTTCGCGTGATCTTAGTATCCCCGCCTCTCCCCTTTGTGAGCAATCCTTGTTTTGACCGTTTAGCTATGTTTGTTCAATACTTTGGTCAAGATAGCAATTAGTTGACTAAATTTCGCAAACTTGAGTTAGCGCTTCTCCGCGATTCTGATTTATCGGACAGATACAAGCGTTCGCCGAGTTTTACGAAATGGCAAAAGAAATGTCAAAACTGAGATTGCGTGGTTTGTAGTTGGCGGTCGATATTGAGCTGTCGACGACCAACGGCCCGTGGAGATGGGTCAGAAAAGAATTGACGTCTGATAGCCCTGGATTGCATCAGGTCTTGACTGCGCCGCCAAGTGTTGGCCGGATTCTTACTCTTCGCAGCGGCTGTGAGAGGTTTTCAAGACGGCCATCTATTTTTCGTTCACGTATTGCGGATAGACTGCCTTGTAGCCCAACAATTCGGCGAGCCTGCCCAGGGTAGCACCGAGAAAATTCTGCACACCCACCGGCACACTTGCATCGTAACCGCCATACTTGTTCAATGTCCTTAGAGTGACAGCAAGCTGCAATGGATTCTTGGGGCGTCCGCGCTTGTCAACTTTACCTTCGCGGGCCAGGCCCGCACGCGTCGCGAAGACGCCCAGGACATCCTGCACGGCCTCAGAACTGGGTTGATCGAACTTGTTGGTCTGGCGATACACCATTTCAGTGTCGCCTGCGTTCCACGGATGAATGTGGAGTTGACCCGGCAACACCACGAATTTCTCCCCCGCCTCAGCCGTCTTCTGA
This sequence comes from Bacteroidota bacterium, assembly GCA_017882185.1. Lineage (GTDB taxonomy): Bacteria > Bacteroidota > Ignavibacteria > UBA10030 > UBA10030 > JADGQA01. Next base: position 4,154 of record JADGQA010000075.1, read on the forward strand.
ATTCCATTGAGCTTATAGTGCGCCGAGCCGGATATGATTTCAAAATTCTCCGTCCAGGTGAGGTGCAAATGTTCAGGAACATCGGACAGAGCCCTTGGGACACAGTGGACCTCTAGCACCCAACCCATGCCTTTGGTTTCCGCATCGCTTTCTATGACCACAGTGCGGGATCCTGTGGTTGGATTTTGGATCGTAAAACCTGCGCGTATCATGATTATTCTCCTTGTTTGTTTCATCGCGATTAGGTCAATTCCCAAGGTGAGAGCATTTTCATCTTGCGATGGAATAGGCAGTCTCAGCCTACTTGCTGCTCACGACGGCGTGAGCGTCGTAGTGACTGGCGGTAGTTTCAACCCGCTCTAGTGAAACACCTTGACCAGATTTCTGGCTGTCCATTCATTTCCTCTGACAAAAAAATTGTACGTCTTTTCCCACTCGGGACCTTTTCCCCACCCAATCATCGACGATATGATATTCGTCTTGCCATTTCCAAGATCAACAAGCTGAATAATCTCCTGGAGATTCTGGTCCTCGTCCCGAACTGTTTGTGCGAATTTCTCATTGAGGATGATTTTGAGCGTCATCATTTCTTCCTCGAGGTAGTTCAGAATCGGCAAATGAATTGTTCCTGAATCACGGACCGTTTTGGTGCTGTCGTAGTTCGTGAGAATCTCACCTCCGACCTTGAGATTGATGGAAACAACGGGAGCGATCCATTTCTTCAGTCCTTGCTCGGTGGAAAAGAGCTTCCAGGCTTCCGATCTTCCAACGGGAACGAGCGATTCTATACGCAACACTTTTTCTCCCGTCGAAGTAACGTACGAAGTGTTCTTAACCTCCTGAGCAAGAAGGAGGAACGGTGAAAGGATAATAAGAGGAAATGAAAATGTTGGTTTCATAAGACGCTCATTGGGTACCGAGAACTGCTGAATTTAGAAAATGGTCGATTCGCTTCATACATTTGAACGCTGAATGTGACAGAGCAAAAACGGACACAAGCTAATCAACAGGCGGACAAAAGGCAACGTAAACAATCTTTCCATGAAGGATGCTGGGATTTGCTCGACTTGTTGAATCTTGATGGGAATACTTCAGGTGTTTAAGTACACAGGCGAGGACAGACAATGCGGGTTTCCGAATCTCCCTTTGTTGTTCAACAGGTTCGCCAACCCTTATCGCGATAGATTCACAATGCTCCCACCCGGCAATTTGCCGTTCAGCAAGAAGGCGTCAATTTTATCGATTGACGGCATCGCCAAACAGACATCAGCGGTCGTGGGTGCAAATCGTCACAAATCGCAATTTGAGATCATTTCTGGAGAATATATCAAGTGGTTTGGGCTGCAGCCCATGAGCAACTAAAGAAATTCATTGACCTGATTTTGCTCAGTATTCCACTTAGTTGATACTCCAAGACACTTTTCGTAATTTGAGCTGCAGCCTGTTTCTTCATTTGATGCATCTCATACTTCCACCGAAAGGATCTGTCCATGGATCACAATGCCTTTATTGTTCCATCCGACAAAAAGTTCAAGCTCAAGAAGTACGACCCAGCATATACTGCAGCGTTCAAGAAAAAGGAGGATGCTCTCAAGAAACTTCAGGACGATGTTGATTCGATTGCATCGTATCAGGATATCCTTTATGCGCAAGATCAATATGCGTTGCTCGTCATTTTCCAGGCGATGGATGCCGCCGGGAAGGATGGTGCGATCAAGCATGTCATGTCCGGTCTCAATCCGCAAGGATGCCAGGTATACAATTTCAAAACGCCTTCCGCTGAAGATCTCGATCACGATTTTCTTTGGAGATGTGTGAAAGCCCTGCCGGAACGGGGAACGATCGGAATCTTCAACCGGTCATACTACGAGGAAGTGCTGATTGTTCGTGTTCATCCGGAGCTCGTCGAAAACGAAAAACTGCCGACAAAATTAGATGGGAAAGAATTCTGGAAACATCGCTACGAGGAAATCAACGATTTTGAGCGTCACCTTGTCAGGAACGGCGTGGTAGTTCTGAAGTTCTTTCTTAACCTGACCAAGGATGAACAGAAGCGAAGGTTTCTTGAGAGAATTGAAAAGCCGGACAAGAATTGGAAGTTCTCAATTGCGGATGCGAATGAACGGGAACACTGGGATGAATACATGAATGCTTACGAGGATATGCTGCAGCACACGAGCACGAAATGGGCTCCGTGGTATGTCATTCCCGCAGACCACAAATGGTTTACGCGAATCGCTGTAGCAGACGTTCTCGTAAAGACCCTGAAGTCGCTCGACTTGAAGTATCCCGTTGTTTCAAAGGAGAGAAAAGCTGAACTCCAAAAGATACGACGTCAGCTGGAAAAAGAACAAGCGTAGAATGAGAATCAAGAACTGGCCTGGGATACCCGGCACACGTACTAAAAGACATTGAAGCAACACAGCGCGACTCTGAGTGACGTCGTCATCAGCCCGATAGTAAAAAGCGCGGATGCGATAGAGGTTCCATGATGGCGGCAGGGAATTCTCGGCGAATTCGTGCATTAAGAATTTGTTAAGTCCTTTTTGGCTGTTGCAATCCTTGTCCGAATCAGGTAATTTCAATCTGGAGAAGCACTTATCGCAATATGCTCGCGAAGTGAACAAGGACACATCTCCCGCCGACCAATAGGCCCATTGAGAACAAACCAGGAATCGCCATGGCGAGACCGTGGAAGATAGTCGATCTTGACCCCAACGAAAACCTGAAGACTTGCCTGCACAAGATTGTGCTCACGCGCCTCCAGGAGACATTCTTGTACGAGCAAGGTACAATAAAGGGGGAAGATATCGAGCCCCTTCACGACATGCGTGTTGCCGCCCGAAGACTGCGGGCCATCCTGCGTATTTTCAGGGAGTGCTTCCCAAAGAAGAAATTGAAAAAGCAGGATGAGAGGCTGCAGGGCCTGATACGGTCTCTCGGTGCCGTTCGCGAGCGCGACGTATTCATTGGGTTGCTCGAAGACAAGAAGAGGACGCTGACACAACGAGAAGGTAAAGTTGTCGATCTGCTGCTCGCGCGTGAACGAAACACCCGGTTGTCGCTGCGGAAACGGTTGTTGTCAGAGCTCCGTAAATTGCAGCGCACACATTACGCTGTAACGTTCAGTCAGTTTCTCAAAGAAACTCTGTAGAAACGCCATGACCAAGCGTTGGCGCATCAAACCGAACAAGAATCTGCGGGAGAATGCCCGGTTGGTGGTGCCGATGATGATTGATGACTTACTTGCGCGCAACAATCGCGTCGTTGCTCATCCGCGGTTGAAGGAGGAGTTGCATCGGATGCGAATATCGGGGAAGACACTTCGCTACGCCATGGAGGTGTTTGAACCTGCGTTCGGGGAGGAATTCGGATCCTGCCTGGAAGAAGTCAAGCGTCTTCTCGACGCGATGGGCAAGATTCACGACTGCGATGTCAATGTCCCGGGACTTCAGACACATTTGCGGGAGATGCGACTTTTCAATCGTGCGACGACGAATCCTGGCGACAGAGTGTCCACGGGTGCAATCGTGAAGCTGATCCGTGAACAATTCGCGGTTCGTCGTTCGCTTTTTGAGGAAATGTCCTCAATATTGGAACAGTGGAGTCGCGAGAATTTCAAAGGCAAGGTCCTCCAATCCATGATGGTTCCATTGTAAGAGAGGATGCGGGTATGGTGGTGTACATTTTGCGACACGCGATTGCGGTTGAGCGTGAGACTGCGAGCTATCCCAACGATGACCGTCCTTTGACCGAAGAAGGTAAAGAGAAGATGTCCAAGGCCGCCAGGGGAATCGCAAAACTTGTCGATGACATCGATGTGATCCTCACAAGCCCCTTAGTACGAGCGCACGATACGGCAAAGATCGTCGCCCGTGCCCTGGATGCCGAACAGAAGCTCGAGCTCTGCAAGGAACTGGCCCCGGGCAGCTCGTTGAAAAACCTCCTGTCCTCTCTTTCAAAGTACAAGGGCCTGAAAAGCATCATGGTGGTGGGGCATCAACCGGATCTCGGTTATCTGGCATCCGCCTTGCTTGGGTCAAACGAATCGATCGTCGAATTCAAAAAGGGGGCGTTCTGCGCCATCGAAGTCTCAACACTCTCCCCAAAAGGCAAAGGAACACTACTGTGGCATCTTCAGCCGAAACAGCTGAGGGCGCTGGCTTAACAAGAAGGATCGCGCATGGCAAGACTTTTTGATCAACCACATCCATATCCGGGCATGCTCATCGTTGTCGAAGGCATTGATGGCTCCGGCAAATCCACGCAACTGCAGTTGCTGCAGAAGTGGCTTCTGAATTCGAAGTATAGAGTTTTCTTCACGGAATGGAATTCATCGGCTCTCGTCAATGAAACAATCAAGCGTGGAAAGAAGAAGAATCTCCTGACTCCCACGACCTTCAGCGTACTGCATGCGACTGATTTTGCGGACCGTCTCGCACACCTTATCGTTCCACCACTCAAGGCCGGTATGATCGTCTGCGCAGACAGGTACGCGTATACTGCATTTGCGCGCGACGTTGTCCGGGGGGTTCATCCTGAATGGGTACGGAACATGTACGGTTTTACCGTCCGACCCGACATTGCGTTTTACTTCAAGGTTCCAATCGAAGTATCGCTCAAACGGATCCTGAACGCGCGCGTCGAGTTGAAATTCCACGAGGCCGGGATGGACCTTGGGCTCAGTGAAGATCCCCGTGAGAGTTTTCGCTTGTTTCAATCAAAGATACTGGAAGAGTATGACAGGATCGCCCAGGAATACAATCTGACGGTGATCGACGCCACTCAATCGATTCGAAAGCAACAGCAACAGTTGCGGGATATCGTACGGGAGAGACTGAAGGAGTACAAGCCCACGCCGTACCTGCAGAAAAAGGAGAACGTCTATGTCGCCTAAGAAAAAGATGTTCTCCGGGTTTGGACTTCCGTACATCGAAGCGAGCGACATCAAAGGCAAGCTCATCGTCATTGAGGGGACGGACGGAGTCGGTCGTACTACGCAGATTGAAGAACTGAGGAAGTGGCTAGAGGTGAAGGGGTACGGCGTCGCAACGACAGGTTGGACCCGCTCTCCCCTGATGGGAAAGACCATCGATGAGGCAAAATCGGGGCACACACTCAATATCAACACGTACAACTTGCTCTACGCGGCCGATTTCGCCGACCGTCTGGAACACGAGATTATTCCGGCTCTCAGGTCCGGCTGCGTGGTTCTCGCAGATCGGTACAGCTACACGGCGTTCGCCCGCTCTGTCGTGCGGGGTGCAGATCGTCAGTGGATTCGGAAAGTGTTTGGATTTGCACTCGAGCCGGACGCCGTCTTCTACATGCGCATCAGCATCGAGAATCTCATCCCCCGTGTTATCAACAGTGAAAACCTGCATAAGCGCTACTGGGAGGATCAGTCCGGTGAGGGTATGGACTACTGGGAATCCGGCATGGATCTCCATCTCGGCGAAGACTTTTATGACAGCTTTGTCGAATACCAAAAAGCCATCCTGAAGGAATTCGACAAGATGACGACGGAATTTGATTTTCAGGTCGTTGACGCCGAAAAAAGCTTTGAGGAAATCAACCGGGCTCTCAAACAAGGTATTCTCGCTGTTCTGGAAGATGAAGTATCGGAAGAAAAATCTCGCCGCAATTGATGTCGGGACCAACTCCATCCATTTGGTCATCGCAGAAGTAATTCCTGATTCCGGTCGGTTCAAGGTGCTTGACCGCGAGAAGGAAATGGTTCGCCTTGGCTCAGGTTCCACCGATATGAAATACCTCTCCGAAGGTGCGATGGACCGGGCACTCCAGGCACTTCATCGTTTCAAAATCATCGCTGCTTCCCATCACGCCCCGATACGTGCCGTGGCAACAAGTGCTGTCCGCGAAGCTTTGAACCAGGATGAATTCATCCGTCGGGTCAAGTCCGAAACAGGAATCAACCTGGAAATCGCCTCGGGGTTTGAAGAAGCCCGCCTGATTCACCTCGGTGTTCTGCAAGCCTTGCCGGTCTTCAAGAAGACGCACTTGATGGTCGATATCGGCGGTGGAAGCACTGAATTTCTCATCGGACACCAAAGGCGGATACTCTACAGCAACAGTCTGAAAATCGGCGCTGTCCGATTGACGCAGCGATTCTTTGATGGACAGAAGACGTCGTCGAAGTCCATCCGGGAATGTGAAAAGTATGTCCGGGGAATGTTGAGTCCCATCCGGCGCTCCGTGAAGCGGGAACACTACGAGGTTGCGGTCGGGACCTCGGGCACCATCATGAATATTGCAGGCATTATCCGGCGCCGCCGCGAGGAGGACGAGGAGAGCTCACTGAACAACTTCACGTTCTCGCGCGATGAAATGCTCGAAACGGTGGAAACAATTCTCGAGGTGAAGCGTCCGGAAGATCGTGTGAAGATTGACGGATTGGATCCCGCACGTGCAGACATTATTGTTGCGGGTGCCATCATCCTCGAACAGATATTCAAGGAATTGGGTGTCAGGAAAATGACCGTTTCGGAGTTCGCGCTTCGCGAAGGGATCATCCTGGACACTATTGAGAAACTCCACCGGAAGAAGCGCTCCAACCATCTCGACGATCTTCGCTACTCCAATGTCCGTCACCTTGCGGAGAGCCTTCATTTTGAAAAGGCTCACTCGCAACAGGTTGCGAAACTTGCATTAAGAATGTTCGATCAGACTTCCACCATGCACAGACTGGGACTACCAGAACGGGAATATCTTGAGGCCGCAGCACTGCTCCATGAGATAGGTCTCTTCGTCTCACACGCCCAGCACCACCGGCATTCCTATTACCTGATCCGCAATGCAGAATTGCTCGGGTTCACGGAAAACGAGAAGGAAATCATTTCGAATATCGCGCGCTATCATCGCAAAAGTCATCCAAAGATCAAGCACGAAGGCTTTCGCAAGCTGGGCCCCGAAGATCAGAAGATTGTCTGCAAACTTGCATCAATCCTCAGAATCGCCGACGGTCTCGATCGTACTCATTCCTCTGTGATCAAAGATTTACGGTGTCGAGTATCGAGGAAAAAAGTGAGTATCACGTTGCAACGGAGGGACAGCCTTCCAATTGAACTCGAACTGTGGGGTGCGGATCGCAAAAAACAACTCTTCGAGGAAACGTTTCGGGCAAGCGTTCGATTCGCGACGCGATCCTGATGCCGGCAATTCATTGAATCGTTGCTTCTCCAGCACTCTTCTCATTCTCTGACCCACTCAGCAAAGGTAATCTTGCGAATTCAATGGAGTGATATGAAAACTCCACGAACACAATTCCAATGAAATAGAAACGTTGACTGCAACGTTGCCTATTAAAAGAGTCTGTTTAACGATGTCTGGACTTGTGATTTTTTAAATAGAATCTAAGGATTATCCCCAGGTAGACAAAGCCGAATAAATATCCCCCTATCACATCCGTGGCCCAATGGGCGCCAAGATAAATACGGGAGATTGAGACAGTGAAAATCAAGAATGTAGAAAGGATGCCGACAAAAATTCTCCAAAATGAAGAGATAGTTTTGTCCACGATCATCACCGTTAAGAGAAAACCAAAAAATACGACATAATGAACAACATGCCCGCTGGGGAAACCGGTTTCGGTAAACTTTGATAATACCTTGGCAACCTCCAATGTTGGCCGCGGGCGATGGATCAACATTTTAATCAAGAAATTGCATAGATCCGGCAGAATGACTGTGAGAGTAAAGCGAGCTTCTCGTCGGCGATGGGTTAGAAAGAACAACAAGAAAGCAATGATGACTGGAAAAGGCGCAAATATAGGATCCCCAAAAATACTAATGAATCTCATCAAGAGCGTAGGATCCCAGGCCCTTTGCTCTTGAATCGCTCGGGTTATGTCGAGATCGAAGTTGGATATTGGGAAATTCTCGACAAAAATAGTCAATCCAATAATACTAACCACGATCAAGGCATAAAAAGCTATGAGGCGTTTATTCAATGATTTTGCTCTTTACCTTTGGGAACCAAAACATTGATCGCCCCTGGAATGACCTTGATACGAAGAGAACTTTTTTCCAATACTTCGCCATCACATTGAACCGTTTGGTCGGGGCTTGAGGAAACGCTGATATCTTTGCCTTGCCAGTGCTCCACTAATTCCAAATTGTCCGGACGTTCCCGTTTAAGCAAGGTGACCACCACAAGCTTAAGCAAGCTGATATTCGCTTTTCGCAGGACAACAACATCCAGGAACCCATCGCTGACATCGATATGCTTATCGAACGATATGTTGCTAAACCCAACGTTTCCTGTATTGGCAATAAAACACGTTAAACCTTGAACTTCGTGCTCTTGACCGTCGATTTTCAAATGGTAGACGGCTCTTTTAGTTTTCGTTAATGCCACAGCCGCTGAAAGAAAATAGGCCAAGATGCCAATCTTATTTTTGGTCTCACGGTCCGCACCCTTGACCATATCCGCTCCAAAGCCGAGGCTTATTGCTGCAATAAAATAGCGTTTATCGAACTGCCCCACATCGATGGTTTTCGTCTTGAGCGGGCCCTGGCTCAAGAGCTTGCAGGCTTCTTTAAGGTCGGCGGGTATGCCAAGTTCCGTGGCCAGGACATTTGCCGATCCTCCCGGCAAAATAGCCAAAGGAATCTTTGATCCCATCATGCCGCTGATCGCTTCCATAATTGTGCCGTCGCCGCCGTACACAGCGAGGGCGTCGATTCCTTCTTTGACGGCAGCCTTTGCATACTGGATCGCATCGCCTGCATTGTGGGTAATTGATGCTTCCCACTTGATGCCGGCTTCTTTCATGGACGTATTGATAATAGGGAGGACAGATTCTTCTGTTCCGGAAGCGGGATTAATGATGACGTGAATTTTTTTTATTTTCTTTTTCATGGCAATTTTCTTTTTTGCCAATATTTTTCAAAGGCTGTGATTTGCCTTCGGATATACCACCTTCCTGGATCGGCGACCTCACGAGCAGTGGTCAATAAGTCGATGGCCTGTTCGCTGGTATGTCCCATCGTGATAAGGATGGCGGCGGCCATAGCAACGCTTCGACGCTTGCCTTGCATGCAAAATGCGAGAACCTTGCCTTTGTTTTGAATAATAGGCAAGGCTACCTCAACCCCCACCAACAGTTTCTTGATTGAGATGGGAGTAAGAAATGTATCATACGTTCTAATCCATAAAGTCTTAAAGGGAGGAAGAGTATAGATTTCGTCAGGCGGCATTTGCCCGATCATGGAAATAATAAGATCAAAATTGAGCACCTTCAATTCATCGGCATGTTCCTTCCCGACTCTGGAGCCCACGTATAAATAATCGGTTATTTTGGATATATCTATCATATTGGTAACTACTCAGCGCACTCTCTCATAGAGACTTGGTTCTGGTCATAAACGTTGAACTCCATAAGGAGTTCTCTTTTCCTTCTTTGACTCTTGTTACAAACGTGAGACTCCTTCGGAGTCTTTCCGAAAACTCCATGCTCCTTACTCATCCCGTAGGGATTATACGTTTATAATTCTGTAAAAAAAAATAATTCAGAACTCCGTCGGAGTTCCACCATAATTTCACTGAGTAGTTACTCATTGTGTTTGCACACTATTCTAATCTTATTTTAATGCTGTGTCAATTTTATTTTTTGGTATTGAGAACAATATTTTAAGTCGGTTAAGTGTCGGGAGGAAACTCCCGACACCACGAGATTTGCCTGTTTCGTGCGGTCAGGACTTTCGTCCTGACCGGTTCTGCGGTTGAGTATTCGGAAGGAATTTCTGATATTACCAGAACGCCGAACAAAAAGAGTTATTGTAATGGGACTACGAGGCAGATCAATCTTTGGAGATACAGGTCAAGTATTCTTTGTTACCACGTCGACTGTTCATCATAACAGAGTGTTTGGACTCAGCCGTGCCTACTACAGTATCCTTGGCGAATCGTTAACGTTCGTGCTCAATGAACATAAAGCGAAACTCTTTGGATATGTTTTTATGCCCAGCCATATCCATTTGATCTTTGCCATGCCCGAAGGGGAGAGCATATCCGATCTTATGCGTGACTTTAAAAAGTATACTTCAACAAAAGTGCGCCAACAATTGGAAAAGGAAGGAAGGCATTCTGCGTTGAAATGTTTGCGTGCCAACGCACATGGGAAGAAGAATCAAGTATTCAAGTTATGGATGGATCGTTTCGACGATTTGGTGATTGATCAAGAAGAAACGCTGGGCGTAAAACTGGAGTATATCCATAACAACCCTGTGAAAGCGGGACTCGTTGAGGAGGCAGAAGAGTGGGAGTTTTCGAGTGCACGCAACTATGCGTTTGGTGATCATCATATTATTGACGTTGCAACTGATTGGGCGATGGAATGATTGTATTAGGTAGGGAATTGTACTGTTAAGCGTCAGGAGGAAACTCCTAACACCACGGGAACGGTCAGAACTCCTGCTTCGTGTGACATGGACTTTCGTCTTGACCGATACGTCGGTGGGTTGAGAAAGACGCTCCTTACCGGGTGATGCTAGTGGAACAGCCGTAAAGTCATCGGATAACGGAATTGCTGCAATGATGCGCTGACTATTTGTCCGGTAGCGACTGTCGGGCGTGCGAACCTCGCGCCGCTCCCGATAGGTCGACGACCGGACCTGGACAATCAACGAGGCCCGGCCCGGGGCCGATCGGGCGCC
>JADGQA010000277.1 GCA_017882185.1 Bacteroidota bacterium
ACCTGCTGGGTAACGCGCTGCGCTTAACGCACATCGAAAATCCCGGAATGGCCTTCGGTCTCGAAATTGGCAGCCAGTTCTTTCTAGCAATCTTTTCGTTGGCAGCAAGCGTCGGAGTTTTCTACTATCTCTATAAGGTGCGTGATCAGTCAGTCCTTGTTCGCGCATCGCTGGCAATGATCCTTGGCGGAGCCATCGGTAATCTCATCGACAGGGTGTTGTACGGCGTTTTGTTTGGTGAAGCTCCGTTGTTCTATGGCAAGGTCGTTGATTTCATTGACGTCAATTTTCTGCATCTTTCCCGTTTCGGCATATTCAATATAGCTGATGCGGCAGTTTCGACGGGAGTGATATTGCTCCTTGTTTTTCACCGTGCACTTGACGAGGCTGAGGAACCGTCTCCTGGTTCTGCTGAGCTCCAAAGAGCCTCAAAGTCAGAAAATGGAGATACCCCATAGGGTATCTGATTGACAAGTTGGCCTGCTGAGTTGCTGAACATTTCAAAGTAATAAACTGAGGAACGATAGAACGTGCGCGTATTGAATTTGACTGGGCTCATCGTCGTGATCGATCAGGTGAGCAAACTTCTCGTGAAGGGTGGTTTTACTCTGCCGATCGTTGGATATTTGCCTGGTATGGAGATCGGTACAAGCGTTCCGATATTGGGGGACTTTTTTAAGTTGACGTTCATCGAGAATCCTGGCATGGCCTTCGGAATCGATGTGGGTGGAAAATTTTTCCTTACTATATTCTCAACTCTGGCGAGCGCAGGTATTCTGTACTACCTGTTCAAGATCCGTGAGGAGGCGCTTATTATCCGAATCTCGCTTGCAATGATCTTGGGTGGCGCTATAGGTAACCTGATCGACAGGGTGTTCTACGGTGTGATCTTTGGCGACGGCCTGCTCTTCTACGGCAGAGTGGTAGATTTCTTTGATGTCGATTTCTTCAATGTTGATTTTGCCGGATTCCACATTTCCCGATGGCCCATCTTCAATGTTGCTGATGCGGCAGTTTCAATTGGGGTCGTTCTGTTGCTCATCTTTCACCGGAAGTTCACGGCCGTCGAAGATCGCGCCGTGGTTGTAGCTGCAAATGGTGTCCCGGCGTCAGAAGGCCAGCCAATGGGTGATCCATCCGCTGATCTCCAGAAAGATAGTGCCTCCAATTCCCAATCTTAAGATGTCCGATCCGGACATAAGCGGTGCAAATGAAGTTCTGCGCATCGTTGTTCCTCCCGCACAGAAAAGGACTCGCATCGACGTCTACCTCACGCGTCAAGTCGAGAATGCCACCCGCAACAAGGTTCAACAGGCCATTGCACAGGGACTGGTGCTGGTAAATGGCAAGGAAGTAAAATCCAGTTATAATGTGGCGCCATCTGATGTCATCCAGGTGACGCTCCCTCGACCGCCGACTCAGCAGGCGATAGCCGAAGCCATACCACTCCGGATTGTGTACGAGGATGATCAACTGCTTGTCGTCGATAAACCCGCTGGAATGGTAACACACCCTGCTTACGGAAACTACACAGGTACGTTGGTTAATGCGCTGCTGTATCATAGCAGTCAACTTTCAGGAGTGAATAAGGAATTACGACCCGGTATTGTGCACAGGCTCGACAAGGATACCAGCGGAGTGCTTGTGGTCGCGAAGACCGATCACGCTCATAGTTTTCTGGCAAAACAATTCGAACGACGAACCATCGTGCGCGAGTATTGGGCTATTGTATGGGGCAGGTTCACACAACAAAAGGGACTCATTGAAGCAAATCTGGGACGCAGCAAGAAGGACAGGAGAAAGGTTGCCGTAACATCCGAAGGGAAACCTGCCTCCACCGAATATGCGGTGATCAAGAGGTTTGATTTTCTTACACTTCTTCGTTTAAAATTACACACAGGCAGAACGCATCAGATCAGGGTACATTTGGCCCATATCGGTCATCCGGTGTTCGGCGATCCGACCTACGGCGGAAGGAATAAAGAATGGGGAGGGTTAGAGCGAAAGAAAGCACAGCAAGCCGCGAACCTGCTAAAACTGATCAACCGACAGGCACTCCACGCCAAGACAATTGGTTTCATTCATCCAGAGACTAAAACAGAAATGAATTTTGATTCTGAGTTGCCGCAAGATTTTGCCACACTGCTCAAAATCCTTTCGAAGTAGCTCTCTGCAGAAACGAAGAGGACCAGTGTCCTTCATCTTCCTCTAGAATCTGTCTCTCCTTCTTCCGCCATTTTGACCTTGATCCTTGTTGTCTCCCGAACGTTTTGGAATAGATCTGTTTACATTCGGGGCCGGGAGTTGCGGTTGGGAACGCAAAGATCGATCGCGTCTGATGTCAGATCTTTCCTGCCTTCGGTCAGGTGGTTCCGGTTGAAGCGATTGGCGACCGGGCAATTCAAAACCTTGTTGGGGTCGCAGATCGCTCCCCCTCAATGTCCGATCTCCTCGTTGAGGAACGGTCTGATAGCGGTCGACGCGGTCTATGTCAAGCGAAGGTCTCGTCTCTGCTCTTCGTGCCACTATTCTCCCCTTGCCGGTCCCCGATTCTTCAGGCCTGGGTCGATAGATTTCAATGCGCTCCCGCGATCCGTCAGACGACAAACGTTCGACTCCGCGTTCACGCGTATCGATAACATCAGCCGTCTCAATTCGATTCGACGTGCGACGCTGAATAATGTTTCTTTCAATGCCCTGATTCGTGATTCGATTTTGATCGATTTGATATCGGCCAATTGATCTGGTTGTAGAAATAAGCCTTCTCGCATATGATCCATCAGCATAGATGGTATAGGGATGGCCTGAGACAAAGTGATCGTAGGTAATGAATGACCAGTAAGCAGGTGGCGCTATCCATCGCCTTGTAAACCTGATACCGACGGTCACGTGGAATCGGGCATAGGGAGGAAGTGGAGCCCATCCAATGTAGTCGTCGTTGCATCGCCATTCTACCCACGCTGGTCCCCAAACGGTGTCCGGGATCCAAATCCATCCAAACGTATCATCAAAATACCAGCGACCGTAATGATAGGTTGCCCAACCAAATGGCTCAGAAGTGATCCAGTACCATCCGTAATCGCTCCATACCCATCGACCACGAGCATATGGTCGCCAACTTGGGTCCACGTTCAAAGGATGCCACGCGTACAGCCCCGGCTCGAATTCGATCCATTCACCATAAGGTGCGAGGTCAGAGTAGAAGAGGTTCACAGCTTCGGGAGCTTCCTTCTGGGAGGGAAGATTTGCAGGACGACTGTTTTGCGAGGTCAGGATACTCGCAAAGAAAAGAAACGCTACGATGGAGTTTTTCATTTTCTCACCTCAGAATAAATAGTCTTTTCACAAACATTCAACGGATGTGCCACCGAAAAAAGGGCCATTCTTGGCGATTTTTGAAAGCTGTAACCATGAGTTGTACTAAAGAAACGCCAAATCGTTCTCACGTTTGTACACGATCTTCTTGAGATTCACCAGCTTTCCTTTTCGGGTTTCACAATTTGCTCCTGGCACCAACGGGATGAGTCTTTGGACGTCGGATAGAAATGTGGGCATTCATAAGTCCCGAGAGCTCGAATCGGTGCAGCTGACAGTCAGTTGATTCGTTTATCAAATTTGATCATCTTGATGGAGGAGTCGTCGTTGTCGATTCGGTTCAAGCACCCTTCGAATTCCTTTTCCTAACGAAACTATAAGGTGATCTTCATGTTGAGGCAAATACTGATATGCTTTCTGGTTCTATTCTCCTCTGCGTGTGCGCAATGGCGCTCGGTAGGAAATCTAGATTCGTTCAAGGTCATTGGAAATAGGGTAGAGATTTCCGCCGGACAATCGGTGATTGAACTTACACTGATTGCCGACGATCTTGTCCGAGTCCGTGCTTCAAAAGATGGTCGGTTTGCTCCCGACAGATCCGTGGCAATCATTGACACGTTGTGGAATCCACCCACATTTAGTATCGATACAACCGAAGGCGGAATTGTCGTGCGAACGTCACGCATGGCAGCGCTCGTCCGGAAAAATCCTTTGAGAATTGTGTTCGAGGACTTCACGGGAACTGTCTTGAATGAAGACGATCCTTCAAACGGAATGGGATGGGACGGCAATGAAGTGCGCGTTTGGAAGAAGAGGTCGCAGGACGAATTCTATTTCGGGCTGGGTGAAAAGACCGGCACACTTAACCGAACCGGCAAGAGCTTCACCATGTGGAACTCAGACATACCTGCCTATAAAGCGGATACAGATCCGTTGTATCAGTCGGTCCCGTTCTTTTACGGCATCAAAGGAGGACGGGCCTACGGCATTTTTTTTGACAATTCATACCGGTCGTCGTTCGATTTTGGCAAGGAATCTCAAGAGCGCTATTCCTTCGGAGCGGAAGGTGGTGAAATCAACTATTATTTCTTTGCCGGACCAAGTCCAAAAGAGATTCTAGCACGATTCACGGAATTGGTTGGCCGGATGCCTTTGCCTCCGCGATGGTCTTTGGGGTATCAACAGTGTCGTTGGAGCTACTATCCCGAGAGCAGAGTCCGCAAACTTGCCGCAACATTTCGCGAGAAGAAGATACCGTGCGATGTGATCTATCTCGATATCGACTACATGGAAGGATTTCGCATTTTCACCTGGAATAAGAAGAATTTTCCGGAACCAAAGAAAATGATTGGCGATCTTGCGAAGGAAGGATTTAAGTTTGTTGTCATCGTTGATCCTGGCATCAAAGTAGACTCTTCGT
>JADGQA010000278.1 GCA_017882185.1 Bacteroidota bacterium
CACTGCCGACATTTGACGCGAGTCGAGCTGAACTACCTTCCCCAATCCTTGAGAAGAACCCCGAGTGGGTAGATATGTATTGGAAGTGTTGGGAGATTGCGTTCAAACATTTGCGCAAAGTCCGTGCAGGTTCTCCTTTTATTTCCGATTATATCGACGAAGCATTTAATGACAACATCTTCCAATGGGATACGATCTTTATGGTCATGTTTGCGCGGTATGCAAACAGCATCTTTCCTGCGATTCAGTCACTCGACAATTTCTACAGCCGGCAACATAGCAGCGGGTACATTTGTCGTGAAATATCAGAATTGACCGGAAAGGACTTCGCTTATGAGGGTAGGAAGAACACGATCAATCCGCCCCTCTTTAGTTGGGCAGAAGTGGAATCGTTCAACATTACTGGAGACAAGTCGAGATTCAGTTCGGTCCTGCCAGTTCTCGATAAGTATGTTGAATGGTTAAACCGCAACGGCGAGCCTGGTTCCGCAGATGGAAGGAACTGGGAGCGATATGGACGCCGTGCAGGAGGATCGATACACTTTCTCTATTGGAATACCGGATTGGGGAGCGGTATGGATAATACACCGCGTGGCGGAAATGGCTGGGTGGACATGTCTTGCCAAATGGTCATCCAGTACAACAATCTTGCGCACATCTGCGACGAGCTTGGGATGTCGGGGAGCGCCGGATCGTATCGCACGACGTCAAAGGAAATTGCCGACCGCATTAATCGTTGGTGCTGGAACGAAAACGATGGATTCTATTATGACGTGGACAGCATCGGAGTGCAGGTACAATGGAAGACTGCAGGAACATTCTGGCCTTTGTTGGCTGGAGTGGCAAGCAACGCACAAGCTGAAAGGCTGGTCAAGCATCTGCAGGATCCGAATACGTTTTGGCGTCCTTTCGTATTCCCAACACTCGCAGCGGATCAAAAAGGTTACGATCCGATGGGAGGGTACTGGCTTGGAGGTGTGTGGGCGCCCACGAATTATATGATTGTCAAGGGACTCGAGAACTACGGTTATGAAGATTTCGCTGCAGAAGCGACTGAGAAGTATATTGCCGGGATGGCGGAAGTGTTCAAAGAAACAGGAACGGTTTGGGAGAATTACGCGCCTGAATCGCTCCAGCCGGGTAAACCAGCGAAAGGAGATTTTGTCGGATGGAGCGGGTGCGGTCCAATTGCCTTGCTCATTGAAAACGTTCTTGGGTTCCGCTGCGACGGTGTCAACAATCGGTTGACGTGGCGCCTGCGCAGGACGGATCGGCATGGGATCGAGCGACTCCGTTTTGGAACCACGACAATCTCCGCGGTGTACGAGCCCGGCGATTCCCCGAATGGCACACCAAGCATTACAGTGAGTTCGGATCGTCCTTTTGATTTCGTTATCATCCACAATGGAGTACGGACCTTGCACAGTCTTCAGTCGGGAACCCATACGTTCGATGTCACAAAAGCAGAAGAACGAAAGTAATCGTGAATCGAACGAAACGACTCAGGCGAGTGAAAGCGAAACTGCTTTCACCGCTTCGAGATAATGCCTACGCTCAAGTTCTCAATGTGCGGTCAGTGAAGGCATCGGACGCAAAGAACATTGCCAAACTTTCCACGCGACTGGGATACCCTGTTTCCGCACGCCAAATGGTGAGACGGATCGGCGTAGTCCGCACACGAAGGGATCAGAAACTGTTCGCGGCGGAGCTAAACCAAAACATTGTTGGTTGGCTTGAGATATTCCTTCCGCTCTCGGTGCTTAACTTTGGCAAGGCAGAGATTGGAGCTCTCATTGTTGACGATCATTATCGTCGGTTCGGGGTTGGGAGTGCGCTGATGAATGCAGCACACGGGTGGGCAGAACGAAAGCGGTGTCCTTTTATCTATTTGCGTTCAAATGTGATAAGGAAGAAGGCCCACAAATTCTACAAGCATAAGGGCTACGCAATCCTCAAAACCCAATATGTCTTTCAAAAGCTGTTCTCTAAAACCAAACGCAGGAACGTGGAATGAAAAGGGGCCCGATGTTTTTGATGGTGGTCGTCGCATTGATTGCCACTCAACAGACTGTTGCTCAGGACTTGACGCCTGAAACGACGGAGCAAAGGAATGCCCGAATGGGCTGGTGGCGGGACGCACGGTTCGGCTTGTTTATCCACTGGGGACTGTATTCCATTCCGGCAGGTGAGTGGAAAGGAACGACAAATCATGCCGAATGGATTCGAATGACCGCACAAATCCCTGTGATCGAATATGATAAGTTCGTCGCTCAGTTCAATCCCGTAAAATTTGATGCAAACGCGTGGGTCCACATGGCAAAGGATGCAGGCATGAAGTATATCGTGATCACCTCCAAACATCACGATGGGTTCTGTCTCTTTGACTCCAGGTTTTCCGACTTTGACGTTATGTCGACCCCATTCAAGCGCGATATATTGAAAGAACTCGCGGATGCGTGCCATAAAGAAGGCATCAAAATATGCTGGTACTACTCAATTATGGATTGGCATCATCCGGATTATCTGCCGAGACGCGAGTGGGAAAAGGACCGTCCCACAGAGGGGGCTAGTTTCGACCGATATGTCGCGTATATGAAAAGCGAGCTTAAGGAGTTGTTGACGAACTATGGAGAGATTGGCGTCCTTTGGTTTGATGGTGAATGGGAAGAGAACTGGAATCCCAAACGTGGAAAGGATCTCTACGACTACGTACGAAAACTGCAACCGAACATCATCATCAACAATCGAGTTGGTGCAGGCAGATCTGGGATGGAGGGAATGAACATAGAAGGGGAATTTGCTGGCGACTTTGGAACACCGGAGCAGGAAATACCATCGACGGGCATCTCAGGGGTCGACTGGGAGACCTGCATGACAATGAATGATCATTGGGGATATAACAGGCACGACAGCAATTGGAAATCCTGCAAGGATTTGGTTCAAAACCTCGCAGACATCGCTTCGAAAGGTGGAAATTTTTTATTGAACATAGGTCCCACTTCCGAAGGGGAGTTCCCCACACCCGGCATTGAACGGCTCCGGGCCCTCGGAGAATGGATGAAAGTCAATCGAGAGTCTATCTACGGAACAACAGCGAGTCCTTTCAGGCAATTGATGTGGGGGCGTTGCACGCAAAATCCCATCGAGGATGGAACAAGACTTTATTTGCACGTTTTTCAATGGCCTTTGGATGGACTGCTTACTGTACCGGGGATTCTCAATCTGCCGAAAACGGCATTCCTCCTTTCGGACACAAACAAGTCACCATTGAGAGTGTCCCGGAAAGAGGATGCCTTGGCAATACGGGTTCCGCGTGTGGCTCCCGATTCAATCAACTCCGTCGTTGTCCTCGATGTGGCAGGGAAACCCGACATAAACAATCCACCGACTATTACTGCTGACAACGACATCTTTGTCGATCCGCTTGAAGTGACGATATCTTCGGACCGCGATAACGTCGAAGTGCGGTACACTCTTGACGGCAGTGTTCCGACAAAAGCGTCAGCGCTGGCAAGGGGTCGTCTGCGTTTGGTTGAAACAACTGAAGTATCTGCTCGCTGTTTCCGTGGACCGAAAGCAGTGAGCGGAGTCGAAAAACAAATTTTCAAAAAGGTCAAGCCGCGTCCCGCAGAAAAGGTTGCCAATGTAGATAGCGGTATCGCCTATTCTTATTTTGAAGGCGACTGGGATGAGATGCCGGTGTTTGGCAAGCTTCATCCCTTAAAGCGCGGAATTGTGCCGAACCTCAGTCTTTCTCCTCGTAGGGATCCGGAGCATTTCGGATTCGATTACAAGGGGTTTATCGAAATCCCTCGGGATGGTGTATACACCTTCTATGCAGAATCGGATGATGGGAGCCGACTCTATATAGGGTCGACAACGGTAGTGGATAACGACGGTCTCCACGGGATGATTCAAAAGAAAGGTGTCATTGCCCTCGCAAAGGGTTATCACTCGGTTAAAGTTGAATTCTTTCAAAACGCAGGAGGGTTGGGATTGAATGTATCCTTGGAGGGACCGGAATTCAAACGACAGGCGGTCCCGGATTCTCTGCTCTATCATCAACGATAGGTGATCCAAAGCAGTCACGACGCCGATGAATATCCTGAAATTTCACAGAAACTCCGGAATTGAATTGATGAAGTAAATGAAGAAAAAAGTCTTTGTAACGGGCTGTTTTGATATGCTTCACAGCGGGCATGTGGCATTTCTTGAGGAGGCCGCGAATCATGGAGACGTTTATGTCGGGATCGGCTCGGATGAGACGGTTCGTAGTCTGAAAGGGCGCTATCCTGTAAACAACCAGGACGAGCGAAAGTACATGATCGAATCGTTGAAATGCGTCAAGAAATGTCTTGTCAATATCGGATCTGGCATTATGGATTTCGTGGATGAGCTGAAGAAAATCTCGCCAGATTTCTTCATTGTGAATGAGGACGGAAACACACCTGCGAAAGCAACATTGAGCAGGCAACTCGGCATAAAATACCTCGTGCTCAGACGAATACCTCACGCGCAACTGCCGGCACGCTCAACTACTTCGCTTCGCAAAGAGTGTACAGTCCCGTACAGGATTGATCTGGCGGGAGGGTGGCTTGATCAGCCGTTCGTTTCGAAATTCTTCCCGGGCCCCGTACTCACGGTTTCGATTGAACCGACAATTGAGTTCAATGAACGAAGCGGCATGGCTTCGAGCTCTCGTCGCAAAGCAATTGAACTGTGGCAGAACGATAT
>JADGQA010000076.1 GCA_017882185.1 Bacteroidota bacterium
GTGCCGTTCTCGCTATCCAGGATGCGCACCTTGTAGTCCGCCAGATGGAAATTGAGGAGCGACGGATACACCGGGGCCAATCCTTTCCGGAGCGCTGCATCGAGTGCGTTCACCGGCCCGTTGCCGTCAGCAACCGTGTGGATGACTTCGTCTCCCACCCTGACCTTCACCGATGCCTCGGCAATCAATCCCCGACCCATGCGATGTTCCACGTTGACGGCGAAATCTATTAATTCGAACGGTGGTTTGTAACCCGGTTGTTCCCGCTTCAGCATCATCGCCACCGATGCTTCTGCCGCTTCGAACGAGAACCCTTTCGCTTCAAGAGACTTGATTTTCTTAAGAACCTCACCGACACCCGAGTCGGCCTTGGCATCCAATCCCAGCTCTTCCGCCTTGCTGAGAAGGTTACCGCGTCCCGAGAGTTCCGAGACAACGACACGTGTCTCATTGCCCACAAGGGTTGGGTCGATGTGCTGATACGAGTTTGCATTCCGTCGCATGGCCGCGACGTGGATTCCCCCCTTATGCGCGAACGCGGACTTACCGACGTAGGCGAGGTGTTCATCGGGCGACAGATTCGCCACCTCCGCAACAAAGTGCGAGACGTCCGTCAATCTGGCCAGATGTCCTTCCGGCAGACAACGGAATCCCATTTTCAACTCAAGATCCGCAATGATGGAAACAAGGTTGGCGTTTCCACATCGTTCGCCGTATCCGTTGATGGTTCCCTGAACATGAACACAACCTTCTGCGATTGCCGCCAGCGAATTCGCGACCGCGCATTCTCCGTCGTTGTGCGTGTGTATACCGAGCGATGTGGATACGGCGTTCTTCACCTGACGTACAATCGACCCGACCTCCCACGGCATCGTCCCACCGTTTGTGTCGCAGAGGACAAGAATGGCCGCACCTCCCCTGTGTGCGGCCAGCAGCGTTTGCAACGAGTACGCTGCATCAAGTTTGTAACCGTCGAAGAAATGTTCTGCATCGTAAATTACTTTCTTTCCCTTGGATTTCAGGAAGGCCACACTCTGTTCGATGATGCGGAGATTCTCCTCGCGGGTCGTTTGAAGCACATCGGTCACGTGCAACAACGACGTCTTTCCGACAACCGTGCACACTTCCGTATGTGCATCCAGCAGCGCACGGATATTTACGTCATCGCACGGCTCACTTCCTGCACGGCACGTCGAGCCAAACGCTGCAATGACAGCGTGCTTGAAGGGGATGCTGCGCACGCGCTCAAAGAATTCTGCGTCCTTGGGATTCGATCCCGGCCATCCACCTTCAATGAAGTCGACACCGAGATCATCGAGCCTTCGTGCAATCTTCAGTTTGTCATCGCACGAAAGCGAAATCCCCTCACGCTGTGTCCCATCACGCAATGTTGTGTCGTAGATTTGAACCTTCATGAGACTATACCCCCGATCCAAAACGCATTGTTTCGTATTCTTCGATCTGTTTCTCAAACCGCAGCAGGTATCCCAGATCATCCGTGCCATTGAGCAGGCAGGATTTTGCGAAGCCGTCGATTGGGAATCGGACCGTTCCTCCATCCGGCATTCGGAAGGTCTGCGATTCCAGGTCCACACTCAATTCCACAGACGGTTCGTTGAGGACGAGTTCCGACAGCTTCCGATGAACGGACGTATCAACCGTGATCGGAAGGAGCGCATTCTTGAGTGCGTTATTCTTGAAGATATCCGCAAACGAGGTACTAATAACCGCTCGGAATCCATATCCAACGAGCGCCCACGGGGCGTGTTCTCTCGAAGATCCACAACCGAAGTTATTTCCTGCCAACAGGATACCAGCACCGCGGTGCTGCGGCTGATTCAACACGAATTCCGCTTTCGGGGAACCATCTGGTTGAAAACGCCAGTCGGCAAAGAGACTTGCCCCCAATCCGGCTTTATCCGTAACCTTGAGGAATCGCGCCGGGATAATCTGATCGGTATCGATATCATTCACGAGAAGTGGGGCAATTCGTGAGGCAAATTCTGGAAAATGGTTCATCGTTCACTATTCCTGTTAGTCATTTAACAAAGTGCGAACATCCGTGATTGTTCCTGTGACAGCGGCGGCCGCGGCCGTAAGAGGAGAGGCCAGAAATGTCCGACCACCTTTTCCTTGTCTGCCTTCGAAGTTTCTGTTACTGGTCGACACCGCGTATTGTCCGGGCTCCAGTTGATCTCCGTTCATCGCGATGCACATCGAACAGCCCGACTCACGCCATTCTGCTCCCGCCTGTTTAAAGATACGATCGAGTCCTTCTGCCTCAGCCTGCCGTTTTACTGCTTGCGATCCTGGAACGACAAGGGCGCGAACATTCGGTGCAACTTTCCTGCCGTTGATGACGGACGCTGCAAGCCGAAGATCGGAAATGCGCGAGTTTGTACAACTTCCGATGAATACAACGTCAATGCGCTTGCCAATCAGTTTCTCACCCGGCTTGAGCGCCATGTACCGCAATGACTTCTCCAACGCCGACCGATCCAAGGAATCGACGACGTGTGCAGGGTCCGGCACAGGTTCTGTCACAGAAATTCCCATGCCTGGATTTGTGCCGTACGTGATCATCGGTGTAAGTGCGTTTGCATCGATCGTGACACTGGAGTCATAGACTGCGCCGGCATCGGTCGGAAGCGAGCGCCAGCGATTCAGATGCACCAGCCAGGAAGCGCCCTTTGGCGCAAATTCTTTGCCGGCGATATACTGGAATGTCGTTTCATCGGGGGCGATCATGCCTGCCCGCGCTCCGCCTTCAATGGACATGTTGCATATAGTCATTCGCTCTTCCATGGAGAGAGCGCGAATAGTACTCCCTGTGTATTCGAACACGTGGCCGGTCCCGCCTCCAATGCCGATTCTCGAAAGAAGTGCAAGAATGATATCCTTGGCAGTGACTCCGGTTTTCAACGTTCCTTCGACCCGCACTTGGAATGTCTTGGGCTTTCGCTGCAACAGACATTGCGTAGCCAGGACGTGTTCGACTTCACTCGTCCCGATGCCGAAGGCGAGAGCGCCGAAAGCGCCGTGAGTCGACGTATGGCTATCGCCGCAGACAATGGTCATTCCGGGTTGCGTGAGGCCAAGTTCCGGTCCGATGACATGAACGATTCCCCGTTGGGGGCTGTTCACGCCGTAGAGGCGAATCCCAAAATCGCGACAATTGTTTTCCAGTTGTTCCATCTGTCGTGCTGCAAGCTGATCACCACCTGTAATATTCGGACTGGTTGTCGGAATGCTATGATCGATCGTCGCGAACGAATTCTCGCGGCGCCGCACTTTGAGATTCCGCGCACGGAGCCCCGAGAACGCTTGCGGCGATGTGACTTCGTGCAACAAATGAAGGTCAACATACAGGATCGCCGGCTGTTCGGGCTCCTGCGCAACGACGTGTGCGTTCCAGACTTTTTCAAAAAGGGTGAGCGGTTTTGTCATGCGCATTCCGATCTATTGAAGTGTCAGTTCTCGAACGATCTACACTGCCACGGGTTGTTCTTTGGCGGCGGATTGCTGTTCCTGCCTCCGCTTTTTAGCCATCATGGCGCGGTTCAGTGCTTCCAGGTATGCTTTTGCGCTTCCGGTGATGACATCAGTACTCACCGCACGACCATTGAAGTGGACCCCGTCAAAGTCAACCCTGACAAAAACTTCACCGATCGCATCGTGGCCGAATGTGACGGATTTGATAGAATACTCCGTCAGTTTCCCCGTAATTCCGGTGATTCGTTCAATGGCCTTATACGCAGCATCGACGGGACCGTCCCCCGTGGCGGAATCGACAAATCGCTTGTCGTGATAACGAATCTCGACGGTTGCCGTTGGACGCAAGTTCGTTCCACTAAAGACCTGGATATTCTCGAGCTGGTAAACCTCTTCCGCCGTGTGGCCACGATCCTCAAGCATTGCGATCAAATCATCATCGAGGATGTCTTTCTTCTGGTCCGCAACAGCACAGAAGGTGCGGTACACTTCCTCGAGATCGTCGTTCGTCAATTCGTATCCCAGTTCGGCGTACCGCTGTTTGAGCGCGTGCCTCCCGGAATGCTTGCCGAGCACAAGGGTGCTGTGCTTGATCCCCACGGACTGGGGGGTCATGATCTCGTAGGTGATTCGGCTCTTCAACATCCCATCCTGATGGATTCCGGCTTCGTGAGAAAAAGCGTTCGAACCGACGATTGCTTTGTTCCGTTGTACATTCATGCCTGTCAGCGTGCTGAGCAGTCTGCTGGACTTGTAAATCTCTTCAGTATTTACATTTGTGTCAAAACCGAGCGTTTCTTTGCGCGTTCGCAGTGCCATGACCACCTCTTCCAGTGCGGCATTTCCAGCCCGTTCCCCGATCCCATTAATCGTGCATTCCACCTGACGTACTCCATTGCTGATGGCCGCGAGCGAGTTTGCGACTGCAAGACCGAAGTCGTTGTGGCAGTGTGCGCTCAAAGTCACTCCGTGAATTCCCGACACGCGTTCGCGAACGAGCCGGAACATCGATCCATATTCTTCCGGGACGGCATACCCAACTGTGTCCGGTAAATTGATGATGGTCGCCCCCTCGTCGATAGCCACCGAAACAATTTTGCACAGGAAATCGATATCGCTACGGGAAGCATCCTCGCAGGAGAATTCGACATCTTCACACAGTGATTTCGCCAATCTCACTGCCGCTGTGGCATCACTGAGGACCTGTTCCCGGGTTTTCTTCAGTTTGTGCACGAGATGGATATCGGATGTAGCAATGAACGTGTGGATGCGGGGCTTCTTGGCATTTCGAATTGCCTCCCATGCACGCTCGATATCCGTTCTCACAGTACGGCAAAGGGCTGCGACGGTGCAATGTTCGATCATCTGCGCAATGGCATTCACGGCCTCGAAGTCGCCCACCGATGCTATCGGGAATCCCGCCTCAATGACGTCGACTCGCAGTTGCTCCAACTGGCGCGCCATGCGCACTTTTTCGTCGATGTTCATGCTGCAACCCGGGGATTGTTCGCCATCGCGCAGTGTGGTATCAAATATGTAGATCCGTTCTTCCATTACAGACGGTCCTCCTGTTGATAGACTTGCCTCAATTTACGCTTGCTTCCGATTTGTGTCTGCTGCTGAATCCATTTTCTCCGAGAACACTTTGTCTTATTGGATATATTCATAGTTCGTTCGTCACGGGAGATTCGAAAAACCCATAAGATGCTTGTCAACGCTTCGGGCTGCCTTTCTTCCTTCCGCTATCGCCCACACAACGAGCGATTGCCCTCTTCTCATATCCCCCGCGGCAAATACACCAGGTATCGATGACATGTAATTCTCATCAGTCGAGATATTTCCGCGTGAGTCAAGTGCTACACCGAGCTCATCAAGAAGCCCGTTCCGTTGTGGTCCGGTGAATCCCATGGCAAGGAGTATGAGATCCGCGTCGAGTGAGAATTCAGAGCCCGGGATCGGCTTAAAGTCGGGCGGAGGACCAACGCGCACGGCCTTTAATGTCGTCAAGTTCCCCTGGGCATCCCCTTCCAGACCCGTTGTCAACACCGACCATTCTCGGGTTCCACCTTCTTCGTGTGAACTTTCTGTCCGTAACTGCAGCGGCCATTGTGGCCACGGGGTGCTCGGTGCACGTCCATCGGGCGGCTTCGGCAAAATTTCCATTTGATAAATTGACTTCGCCTTCTGTCGATGGCATGTTCCAAGGCAATCGGCACCTGTGTCCCCGCCGCCGATGATGACCACGTTCTTCCCCGTTGCCAATATTTCTTTCGTCGGATCCACAATCGAGCCTGCACCTCTTCGGTTCTGTTGGGTGAGGAATTCCACGGCGAAATATGTCCCTTTGAGTTTTCGGCCCGGGACATTGAGATCTCGGGGAGCCTCCGCGCCACCGCAGAGCAGCATGGCATCATAGGAACGACGAAGCTCTTCCACCGCGATGTCTACACCGACGTGCGCTTTTGTCGCAAACACGATTCCTTCGGATTGCAGCAGATCAATTCGGCGATCGAGAAGGTATTTCTCCAGCTTGAAGTCGGGTATGCCGTAGCGTAACAGACCACCTATGCGGTCGTTCTTTTCATACACGGTCACATGATGTCCCACGCGATTCAGCTGCTGAGCAGCCGCAAGTCCTGAAGGGCCGGATCCGATGATCGCAACCGTTTTTCCCGTGCGCCGCGCAGGGCGCTCCGGTTTGATCCAGCCTTCACGAAACGCATGCTCGATGATCATTTTCTCGACGACCTTGATTGCAACGGGTGCCTCATTGATGCCAAGAACGCAGGCTGCTTCGCACGGCGCAGGACAAACCTGTCCGGTGAATTCGGGGAAATTATTCGTCAGGTGGAGAACACGAATGGCGTCCTGCCAGCGGTCCCGGTAGACGAGATCGTTCCAGTTGGGAATGATGTTATTCAGCGGACAACCGAGATGACAGAACGGGACGCCGCAATCCATGCAGCGTGCCCCTTGCGTTCGCACAGACTGATCGGAGAACTCACGATAAACATCGTGCCAATCGTTGAGACGTTCTTCGACAGACCGGCGCTGGGGCGTCTCACGTTTGTATTCCAGAAAACCTGTTGGCTTACCCAATGGGAACCTCCTTTGCAGTCCTCACCTCATTTTTTTTGATGACGTGTGGTGCCTTCGATGAACCGAGCACCCGCTTATAGTCGTGTGGGAACACTTTGACAAACTTCACGAATTTCTTCGGCCACTCGTCGAGAATCAAACGAGCACGGGGGCTCCCCGTATATTCGAAATGATTCGTAACAAGCTGATGCAGTCGTTCCTCATCGTCGGAGTCGAGCGGATCGAGATCCACGGATGCCCTATTGCACAGGGAAGAAGAGAATGTTCCGCGCTCGTCCAGGACATAGACAATACCACCGGACATTCCGGCAGCGAAATTCTTTCCCGTCTCTCCAAGCACGACGACAAGTCCGTTCGTCATGTACTCGCAGCCATGATCGCCTACAGCTTCAACAACTGCGGTGGCGCCGGAATTGCGAATTCCGAACCGCTCTCCGGCTTTTCCGTTGAAATAGGCTTCGCCGCTGGTCGCTCCGTAAAGGACGACGTTCCCAATAATGGTGTTTTCTTCGGGAACGCGCGTGGAGGATTTCGGCGGAAAGACTACGATTCTGCCCCCCGAGAGACCTTTACCTACGTAGTCATTCGCATCGCCCTCGAGCGTCAACGTAATCCCTTTTGCCAAAAATGCGCCGAAGCTCTGACCGGCAGAACCAGTGAACGAAATCTTAATCGTGTCGTCGGGCAATCCCTCAGAACCGTATCGGCGCGCAATCTCTCCGCTCAACATCGCCCCCACGGTACGATGGACATTTCTGATCGGCAGGTTGAACTCCACGGGTGTCTGTTGCTCGATTGCCGCTTTCGCGCGGTCGATCAATTGGTAGTCGAGTGCTTGCTGCAACCCGTGATCTTGCGCGATCTGGCAACGACGACCGAATCTTAACGGGACCGGGGGATTGTGGAGGACCGATGACAGATCGATGTGTTTCGCTTTCCAATGGTTGACCCCAGGCCGTTGTTCCAACATATCGACTCTTCCGATCATTTCATCAATCGACCGGAAACCAAGTTGTGCCATGACCTCACGTACTTCTTCGGCAAGGTAAAAGAAGAAATTGATGACGTGCTCGGGTTTTCCCTGGAACCTTTGTCGGAGTACAGGGTCCTGAGTAGCAATACCGACCGGGCAGGTATTCAAATGACACTTGCGCATCATGACGCAGCCCATCGTGATCAACGGTGTGGTGGCAAACCCGAATTCCTCAGCACCGAGCAGGGCTGCGATAACAACATCGCGGCCGGTTTGAAGTTTTCCGTCTGTTTGGAGCCGAACACGGCTTCGAAGATCGTTCAATACCAAGACTTGCTGCGTTTCGGCAAGCCCCAATTCCCAAGGGATGCCGGCGTGTTTAATCGAAGAGAGCGGCGAAGCACCCGTTCCTCCTGAGTCACCGCTGATGAGGATGACGTCGGCGTGAGCTTTCGCTACACCGGCCGCAACGGTGCCGACACCGCTTTCCGAAACAAGCTTGACGGAAATACGAGCGCGCGGATTTACATTTTTTAGGTCATAGATGAGTTGCGCAATATCCTCAATGGAATAGATATCATGGTGAGGCGGAGGAGAAATCAGACCCACCCCGGGTATGGAGTGCCGAACTCGTGCAATGATGGCGTCCACCTTGTGACCGGGTAATTGCCCCCCCTCACCGGGTTTCGCTCCCTGTGCTATCTTGATCTGGAGTTCGTCTGCATTGACGAGATAGTGCGCGGAGACTCCGAAGCGAGCGGATGCGACCTGTTTGACGGAGCTGCGGCGCAGGTCGCCGTTGGCATCGGGCTTGAATCGCTCCTCGTCTTCGCCTCCTTCGCCGGTATTGGATCTGCCGCCAATACGATTCATCGCGATAGCAAGAGTCTCGTGAGCTTCCTTACTGATCGACCCAAATGACATTGCGCCGGTAGCAAATCGTTTGACAATCTCTTTGGCAGGTTCCACTTCTTCGATTGGAACGCTGCGCGTCCCTTTTCGAAAGTCCATCAGACCCCGCAAATTATACAATCCCTGACTTTGATCAAGAAGGTGTTGCGTATACTCTTTGAAACTCTTGTAGCTTGACTGACGCACTGCCTGCTGCAGCTTTGTGATCGTAACTGGATTGACTGAGTGTCGTTCGCCTCCGAATCGGTATTGATAGTTTGCGCCAGGGTCTAGCTCCAAAGCAGCAGCCGGCGCCGGCCGAAAGGCGGCGTCGTGTTTCATTTTCGATTCTTGGGACAATACATCGAGTCCGATCCCACCGATGCGCGACGCAGTTCCCGTGAAGTACTTCTCGACAAGCTCTTTCCCCAACCCAAGCGCTTCGAAAACCTGGGCACCACGATAGCTTTGGAGTGTGGATATGCCCATCTTCGACATGGTCTTGAGCAGTCCTTTTTTTGCCGCATTCTTGTAGTTGTGCAATGCCTGGGCAAACGTCAGGCCTTCGGGCAAATGACCCCGCCGGGCAAGATCTTCAAGAGTCTCAATGGCAAGGTAGGGATTCACCGCGCTTGCTCCGTATCCAATCAGCAGGCAGAAGTGCATCACTTCGCGCGGCTCACCTGATTCCACCACGAGCGCCGCTTGGGTTCTGGTTTTTTCCCGAACGAGATGGTTGTGGACGGCAGTCATTGCCAGCAAACTTGGGATCGGAGCATATTCATCATCAAATCCTCGATCCGAAAGAATCACTATCGAATAACCGGACTGGATGGCAAGGGAGGCTCGGCGACAGAGACCATCCAGGGCCCTCTCAAGTTCTTTTTGGCCCCCGTCAACGCGGAACAGCATCGGTAGTGTCGTTGCAAGGAAATCTCCCTGCGAAACACGGCGCATTTTTTCCAAATCCCGGTTCGTCAGGATCGGATGAGAAAGTTTCAGCGTGTGACAATGTTGCGGAGTTTCCTCCAGTATGTTTCTCTCCGTTCCAATATAGCTGGTCAATGACATTACCAACGCCTCACGGATCGAATCGATGGGCGGATTGGTGACCTGTGCAAACATCTGCTTAAAATAATTGAAGAGCGGCTGCGGTTTGTCCGACAGACAGGCCAGCGGCGTATCGGTTCCCATCGATCCGATCGGTTCTTCTCCATTCGCGGCCATCGGAGTCACAATCATCCTAATGTCTTCTTCCGTGTATGCAAACAAGCGTTGCCGCATCACGATATCGGCAGGATTAAACCCGAATTCCCGCGTCGGCTCGGGCAGGTTTTCAAGCAGGATCTGGTTTTCCTTGATCCATTGTCCGTAAGGTCGGCGGCCGGAAAGCTTTTCCTTGATCTCTTCATCCGGGATAATGCGCTTCTCGGTGAGGTCCGCAAGCAGCATTTTTCCGGGTTCCAGTGAACCGGTGAAGCTGATTTTGTTACTCTCGATGTCCAACACTCCAGTTTCAGATGCCATAATGAGGAGGCCGTCAGTGGTCACCATATATCGTGCGGGGCGAAGTCCGTTTCGGTCCAGTATCGCTCCGATCACGCGACCGTCTGAAAAGGCAACGGCAGCCGGACCATCCCACGGTTCCATAAGGGAAGCATGGTATTCGTAGAACGCTCGCTTCTCAGGATTCATCGTCGTATCGGCGTCCCACGCCTCGGGGATCAGCATCGTCATTACGTGCGGCAGACTTCGACCGGACAGCGCGAGGAGCTCTACGACGTTGTCGAGAGCTGCCGAATCGCTTACATTCGGTTGGACGATGGGGAAGAGCCTCTCCATATCGCTGCCAAATACCTCAGACTTGAGCAACGACTGTCTCGCATACATCCAGTTTACGTTTCCACGAAGCGTGTTGATCTCTCCATTGTGGCACAGGTACCGGAATGGATGTGCCAGCTGCCAGCTCGGGAATGTATTTGTCGAGAACCGCTGATGGACCAGGCAGAGTGCGCTGGTCGCATCCGGATTCGATAAATCCGTGTAGAAACTGGTTATCTGCGGGGCAAGCAACAGTCCTTTGTAAACGATGGTCCACGAAGACAACGAGGGGACCGAGAAGAAGGCTTTGTCTTTGATATCTGAAGCACCGATTTCTGCTTCGGCGCGCTTCCGGATCACGTACAGCTTGCGCTCCAACTCATTTCGCGTCATCTCGGGCCTGGAGCGAATAAAAATCTGTTCGATGTAAGGTTGTGACGCGCGGGCAACACGTCCGATTGCGTCTCCAAAGACGGGCGTGTCGCGCCAGCCCAACACACTCAACCCTTCTTCCTGAACGATGCGGTCGATAATCCCCTGACATTGGAAACGAGGCTGAGGTTCTACGGGGAGGAAGATCATTCCGACGCCGTACTCTCCTTCCGCAGGCAATTTGAAACCGAGCTTCTGACATTCTTTGACGAAGAATTGGTGAGGGACTTGGATCATCACGCCAGCGCCGTCACCGGTTTCCGGGTCGCAACCACAGGCACCACGGTGGGTCAGATTGATGAGAATCTCGATCCCTTTGGTGATGATATCGTGAGACTTCTCATTGTTCAGATTCACGACAAAACCAACACCGCAGGCATCGTGTTCGTTGCGTGGGTCATACAGAGGGAAGTCTTTCGATGCAGTCAGGTTCATGGTCGTTGACCTTCCGTGGTGATCGTCAGTTTGCTCTCCTTCATTTACACTTCTCCTTGAAATTCACGTTTCAGCGCAACACGACCGGTGCGGGCTATTTCCTTGAGTCCAAACGGCTTCAACATCTTGATGATGGCATCCACTTTCTGTTGTCCTCCTGTTGCTTCAAGCGTCAACGACTTCGGGCTGATGTCCACCACCTTTGCCCGAAAGATTTCTGCAATCTGCATGATCTCCGGACGGGAGGTCGGAGTCGATTGGACTTTGATTAATACGAGCTCTCGCTCGACGAAGCTTTCGAACGTTAGGTCAACGACCTTGATCGTATCGATAAGCTTGTTGAGTTGCTTCATGATTTGTTCTATGACCTGATCGTCCCCGCGCGTCACGATCGTCATGCGGGACGTGTCTTCTTCTTCGGTCGGTCCGACGGAAAGGCTGTCAATATTGTACCCCTTCGCGGCAAACAAGCCTGCAATCCGGTTGAAAGCTCCGAACTTGTTTTCGACCAACAGGGATATCGTATGCCGCTGGACGTGTTCGGCGACAACTGCGTGCCCATCTCCACTGCTTGAGTGTTCTACCTGTGCCATAGTCAATGACCTGAATGTGTTGTGATGTTATCCCTTCGCAAGGACCATGATGGATTCTTCCTTGACGCCGTTGGAAGGATGATCGACAGGCGCCGGGGTGTCGATCATTTCCTTTACCGTTTGGCCCGCAGGAATCATCGGGTAAACGTTGTCTTCACGTGCGACGACAAACTCGACCAGCACTGGACCTTCCTTGTACGCGAGTGCCTTACGAATGACGTCTTCGACCTCAGAAGAATGTTCAACTCGATACCCGGGGCATCCGTACGCATCGGCGAGTTTGACGAAATCCGGTCCGCTGATCTCTACGTGAGAGTAACGCCGCCGCCAAAACAATTCCTGCCACTGTCTCACCATGCCGAGAAATCCATTGTTGATAATGAATATTTTCATCGGGAGTTTATATTCCACGATCGTTGCCATTTCCTGACTGTTCATCTGGAAGCCGCCGTCGCCACAGACTGAAATCACCGGCATGTCCGTTCGCCCGAAACTCGCTCCCATCGCTGCCGGAAGTGAGAACCCCATTGTTCCAAGTCCGCCCGACGTGATATGTGAACGTGGATGAGTCCAGTTGAAAAATTGTGCCGTCCACATTTGGTGTTGTCCTACATCGGTAACAACGATTGCGTCGCCGCCGGTGAGCTCGCCAAGTTTCTGAATCACGTATTGAGCGCGAATAGCATCTCCCGTTGCATAGCGAAGAGGGTGCTCCTTCTTCCATTGTTGGATCGTTTTCAGCCAGTCACTTGTCTCGAGAGGATCTACGAGATCAATCAGAGATTTGAGCACAGTCTTCACATCTCCGACGATCGGGACATCCACCTGAACGTTTTTGCTGATTGCGGACGGATCGATATCAATGTGAATTTTCTTTGCTTCGGCGGCGAATGCCTCGACCTTGCCGGTGACACGGTCGTCGAATCTGGCGCCGACAGCGATCAATACATCACAATACTCGACGGCCATATTGGAGTACCATGTGCCATGCATGCCGAGCATTCCAAGAGCAAGTGGATTGTTCTCGGGAAACGATCCGAGGCCATGCAATGTGGTTGTCACTGGGCAATGGATTTTCTCTGCCAGACTCCTTAACTCATCCGAAGCATTCGACTGAATCACGCCTCCTCCGACGTAGAGCAATGGGCGTTTTGCCGAATTAATGAGTTCGGCAGCTTTCTTGATCTGCTTGAGATGACCTTCCACCACCGGATTGTAGCTTCTGAGCTTGACCGTCTCAGGATAGTCGAATACGGTCTTCTGTGCCATGACATCCTTTGGCAGATCGACAAGGACAGGTCCCGGTCTTCCTGTTGTCGCGATATAGAAAGCTTCCTTGATTGTCTTCGCGAGTTCTCGCACATCCCGTACAAGATAACTGTGTTTGGTAATCGGACGCGTAATTCCCACGATGTCGGCTTCCTGAAAGGCATCATTGCCGATGAGTTTGAGCGGTACCTGACCGGTGAACACAACAATGGGGATTGAATCCATGTATGCATCGGCGATCCCTGTTACGGTATTCGTAGCCCCGGGACCTGAGGTCACGAGTACGACCCCCGGTTTTCCCGTTGCTTTTGCATATCCTTCAGCCGCATGGGTTGCACCCTGTTCGTGCCGTACGAGGACGTGCTTAATGTCGGAAAGATCGACGAGTGCATCGTAGACGCCGATGATAGCTCCTCCGGGATAGCCGAAAATAACTTCAACTCCTTCAGCAATGAGGCTCCGGACGAAGATCTCTGCTCCGGTCATAGGCCGAGACGAGTGTTTTGACGATGGTGCTATTTTGTTCGCCGACATGAATGATCCTCCCTCTCCATTTTCAACTTTAATGTATACACCTCATTGAGTTGTCCCGCTATGGTTGTAGCGGGACGAGCGGCTCCGCCTGTTTTGCGGAGCGCTCTGTCAATGAGATGTTGTGCGAATCGTTATCATAGTCTGTAACGGCCCCTAGGCTACTGCTTGTGACAAGCTTGGCGTATTTCATGAGCACCCCCGACGTATACTTCTGTTGCTTTGGCTGCCAGCTCGATTTGCGCCGGGCAAGCTCCTGGTCAGACACGTTCAGTTGGAGAAGGCGTTGATCCGCATCGATCGTGATACTGTCCCCCTCTTCGACGAGCGCGATCGTCCCACCAACCGCTGCCTCGGGGGCAACGTGACCGACAACGAGACCATAGGTTCCGCCCGAAAATCTTCCATCGGTAATCACTGCAACGGAATCACCCAAGCCGGCACCGATTAACGCAGATGTTGGTGCAAGCATTTCTCGCATTCCAGGACCTCCCTTGGGGCCTTCATAGCGGATCACAATGACATCGCCCGCCACGATTTCCCTTGACAGTATCGCGTGTAGGCATTCTTCTTCAGAGTCAAACACGCGAGCGCTGCCTGTAATCTGATGCTTCTTGATCCCTGTGATCTTGGCTACCGCACCCTCAGTGGCAAGATTGCCCTTGAGGATTGCAAGGTGACCTTGTGGATACAAGGGCTTGCTCCAGGAACGAATTACTTGTTGATCTCTACGCGGTTCGGAAGGGACATTTTTGAGAACTTCTTCAACGGTTTTGCCCGAGATGGTGAGTGCATCACCGTGCAGAACGCCATGGGATAGCAAGATCTTCATGACTTGAGGGATTCCTCCCGCGGCGTGAAGCTCTGTGGCGACGTACGCACCTGAAGGTTTCAGGTCACAGAGCACGGGGACACGGACACGAATTGACTCAAAATCATCGATCGTCAATGGTACATGTGCCGCCCGCGCAATGGCGAGCAGGTGCAATATCGCGTTCGTCGATCCCCCTATGGCCATTACAACGGCAATCGCATTCTCAAATGCCTTCCGTGTAAGTATAGTGCTCGGAAGCAGTTGATTTTTCACTGCGTTTGCCAGAACTGCCGCTGATTCCGCTGCACTCTGTTTCTTCTCGTCGTCCTCTGCCGCCATAGTCGATGAGTACGGCAGGCTCATTCCCATAGCTTCAATCGCCGACGACATTGTGTTTGCTGTGTACATTCCTCCACACGATCCGGCCCCGGGGCAGGCATTTCACTCGATTTGGTGTAC